>JBATKF010000037.1:0-13664 GCA_049669185.1 Sedimenticolaceae bacterium | reverse complement strand
CCTCCGGCAATAAATTCAGAACGGTTTTCTACCGGGTCCCGCCACGAACCAGATGATGAGACCGATCAGGGGAAGGAGAAATACCACCAGGGCCCAAATCAACTTTTCGATGGGCTGCGCCGAACTCTGCAGAATCATGACAATGGCGTAGATATCCGCAATCAGGATGATGAGTCCGCCAATTCCTGTGATTTCCATTGTTTACTCCCGGTTGGGTGCTATTAGAACGACTAAGGCGATGCGGGCACTATCTCAATTCGCCCATAACCATGTGCTGAGATGCGTTGCGAATGAGGCTCGCTATAGCTGGCCGCCCACATCTCCGATCGAAGCACCAAACCGGCTTGGCGATGCCATGCCCTTCAGAAACTTGAAAAGGTCGCTGTCGGTTGAAAGCACAAGGGTCGTGTTCTCGGCAATGATGCTGCGGTAAGCCTGCATCGTGCGTGTGAATTCGTAGAACTCCACCGCCTCGGGACTTCGGTTGTACGCCGCGGCGTAGATCTCGGTAGCCTTCGCGTCCGCGACGCCACGGATTTCCTCTACCTGCCGGTAGGCCTCCGACTGGATCTTGTTCAGATCACGCACACGATCGCCGCGAATTCTCGCCGCCTCACCGTTGCCTTCGGAGAGGAAACGTTCCGCGATCTGGCGCCGTTCGCTGATCATCCGATCGTATATCTTCGGGCGGACACTCTCGTTGTAGTTGATCCGTTTGAAGCGGATGTCGAGCAACTCGATGCCAAATATTCTCACCTTGTCCGCAGCCGCGGTAAAGATTTCCCGTTCGACCATTTCGCGGCCCTTCTGAATGGGCACCAGGGAACCGATATCGCGCTCGCGTTCAGCCGTGGTCAACAGCGCATCGCGCAACGGGACGCGATCTCTGGTCGTGCGGATGATCTCGATCAGCTCATGCTTGGCGACCGCATTGCGGGTCTCACTGCCCAGGATGTCATCGAGGCGAGACTGGGCGCTGCGTTCGTCGCGCAGTCTCAGGAAATACTGCAGTGGATCAGTAATCCGCCAACGGGCGAAGAGATCGACCGAGATGTAGAGCTTGTCCTTGGTCGGCATATCCGAAGGACTGCCGTCCCACTCGAGGACCCGTTTGTCGATCATGTTGACCTCCTGAATAAACGGCACCTTGACCTTCAGCCCGGCCGTGGTCACGGGTTCGCCAACCGGTTTGCCGAATTGGGTGATGATGACCTGCTCCACTTCGCTGACCGTATACAGTGAACTCACGCCCAGGAAGGTACCGATCGCGACAGCGATCAAAACGGCTATCAATCTGTTCATGATCCGCCTCCCTTATGGGTATTCAGATTGAGCAACGGCAAAATGCCGCTGGTTTGCTCGTCGACGATGATCTTGGCGCGGATGCCAGGTAATACGTCCTGCAGGGTCTCAATATAGATTCGCCGGCGTGTCACCTCAGGGGCCTTGGTGTATTCCGCCAGCAGGGCGCTAAAGCGTGCGACGTCGCCTTCCGCCTCATTGATCCGCTTGAGTCGGTAGCCGTCGGCCTCACGGATGCGCTGATCCTTCTCGCCTTCGGCCAACGGGATCACCTTGTTGTAGTCACGGCGGGCCTCGTTGATCAATTTTTCCTTCTCCTGCTGTGCCTGGTTGACCTCGTTGAAGGATTCCTGCACAGGCTGCGGCGGATTGATGTTCTTCAGTTGCACCTGATCGATGCTGATCCCCATGGTGTACTTGGTCGAAAGCGCCTGCATCTTGGTCAACGCCTCCGACTCGATCTCCTGTCGGCCGATCGTGATTACCTCGTCGACAGTGCGGTCACCAACCACTTCGCGCATGACCGATTCCGACACGTAGCGCAACGTTTCGCTGGGTTCCCGCACCTCGAAGAGAAACTTCTTGGGTTCGGATACACGGTACTGAACAACCCATTCCACCAGCGCAGCGTTCAGGTCACCGGTCACCATCTGGGTTTCCCGCATCGTTTCCCTCTGGCCGCCATGCGCACCCTGGTAGGGATCGCTGGCACCCAGCGTGACAAACCCGAACTCCTGCTTCAACTGCCGCTTCACCGGAACGATCGTTGCCGTATCGATGCCCAACGGCAGCTTGAAATGCAGACCCGGCTGAACCTCCTTGAGATACTTGCCGAATCGTTGCACGACGGCGACGGAATCGCTCGGAACAGTGTAATAGGCGGTCCATGCCCCCAGCCCGACCAGAAGCAGTGCGGCAAGAACGATGGGGCCACGCGGCCCACCGCGTGGCAGCATTTCCTTGAGCGAACTGCCACCTCGCCGGAGTACCTGCTCAAAGTCCGGCAAATTCGCTCTGCTCCCCCAGGCATTGGCGCCGGGGTCGTTGTCGTTTTGAATTGACACTTGGTCGTCCTCTCTTGCATTTCCGATAACCGCGTGCTCCCGCCATGCGGGCAGCAAGGCCGCGCAGCAGGCACCTTTACCCGTCGCGCAGATGGCAAGATTTCAGACTAAGTACCGAGCACGGCGAGGTCTGTACGGTTGCGTACATAGCGGCGTTTGACCGAAGGGGAATGTGACTGACGACAAGAGAGTTGGATTGCGTGCCAGGTGAATCAGGCGCAGATCGCCAACCCATCCCGCCCCATGTGTGCGCTACCGTACCGAAAACGGCGGTGACTCTGCGTATAAAACTAGTATCTGCCCGGGTCCTGCGATCTTCGCCGACACCCGCGGGAGCAGTAGCACGACCGACAAGGACAAGCACAAATGAATCACCAGCCATCCAATCCCCATGAGACTGAGACCTCTGGGCACGACATCGGCCTACGCCATACCGAACTGGCCGATCAGCACTGGGACCGCGCAAGATCGAAAGCGCTGGCCGACGCGGAAGGGGTCGAATTCAGCGACCGTCACTGGGAAGTGATCGTTTTCATGCGCAAGTACTACCTGGAGCACGGTCTACCCATCAACGCGCGGACCACCGCGCGGGCACTCAACAAGCACTTCGCCTACAAAGGTGGTAGCGGCTATCTGCGCCGACTGTTCAACGATGGGCCAGTTGTACAGGCAAGTCGACTGGCCAACCTGCGCACGCCGGCATTTACCACCGACGCCTCGTTCGGCACCAGCTATTGACGCGAGCCGTGTCAGGCGAACAGGCACACGACCGAGGTATAACATACGTCAGCCCCGATCAATTCACGCGTCATCTTAACCATGGATCAGGAGATCATCGATATGTCCAAGCACGAAAAATCAAATAAAGAATCGAAAAAACAGCCTCTGCTGACACCCAAGGAAAAGAAAGCGGCCAAACTTGCGAAAAAGCACGAGGGCGATCGTGTGCCATTGATCGTCCGAACCCCCTGAGCACATCTTATTGCCGGCTGCGCTGATAGCATGCCAGCATGCAAGGTCGGCCACCGTCTCACGAGATAAAGGAGTCCAGCATGTATCGCCTGATGCGATCCGCAAAGTTCACCGTGGAGCACCCTACCTTGGGGCCCATGTCATCTTTTCGGCAGCGTCTGATGGGCCAGTATCGACAAGTTGGAACGGCACTGGCGGCCTGCGAAAAGGCGAACGCCAGTGACGGCAAGCGCTGCTATGTGCTCAATGACCTGGGCCAAGAGAACTACCAGGGTGCGTGGATAGACTGACCGCACCCTGACACCATTCCCTGGCACCGCGCGTCGAAACGGTGCCGCAGATGGACTACGAAAAGATAACGCCCGGCAAGCCAATTCCCGTTCACAGGAGATCGAGTGGCGTCACCGCTATCTCATCGTGGGCGTACGCCGAGATTTCCCAATGAGCTTCGCAGCCTGGTCCCTGAGCATCGGTCTGCTCCTGATTACGCTGGTCCTGTCCGGGACCTTCTTGAAGCGCTTACCCCTAAGCACCGCCATGCTGTATCTGGCCGCCGGCGTTGTCCTTGGTCCGATTGGGTGGGCGGTACTGGTGATTCATCCACTGAACCACGCACTCCTCCTCGAGAGATTGACCGAGGTGGCCGTGCTGATCTCGCTGTTCTCTGTCGGCCTGAAGCTGGGCCTCCCGCTGTCGAACCGGCACTGGTTGTTGCCGCTGCGCCTGGCGTTCGTGTCGATGGTGTTGACGATCGCGTTAATAGCCGCAACAGGGGTGCTGTTGCTGGATCTGTCGCTCGGCGCAGCCGTATTGCTGGGTGCGATTCTCGCACCGACCGACCCGGTACTCGCCTCGGCCGTCCAGGTGGAATCATCGGAAGATCGTGACCGCCTGCGTTTCAGCTTGACCGGCGAAGGCGGGCTGAACGACGGGGCCGCGTTTCCATTCGTCATGCTTGGCCTGGGTCTGCTGGAACTGCACGACCTGGGGACGGGTGGCTGGCGATGGCTGGTGGTGGACGTGCTCTGGGCAACCGTCGGCGGCCTGGTGATCGGCGGCATCCTGGGCACGTTGATTGGCAGACTGGTGGTATATCTGCGCGCCTGCCATAAGGAGTCGATTGGCCTGGACGAGTTTCTGGCGTTGGGCTTGATCGCCCTGGCTTACGGGCTCGCCGTGCTCAGCCACACCTATGGATTTCTGGCCGTACTCGCCGCCGGCTTGGCCTTGCAGAGGGTGAAGGAGCAGCCCAGTGTCGTCTCACTTTCTGCCACTGGTCACACAGCGGGTCCTCCAACCGATCCACACCGAATAATCAATGCCAGTGGGCCGCATACCGATAAATCCAGCGCGGACATGATGCAGGCAGTCAAGGGATTCAACGAACAGATGGAACGGATCGGCGAACTGGTCATCGTCCTGGTCGTGGGCACCATGCTCTCGTTCGCCGCGCTTCCCGCGAACTCAGTCGGATTCCTCTTTCTGTTGTTCCTGCTGATCCGTCCCGCGTCCGTCTGGCTCGGATTGATCGGTGCCCCCGTCTCGCGTGACCAGCGATTCATGATTGCCTGGTTCGGCATCCGAGGCATCGGGTCGGTCTACTACCTGATGTATGCGATCAGCCATGGCCTGGCAAAGCCCCTGGCAGAACAGATCACAGCCATCACGCTCGCGGCGATAACGGTGTCGATCGTACTGCATGGCACCTCGGTGCGACCGATCATGCGACTCTACTGGAAAAGAACGACCAGGGAGGAGTCCTGAGGCTCGACTGCCGAATCGGGCAAGGCAAGCCATGGACGAAACGAATGCAGGCGGACCTTTCCCCGGCCTTGCTGCAGGACAAGGCGCAGGCCGCTTTACACCGACAACCGACGATCCGCATCGGTGTTCATGGCTGGCCTGAAAAACAGGTAGCTGTCGCGACCGCTTGCCTTGGCATGAAACATCGCGGTATCCGCCTTGTGCATCAGGGTATCGGGGTCGAAACCGTCATCGGGAAACACACTGATGCCGATACTCAGGGTGACGCTCAGATCGTGCCCCCCAACGAGGTAGGGCATGGCAAGGGCCGCACGCAGCTTTTCCACGACCCGCGCCACATCCTGCGGCTGCTCAATCTCGGTCAACAGCATCACGAACTCATCGCCGCCCTGGCGGCACAGGGTGTCCATGGCACGTACGCACGCGGCCAGGCGCTTTGCCACCAATCGAAGCAGCTGATCGCCCGCGGCGTGTCCCAGCAAATCGTTGATGCGCTTGAAGTTGTCCAGATCGATGAACAGCAGCGCAAGCCGTTTGCCGTGACGGTTGGCCTGCGTGATCGCCTGGGAGATGCGCTCGATCAGCAGCACCCGGTTAGGCAGCCCGGTAAGAAAATCGTGATGGGCCAGATGGGTCATCTTCTGCGCCATCACCAGCGACGGTCCAATATCACGAAAGACGATAACCGCACCCGAGACCTGACCGTCGCGGCCGTGCATCGGGGCGGTCGAATCCTCGATATTCAGCTCTGTCTCGTCGCGTCGCAGCAACACACAACCTTCGGCCAGTCTGACGATCTCATCGTCGTCCATGGCACGCCGCGCCGGATCCGCAGCAGCGATCCGCGTGGTCCCGTTGATGATTCTGAATACCTCGGCAAGCGGCCGCCCAAGCGCTTCCTGACATGACCAGCCGGTCATCGTCTCTGCAACCTGGTTCATAAACGTCACCTTCCCGAGAAGGTCCGTGCTCACGACGGCGTCACCGATGGAGTTGAGTGTGACCTGCGCGCGTTCCTTCTCCTCGAACAATGTCTGTTCGGCGGCCCGCAAGCCTAACTCCTCCAATTTCCACGCGGTGATGTCTTCCACTGTTTGAACATGACCATTCACACTTTGGCCATCCCACATGGGCGCACTGTTGACGCGCGTCCACACGATACTGTCGTTCGGGCGCAGGAAGCGGAATTCCGACCGAAACGGCTCGCCGCCACGTGCGGCAAGATGCCAGTCTGCGAGGATACGCTCGCGATCCTGCGGATGGATCGACATGCTCCATCTGGAACCAAGCGCCTGCTCGAACGTCAGCCCAGAAATCGCGTGGTAGGCCGCGTTGGTGTAGACACAGCCGCCATCCGAATCGGCAACGAAGATACCCAGTGGCGAGGCGTCGCTGATTGCCCGAAAGCGCGACTCGCTGTTCGCAAGCGCCATCAGGGCGGTGTTGCGCCCGGCGCAGATGCTGTCGGACTCATCCAAAGCAAGCGCCGCTGCCGGTCATAATCCGGCCACCGCATTCGATTCGGCGCTGACCGTCCGGTGCCAAATCCAAGGCGCTGTTGCGGTGAATCGACGATGGGCATTGCCGCTCGCGCCGTTGTCCCCCGGTTCGCGCTTTTTCCAGTCCCCATGGGATGTCTGCAGCAGGTTGCCGGAATCGCCTGACATAAGACCGAGTGTGCGCCCCGCGCACATGTTGACTGTGCAGCACGCCATGATCGTTTATGCCCGGGCGCGCGCTACTTTTTGTCGCCTTCCTCGACTTGCGAGACCGTCTTCTCTACCTTGTCCTGCACGCTGCCGTAGGTCTCCTGGACCTTCCCGGCCAGTTGATCGCCCTTGCCGGCCATTTCGTCGACGGGATCGCCGGTCAGCCTTCCCCATTGTCCCTTGATCAAGCCCTTGAACTGCTTCCAGTTGCCTTCAACGATATTCCAGTTCATTTCCGACCCCTTTCCCTCGTTCCCTGAACGGCGGATTCGCCCATCAGGCAAGCTGCGCCGCGTCAGACCGTTCCGCAGCGGCGGCGCAGGATGCATCGCGAAGAATGGTTTCATCAGGCGGCGCAGTCTGTACGGTGCCGCACATTGTCACGCTTCGTCGCGACCCGGCCTGACCGAGAGCCGGACCGCCTTTGTCGTTACCGCAGTCTGAACTGCAGCCATGTCCACAGTGCAAAGCGTCAAGTTCTGCTCTGCGCCTGGCAGAACCTGGGATCTGTGTGCGCTGGCGTACAGAACAGGCGGCGGGGGATCAGTGATAGTTGTATTGCCGATAGTGGCATCACTGCCTGGCAAAACGTCGCCGGCGGGAAATCCGCCTGTTGCCGCCAGCCGGCATTGTGGAATGCAAAATTTCGAGGAGAAATGAAATGACACTCGGGACAATCCTGATCATCGTTCTGATTTTGATGCTGCTCGGCGTGATCCCGACCTGGCCACACAGCCGGAGCTGGGGTTATGGCCCCAGCGGCGCCCTTGGCCTGATCCTGATAGTGGTGATCGTGCTGTTCTTGCTCGGCAAGATCTGACGCGACAGCGTTGCGCCTACCGCCCGCAGGGAGTTCGACATGCCACCACCACGCCGTTTCCCGGTATCCAAGTCGGTACTCAAGAGCACGGTCCGCCGATGCAATCCACGCGTCGAGCAGGCATGACCCATCCACCAAACTGGAGAATCTCGTCATGAAACAACTCAGACGTTTTCGAACGATATTCCTGCCCATCCTGCTGGCCTTGTTCGTCGGCTGTGCGGGCACGGCGACACAGGAGAGCACGGGCGACTATATCGATGACACGGTACTGACGACCAAGGTGAAGGCCGCCGTTTTCAACGAGCCTTCCCTGAAGTCAGCCGAGATCAACGTCGAAACGTTCAAAGGCGTGGTGCAGCTCAGCGGCTTCGTCAGCTCCCAGGCCGACATCAACAAGGCGGTCGAGATCGCCCGTGAAGTGCCGGGCGTGAAGTCGGTCACAAACGATATGCGCGTCAAGTGACAATAGGACCGGGGTCGAAGGCGACACAGAAGCACCTGGGCCCGGGCTGCCGGAGACGCTGAACAGGATGACGGCGGTTGCTACAGTGTGCCGCCGTCGTTATTACCGTCCCGACGATGGCCGGATTGCCCGGATAGGTACAGTTGCTGCGGAGCGAATCGTTGCGGCCCGCTGCGCAGTCACGATTCTGGCCAGCGGGTCAGATTGCGACGGATCTGCGGTCGAGTCACTTGCACGCAACGCCGATCGCTCCATTGCATAAGACTGCCCCGGCTGGCCACCATCGACGTCCCCGGCGGCATGCGTCGTCAGTCCCTTGCTAAAGGGACAAGGTTACGGGGGCGCACCACCGCCTAATTGTTACTCGGCGTCGTCGCGTCGCGGATGCTGTCAGCGGCTTTTTCGATCTGCTCACCGGCCTTTTCCACTGTGTTGTCGATCTTCTCACCGGCCGTTTCCGCCGGGCCCTGCTGCTCGCAGGCCGACAGCGTTACCAGCATTGCACCTGCCAGCAGCGCACTGGCGACCGCGGCGATACTGACCGTCCCGACAAATTTCCTGATCATGTTAGATGTCTCCGGGTGATTTTCGTTTACGGGCCTAACCTGCTCGGCAGCAGTCGAATGCGACGCAACAGCCTGATGGGCCGGCGGATCGCAAGTCCATCATCATTCGTCGTCGCTGACTTCGTGGCCGATGATGCCGCCTACGGCGGCACCGCCGACGGTGCCGAGCACGCCGCCGTTGGTAAGCACAGCGCCGCCCACAGCGCCAACACCGGCGCCGATTGCGGTGTTCCTGTCCTGCGTCGACATGCTGGAACAACCACCCAGGCCGAGCACCAGCGCGACTGCGACCGCACTGAGTACAGACCGCTGTATCGCCTTCAAGGGGTCGAACCTTTTCATCGCCACTCTCCTGTTATAATGGGCCTGCCGATGGCGCGACCGCAGACCATGCGAAACCAACACCTCGTTTCGCCAAGTGCCTGCCGCATTCGAACAGTGGCTTCCGTGACTCTGTGGAAGCTGCACGCTGGGTTGGTTCCGTGTTTATGAATCTACGCGGAGCGCTTGTCCCCGTCTGTCTGCTGCCGCACATTACCGGCCATACGACTGCGACACGCGTCGGTGCGCCCGAATCGCTGCCACTCCACAATGCTGCCGGGTGAGGGTAGAATTTTACGGATAGCGACACGGCAGTCGCATGAGCGGCGCGCCGGTGGCATAGGCCCTCGACCTCGGATCGAGGGTTGTCAAGTCTCGAGAGATTGCCGATGACCGATTCGCATACCTTCCAAACAGATCCCCGTCAGAATCATCTGCTCGCCGCCCTGCCCGCGGAGGAGAGCGCAAACCTGTTTCCTCATCTGGAACTGGTTCCGATGCCGCTGGGGGAATCGGTATGCGAACCCGGCATGCCGATGCGCCATGTCTATTTCCCGACCGATTGCATCGTGTCGCTGCTGTACGTGATGGAGGACGGTGCGTCGGCCGAGATCGCCGTGGTCGGCAATGAGGGGATCGTCGGCATATCGGTGTTCATGGGCGGTGAAACGACGACCAGCCGGGCCGTCGTGCAGAGTGCCGGGCACGCCTATCGTCTCAAGGGGCAATTGCTGAAGGACGCCTTCTATCACGCAGGTCCGATGCAGCGACTGTTGCTGCACTACACTCAGGCGCTGCTGACCCAGATGGCGCAAACGGCGGTGTGCAACCGACACCACACCGTGGATCAGCAACTGTGCCGCTGGCTGCTGCTGAGCCTGGACCGGCTGCCCTCGAACGAGCTGACCATGACCCAGGAACTGATCGCCAACATGCTCGGGGTACGTCGCGAGGGTGTCACCGAGGCCGCTGGGCAACTGCAGCGCGCCGGGTTGATTCGTTACAGTAGGGGCAAGATCACCGTGATTGACCGCCCTGGTCTCGAGGCACGCGTGTGCGAATGCTACGAGGTGGTCAAGAAGGAGTTTGATCGCCTGCTCCCTGATGTGATTGGTCGCTGAATCCGCGGATCGTTTTTCTCTCCCCTGTCCCTCCCGGGGCCGTCCAACAGACCGCGACGTCAAGCGTTGCAACGACATCACCGGAATCGTTATCCCGACTGGGCGAATGACACAGCGGTCTTCTGGCCAACGGCCGGAAGCCTGCGCGCTGCCTCGAGATCGTTTCCGACGGGCAGCCCGATCCGAGGTCGAACGGACCACCGGACTCCAAGCCGAGAACACCCGTCTCGTCCGCTAGCCGACAATCTCACTGACTCTCAAAGTCACGCTAAGCGACGGATGCTCGTGAGCTATACCGATATAGTCCCCAGAAACCGGAGGCACTGCCTCCGGATGGCGTGCGACGGCCACCGCAATATGCCGGTCGCCAGTCAATTCACCACTAGTTGGATCGAAGCCTTTCCAACCAGCACCCGGCAGGTAGACCTCAGCCCAGGCGTGAGTTGAGGCATTGTCAGTGTCGCCACCCCACGTAAACAGATACCCACTGACAAAGCGACTCGCCAACCCCAAATGACGGCACACCTCCATGAACAGCGCCGCGAAATCACGACAGGAACCGTTCTGTTGCTGCAGCGTAAAAGACGGCGACTGCACACCCTGCTCTTCGCGAATCCGATAAGAAAACCCGCCGGAAATTGCGTGGTTGATCCGGTCGAGCAACGTGAGTGTCTGCGTGGGCTGCCGCAACCCGAGGGCATCCAGCCATTGGGAGATCGCCGCGCGGTCAGATGGATATACCAACTGCAGGAAAGGGTCGAGTTCGATACGATCCCATTCCGTATAGGCAAAGGGATGCATCACGGCGTAGTCATCCAGCAGGAAGTTAAACGGATTCTCGTCGTAGTGCTGGATTTTTACATCACTGGCGATGCGCAACAGATTCGTCGGCTCGGGCACCACCACCACTGCGAGCGAGTTGTCCAGCACGTCGCGTTTCCACTGCAAGGTATGCTGTGGAACGATCTCCAAGGTCGAAGACTCGATGCGGACGTTGTGGTTCTCTCTCGGGCGCAGCATCAGCCGGTGCGGCAACAGCCGCACCGGTATCAAGAATCTGTATTCAGTCGCATGTTGGATATGCAGTCGCCGCATTTGATCATCTTGCGCCGAGTTGGCCGTACCCTCAAGCCAGGCCGCCGTTCTACACTTATGTACGCTACCGTACAGACGCCCGGATAGACTGCAGGTATAAAGATCAGATCGCGCCAGGTCATGCGATCTTCGTACATGCCCTCGGGAACAGCAGCATGACCGAAGAAGTGTGTCGCAAGACACCACAAGCGCGCCATCTGAATCTGCAGAGGGATTCGAGCTGTGAATCCTCTCTTCAGAACAACTACCGACAAGAGGAAACTTCACCATGAAAATCTCGATGCTCACTGCTGCGATCGCAGCCTGCGTCCTGACTGCGCCGGTGCTGGCTGCACAGGAGGTACCCGCCCCCGCCGCGCCAATAATGCGCAGCACGAGTGGCCCTCAGGCTGGTCCGGGTGTGACGGGCAATCCGCAAGCGCAAGGTGATCCGCGCGCAATGCGCAGCTCCCAAGGGCACCCCGGCATGATGGGCAACCCGCAAGGCAATCCACGCATGATGGGCGGTTCCCAGGGTTACACCGGCTCGACGGGCGGATACCAGCAGGGTTATCCGGGCTCGACGGGTGGATACCAACAGGATTATCCAGGCCCGACGGGTGGATACCAGCAAGGTTCTCCAGGTCCGACCGGTGGATACCAACAAGATTATCCAGGCCCGACGGGTGGATACCAGCAAGAGTATCCAGGCCCGACCGGTGGATACCAGCGGGGCTATCCGGGCCCGATGGGTGGATACCAGCAGGGCTATCCAGGCCCGATGGGTGGATACCAGCAGGGCTATCCAGGCCCGATGGGTGGATACCAGCAGGGCTATCCGGGAATGATGGGCGGGTCGGGCTGGCCAGGGATGGGCGGTTCCCAGGGCTGGTGGCCCGACATGATGGGCGGCTCCTCGGGTTGGCCGGGCATGATGGGTGGTCGCCAGTGGTGATCCCCGCGTGAAAGGGGCAGGTCAGGACCGACTGTTGGCCAGGTAATCTCGAAATCCACCTGACATATGCCCAGGTGGAAGCCGCAGGCACACGCCAAGGCGCCGCCCGGCCAAGAGCAGCGCCCAAACCCGATTGCCAAGCAGCGGGGGCATGTGATGTCGTCGCAGCCGGTGCGGCCGGCAGCGGGACTGAGTTGACTCCGCGCCGGGTGCTGCTTGCCGGATCTCACCGCCAGGAGAGTGCCCATGCCACCCATCGAAGCTGCTGTCGGCAATCGGCTGCTCGCCAATCTGCCGCGCAAAGACCGTCAGCGCATTGTGGCAGCCTGCGAGTCCGTCGATCTGCCGATTGGCGCAATCCTGGCCGAATCCGGTGAGCGCATTCGCCACGTTTACTTTCCCACCGAGAGTTTCATTTCCCTGACCACCCCCACCGACATGGGCACTACACTCGAGGTGGGACTGGTTGGCAATGAGGGCATGCTCGGGATCTCCCTGATCCTCGGGGTAGATGTCGCCCCTCTGCACGCCCTAGTGCAGGGCGCAGGCACGACACTGCGCATGAATACCGCGCCATTTCGCCGAGAGCTTGGGCAAAGCCGCGCACTGGAACGCGTGATGAAGCGCTATCTCTTCGTGCTGATGAGCCAGATCGCACAGACGGCGGCCTGCACCCACTTTCATGTCGTCGAGGCGCGTCTCGCGCGCTGGCTGCTAATGACCCACGACCGGGCACACTCGGACCAGTTTCATGTCACTCACGAATTTCTGGCCTTCATGCTGGGCGTGCGCCGTGTCGGCGTGACCAAGGCCGCCGGCGACCTGCAGATGCGCAAGTTGATCAGCTATCGTCGCGGTGATATCACGATTCTAGACCGCAGCGGCCTCGAAGCGGCATCCTGCGGATGCTACGCCGTCGACAGAGCAACCTACGCCACGATCATGGGTTAGCAGCGCTTAAGATCATCCACCAGACACGGCCGTTCAAAATAAATCAGGTGAGTGGTCTTCAGCCCATACTCGATGTGGACCGCCGTACAGACTCCAGCCAAGCACCTCTCCTACGTTGGAACACTCGAAAAATTGACCCCCCTAACGCGCCCGACGCCGGATCCGCCATGAATATCGGTGTCTATTGGTCGACCGCCGTGCTCGCGCACAAACGCGAGCGACGTGACCATCCCGGCGTGATTGAAGAGGTCTGGAACTGCCGCCGTCTGCCACGCGGCTTGGGCCAGGATCCTTGCGATCGGCTCGTCGTCGCCTGCAATGGATACTGGTGCGGGGGATTCTTACTGGCGCCGGAGATCTTGTACTCGCCCGACGATCCGGCCTGTCCTTATGCGCTAATCTTTGACGTCAAGTCCTGGGTCGAACTGATTGAGGCGCCATCCTGCAAACGCTTTCGTGGCTGGACCTACAAGGTACCCCACTCAATCTTTCCCTGATCGCCACGATCGCTCGAACAAGCCACCTCGGGTGGACTGGTTTTGCTTAGCAAGGGTGGACTGATTCTGGTTAGCGCCTCAG
>JBATKF010000036.1:0-3847 GCA_049669185.1 Sedimenticolaceae bacterium | reverse complement strand
GTCGAGCAGCGTCACCGCGAGATGCGGCCAACGCTGCGCCGCAGCGGACGCAAAGACGCCCTCGCCACCCGCCATGTCGAGCATGGTCCGGTGGCCGCGCAGCGAATAACTGTCGAGGACGTCATTGGCGATCAGCGCCTGGGATTCCGCCATCAGCGTGCTGTAGTCGCGCACCTGATGGGCGTCGAGCTGGGCCGGCGCATCGGCGTCGGCATACGCCCAATAGCCGGAAAGCCGGGCATCTTTCCGATTTCGCAGCAGACCCACCGGATCCGCGAGATCGGCATACAGCAGGGCGTGGTGGCGGACCATGGAACTGATGCCGGGATTGCCGATCATCGCGGCACCGTGCGCACCCAGGCCGTAGCGACCGGCGCTGCGCGGCTGCACCAGACGCAGCGACGTGGCCGCCAGCAACAGCCGTCGTAACGGCTCTTCGGAGAGCCCGGTAAGCTCGGTCAGGCGCGACACAGACTGTGGCCCTTCGGCGAGCGCCTCCAGTAGCTTCAACTCCACGCAGGCACTCAATACCTGCGAGTAGACAAAGCCGGCGGCGATGTCGAACAGCTCCCGCGTGCGGCGGCGGGTAATCGGCCGGGTCAACGGAAAGCGCGCCGCCCATTGCTGAAAACGCCCGCTGGTCAGGAGCCGATCACGCAGCTCCAGCCAGTGGTCGCGCAGCGTGCGGGCACCGCTCGACGGCGCCGGCATCGGCTGATCCGAGACCTGCTGGTGCACGGTCACCGCGAGACTAGGCTGCGCGGCGCGCCAAGTCCTTCGGCAAAAAACGCTTCGACTCCTCTAGCATCAGCAGCTTGAGCAGGTGGCCGCCCGGGCAGTCGGGGATGGACTCGACGCCCTCCTCCACCAGCTGACGCAGGCGTCTGACGGCGCCATCGACCCCCAGCTCCTGGACGGCACTGGGGCGTCCATGTGCCTCGTCCTGGCCGACCGGTTTGCCAATCGTCTCGGCGTCGGCGGTCGCATCACGGATGTCGTCGGCGACCTGATAGGCCTCACCGATGCGCTCGCCGAGCACTGTCCAGGGCTCGACGTCGACACCGGCCGCGGCCGCACCGGCGCATGTCGCGGCGACGAACAGCGACCCTGTCTTGGCCTGGTGATACTGTGAGACATCGACGCTCGGCTCCAGCTCCCAGGCCTGACCCGCAGAGATGCCGAATGGCATGCCGACGGCGCGGCTGGTGATCGAGAGCAGCGTCGGCAGGCGCTGCGGGGCACTGCATTCGCTGGCCGCCAGACCGAGCGACTCGAAGGCCAGCACGATCAAGGCATCACCGGTCAAAACCGCGATCTGATCACCGAAGGCGACATGCACCGAGGGTTTGCCGCGGCGTTCCCCGGCATTGTCGAAACAGGGCAGATCGTCATGCACCAAGGATGCGCAGTGCAGCAGCTCGATCGCCGCGGCGCCGGCGGAAGACAGCGCGGGATCGCTGTCGCCGTTGGCGGCAGCGACCGCCAGGCACAGCTTTGGCCGCAGGCGGGCACCGCCTGGAAAAACCGCATACCGCACCGCCCGGGCCAGCAACGGCGGGCAGGTACGATCGGTCGCGCGGCCAATCACGGCCGTCAGGACCTGTTCAATTTTGGTGTCTGCATCGTTCATGGCGCCCCCAGCGTCTAATAATGTCTTATGATTTAGACATCTTGATATGTCAGGTAGAATAGACACTCCGGCCGGCGAGGTCAACGTACAAAGGCGAGGCGGCGAAACACCATGAGCGCGCAAGCAACCCATGACGGCGAGACATCAGCAGCTGGCGGCCAGTCGCCAGCGCGTGGACTGGGCTTTGACCGGGCAGTCGACGCTAACGGCTACGCCTGGTGGTATGTCGACGCACTGAGCGACGACGGTCGCCACGGCCTGACCTTGATCGCGATGATCGGTAGCGTGTTCTCGCCCTACTACGCCCGGGCGAGACGGCGGGGGTTGACGAACCCCGAGGAGCATTGCGCCATCAACGTCGCGCTGTATGGCGCCAATGGCAAGCGCTGGGCACTCACCG
Source organism: Sedimenticolaceae bacterium (assembly GCA_049669185.1). Classification (GTDB taxonomy): domain Bacteria; phylum Pseudomonadota; class Gammaproteobacteria; order Chromatiales; family Chromatiaceae; genus Thiosocius. The sequence continues at coordinate 1,817 of JBATKF010000036.1, read as the reverse complement.
AGCGCGATGCCGCGGCTGTGTCACGGACGCCGGATCGGCTGGTCGTCGGTCCCAGCTCCGTCACCTGGAACGGCCGCTGGCTGGAGATCGCCATCGACGAGATCAGCGTGCCGGTGCCCCGCCGCCTGCGCGGCAAGATCCGCGTGTTTCCTGCGACCTTCAGCGACCAGCAGTTCGCGCTCGATCAGGCGGGAAACCATACCTGGTGGCCGATTGCACCGCGTTCACGCATCGAGCTGGAGATGCAACATCCGACGCTGCATTGGAAGGGTGACGCCTACCTCGACGCCAACTGGGGCAGCGAGGCACTGGAGAGCCGGTTTGTGCGCTGGGACTGGTCTCGCGGCATGCTCGACGATGGTCGCTGCGCGGTGCTCTACAACCGTCAGGAACGAGGCCAGCGCACGCAGTCACTCGGACTGCTCTTCGATCGCAACGGATCCATCGACCGTTTCGAACCGCCGGGTGATATGCGCCTGCCGAAGACCCGAATCTGGCGCATACCGCGCGGCACCCAAGCGGAGCCCGGATCGACGCCGCGGATCGGGGATACCCTGGAAGACACCCCGTTCTATGCGCGTTCGATCATTCATACCCGACTGCTGGGTCAACCGCTTACCGCGATTCACGAGAGCCTGTCGCTGGGCCGCTTCAGTCGGCCCTGGGTGCAAATGCTGCTGCCATTTCGGATGCCTCGGGTGACGGGTCGCCGACCGCGGGCATGAGTCAACGGTGTGGGGGGCGTTACGGCGTATCGCACCGAACTGGACTAATCGCGCGGCGCCGATACCTTATCGTCGGCATCCTCCGGGGTCCGCCGATCGTCTTTGCGCAGCGACCGCAGTTGCGATACCCCGAACCAGACCAATAGACCGACGATGAGCAGCAGCTCGACCAGGCCGGTCATGTTGGAACTCACGAGGTGCTGCCCTCCGGCGCCAGCGTCCCGGCATCAGCGACCAGCGAGCGCGGCGGGTAACCACGCTCGCGCCGATCCAGTTCCTCGAACACATCCACGAACCAGGCCGCCCTGCCCCAGAACCCGGTGCGCTTGCTGCGCGCGTCTTGCGTGGCTGCGCTGAACGCCGCTGCGTTGACCAGATATTCGGTCGCGGCAAGTGCCGGCCGACCGAGCGCCGAGCGTGGCAACATGCTCAGCGCAGGCAGACCCGTCAGTACCCGCAGCTTGCGCCACGGCGAGACGACGGCGCGCTGGGATACCGAATCATAGTGCCGACGCGCAACCTCGTGCCCGATCTCCGCATACAGCAGGCGCGCGGCATACATCGCCGGTGCGCAACGTCGCGGTAGCACCGCAATACCACTGTCGGCGCGACGGTAGAGGATATCCGCCTCGTCCAGCAGACGTTTCACTACGCCGCCCAATGCCTGGGAGAAGACGGGATTTGCCAGAAAGCCCTGCGGGTCGATCCCGGCCTCCTGCAGCCAGTCGATGGGCAGGTAGAGGCGTCCCGCGCGCGCATCTTCACCGACGTCCCGCGCGATATTAGTCAGTTGCATCGCAACACCCAGATCGCAGGCGCGGGCCAGCGCGTCTGACTCCTGCACCCCCATCAACAGCGCCATCATGGCACCTACGGTGCCGGCGACACGGGCGGCATAGTCCTGCAGCTCGCCAAGGTCCTGGTAGCGACGGCCTTGAGAATCCCATGCGAAGCCCTCGAGCAGCGCCTCCAGCAGGTCCTTGGGCACTGCATGCTCTTTGACGACCTTGGCCAACGCCCGGTCGGCCGCGCAATCCACCGGCCGGCCGGCATACAGCGCATCCAGGCGCGCGTGCAGGCCCTGCAGTGCCC
>JBATKF010000035.1:0-2550 GCA_049669185.1 Sedimenticolaceae bacterium | reverse complement strand
AGGCGTCCGCGAGATGAGTTCGGCCGGGACGCCTATCTTGCCCGTCAACCGTGCAAAGTCCTCGAAACCATAGGACACCATGAACGGATGCATGCCGGTGGCGATGGCGGCAATGAAGTCTTTTTTTGGGTGAATCCGGGTTTCGCAAAGCCTTGGATCGGGTGTCAAGGGGCTAGCTGAGCCCTTGAGCGGCCATGGGTTGGCCGGTAGTTTGAAGGTTCTCACACCAATCAAATTGCCGACCAGAGGACCCATGACCGCAAATAAGGCTATAGCGAAACTGCTCAAGTTGCACAAGATCCTGAAGGTGTCGGACCTTCAATACCGTCGTGACGGATCGTTGAGTCTCAGCGTCAAACCCTACAAGAACGGTGCGCGTTGCCCCGATTGTGGCCGACGCGGAAAAATCCTACGCACCCGACCGGTCGCACGGCAATGGCGTGATCTGCCGGTTGCCGGCCGGGAGGTGACCTTGGTGTATTTCCCGCGCGAGATCGTCTGCGCGACCCACGGGCGGTGCGAAGAGGAGATTCCCTGGTCGGCGCCCCATGCGCGCATCACCACGCGGCTGGAATACGCGATTCTGCGCTTGTGCCAAACGATGACGCAGAAGGCGGCGGCCGAATTGCTGCGCCTGTCTGCCTCGACGCTGTCCGAGCAACTGCACCGAAGCGTCACGCGCCGGCGCGCTGGCCATCGTATCCGCCGACTGCGGGTCATCGGTATTGACGAGATTTCGTATCACAAGCGCCACCGTTACGCGACGCTGGTCTACGATCTGGAGCGGTCCGTGGTCGTTTGGGTCGGTCAGGGACGCGGCCGCGAAACCATCGACCGATTTTTCAATGAGATGCTCAGTCCCTATCAGCGGGCGCAGATTCACACGGCTTGCTGCGACATGAGCGAAGCCTACATGGGCGCCATTCGCGATCATTGCCGCAACGCCGAACTGGTACTCGATCGCTTTCATATCGTGAAAGCACTCAACGAGGCCGTCGACGCGGTCCGCAAAGAGCAATGGCGTCAAGCCGATGCCAACGAGCGCAAAGCACTCAAGGGACTGCGCTGGTTGCTCTACCGCCATTCCAGTACCCGCTCGCCTGCCAATACCCGCACGCTACGGGCACTGGAAAAACATAACCGGCGCATCTACCGGGCCTGGCGACTAAAAGACGAGTTCGAACAACTGTGGGAGTTCAAGGCGCGTTGGGCCGCCGAGCGGTTCTTCAAGCGCTGGACGACCGCCGCGCTGCGCAGCCGTCTCGAGCCGCTACGCCGGTTTGTCCACACCGCTAGGCGCTATCAAAAAGGCATCCTCGCCTTTGTCACGTCGCGGGTCACCAACGCCGTCGCCGAGGGGATCAACCGCATCGTAAAAATCGTGAAAAACCGCGCCAGCGGCTTCCGCTCTCTGGACGCGTTCACCGACCTGATCTACCTGACAGTAGGTGACCTCGATATTCCTGGGCAGATCCCGACAAAATTCCGCGCACTCTGAAATCGTGGAAGAGCCCTTGCATACCGGCCCAATCAACATCCACACCGTTGCGAGATCCGGATATAGCCTTTTTTTCGGCAATCGGATCCTCCATGATCTCGGCAATCACAGAATCTTTTTTCTTCAGCTTTGCTTCCAGCTCCGCATGGCGGCGCTGTTCAGCCTGCACGGTACGCTTATCAGTCCGCTCAAAGGCCGCGGCACCGTTTTCGAAGAATTCCTTCTGCCACCGATAGAATTGCGTCGGGTTCAAGCCATGCGCATCGCACACATCCGACACCGCCTTACCATCAGTAGTTGCTGCTTCAGAATCGCCACGGCGGTGCCCTGTCTCACGCGGCGCCATCACTCGGCCCCTGGGAGAATTTGGGCGCATCCGTGCCTCTGTCGGGATCAGAATGTCCCTCGGGCTCGCAATCCGAAAACGGCGATAGCATCCTTGTCGCGGTTCAAAGCCGGATTCACAACGAGTTGCAGGTTGGGCGCGATCTGAAGGTTCTCGGTAAGCTGAACCCTGTAGTAGACCTCGCTCATCCACTGGTCGTCGAGGTCGACCCCTAACGTATCCGAATTAGGGCGGCCCCTGTTGAGGCCGAAGCCGAGAAGGTTGCCGCCAGGCTTGTTCTGGTATCCAAAACCGCCGGTCACCGACCTATCGTAAAGGCCCCCGCCTTCATGAGCCCAAGCGGCACGCAAGAACAGCAACCAGTGCTCGTCCACAAGATGGGAGACAGACCCATTGACGCCCCATCCGCTCTGCACGCCGCTATCGCCACTGTCATCCTGCTGCCAGACCGCGATATGCGCATTGTCGAACAAAAATCGCTTGCCACCTCCGGTGATCCCGATCTCCGCGGTCTTGAAGGTGTTGAAGTCACCGAAGAAAGTATCGAAGCCTTCGAACATGGATGTCGGCTGGAAACCGGCGTCGATGATGCTGGCTGCCGCATAAATGTGGTCGGTCAGATAGCCGCCGAACATCACGCCAAGCGCGGCGTCCGGCAACACGTTCATCGTGTTTGAGCCGACCGTAAAGGCGAGATTGAAAAAGC
>JBATKF010000034.1:0-5066 GCA_049669185.1 Sedimenticolaceae bacterium | reverse complement strand
ATCGAACCTACGATGCCGGAGTCAAAGTCCGGTGCCTTAACCGCTTGGCCACGCCCCAATGTGCAAAGTTTGCCGTCGCTATTCGCCCAGCGCGTCCAGCAGCGGCGAGCGATTCGTTCCCCGGACCACGAATCCGGCAACCTCGGACGGCCGCTGCCGCAGCAGGGCCTCCGCCTCGGCGCAGCTGGCGCAGGGCGCGAACACACAGCCCCCGCTGCCGGTCATCCGCGCTTCCGCTTTTTCGCTCAGCCAATCAAACGCTTGTCTCACAGCTGGGTAGCGTTTTGTGACGACGGGCAAACAGTCGTTGGTCTGCTCCCCAGCGAGAAAGTCGCGTATTGTGATTCTGCGGGAATTTCTTGTCAATTCGGGGTCTTGGAAGACTTTTCCCGTATCGACGTGGACGGCCGGTGCCAGCAGGAGATAGACCGGCGTCGCCGGTTCGATATCGCTGAATGCTTCTCCCACGCCCTCGGCCCATGCGGCCCTGCCATGCACAAAAATTGGCACGTCTGCGCCGAGCTTCAGCCCGAGGGTCATCAAGCTGGCGCGATCAAGCCCGCATCGCCACAAACGATTCAGCGCGACGAGTGTCGTCGCCGCATCCGAGCTGCCACCGCCAAGCCCACCGCCCAGCGGGATCCGCTTGTTCACATGGATATCGACGCCCAGCGAACAACCGGTATCCCGTTGCAGCAGAATTGCCGCGCGGACCACCAGGTCGTCGGCCGATGCCACGCCGGCCAGCGGGCTAACACGTCGAACAACACCGTCTTGGCGCACCGAGAAAGACAGCGAGTCGCAGAGGTCGATGAACTGAAAGACGGTCTGCAGTAGATGGTAACCGTCCGGTCGTCGGCCGACGATGCGCAACATCAGATTGAGCTTGGCCGGCGCAGGCCAGGCATCGGGGGCTGTCATTCTGATTCGGCCTGAAGCCTCTCTATCACTGCGCGGATCTTATCGCTATCGGGAGAGTGCGCCAGGCCTTCTCGCCAGACAGCCCGTGCATCGGCGTGCTGACCGCTGACCCAAAGCACCTCACCCAGGTGTGCCGCAATCTCGTCATCCTGAGTCAGTTCAAGCGCGCGGCGCAGATAGCTCGCGGCCTGGACCAGATCACCTTGACGGTACAACACCCAACCCATGCTATCGAGCACTGCCGGACTGTCTGGACGCAGCTTCAACGCCCGTGAAACATAGGCGAAGGCCTCGTCGAGACGCTCATTACGGTCGGCCAGCGTGTAGCCCAGCGCATTGAGGGCATCCGCGTAGTCGGGGTCTTCATCCAGCAGGCGCCGGAGGTCGCGCTCCATCCAGGCAAAATCGCCCAGTTCGACAACGAACAGGGCGCGGTTGTAGAGCAGATCCTGATTGTCGGGAAACGCCGCGATGGCCGCTTCGTACAACGCCAGGGCATCGTCTGGATCGCCGTGCTTCTGCACGATCTGGGTCTCCGCGACATATAGGTCCGCTGCACGTCCGGGGTTGGCAATGCGCGCCCGCTGCAGGCCATCTCGCGCCTCGGCCAGACGTCCGGTTCGCCCCAGAATCTGCGCCGTACGCATGACCGCGTCGACCTTCAGCTCCGTGCCGCCGACAGAGCGAAAAAGACCGATCGCCAGATCGTCGTTGCCGTTTTCCTCTTCGACCTGAGCGAGGTAGTAGCTGGCCTCATCACGCCGATCCGGTACGCCACGCAGTTCCTGCCAGAGTGGCCGCGCCTCGTCCCAATTTTCCTGCTGGGTCGCCAGCATGGCGTATCCAAAGGCGATCTCGTCATCATCCGGCGTCAGCCGGTGCAGCTCGCGAAACTGGTCCAGCGCCGCAGGATAATCGGCCAGGTCTACCAGCAGCCGCGAGTACGTGGTGCGCAGCAATACGCTGTCGGGATGGAGACGCACGCCTTCATCCAGCAAAGCTTGCGCCTGCTCGCGCTGATTCTGTGCCACCAGTACCCGGGAAAGCAGTACCCGCGGCTGTTCCCACGCGGGGTCCTCGGCAATCACCGCGCGCAGGCGCCCCTCGGCCTCGGCAAATCGCCGGTGCGCGGTCTCCATGACCGCCAGGGCATACAAAGAGCGCACATCGTCTGGGTGGCGTTCGTGCAGACCCTGCATCAGCTGCTCAGCCCCGGCGCGATCGGGCTCGGCGCTGAGCACCCCGGCCGCCTGCAGGAAGCCGTCGAGGTCGCGTGCGTCAGCGATCTTGACCAAGGCGTCCAACTGCTCTCCGGCTGCGTCTATCTGCTGATTGCGCAGAAACAGCACGGCCGCAAGCTGGCGCGCCGTGACATCGTTCGGCGCGAATTCGACCCATCGTCGCACGGCGGCCAGGCCGGCCGGATAGTCTTTGAGATGCAGCGCGATCCGCGTCGCACGTTCGGCCGCATAGGCATCGTGCGCCAGGATCGCGGCATGCTGATAGTGGCTCTGCGCCAACCGTAGGTCGCCGCGATTGGCGCCTATCTCGCCCACCAGGTAGCTGTAGATCAGGTCCTCATCCAGCTCACGCGCGACGGGTTCCGGCTCGGGAAAGGGCAGAACCAAGGCGACCGGCGCCTCGGCATCGCGGTCGCTTGTTGCCGCCGGTGTCTTCTGCTGTAGAGTTTGACAGCCCTGGGTGGCAAACAGCAGCATCAGCCCCAGGCCTAAAACGAGTGCTCTCACCATGCCTAGATTAGTCGATTGGCGCGCCGGCGAAAACGCCTTGTCGCGCTTTCGTCCGAATCTGAGAATCGCCCGGATACTTGCATTCAACCATTTGATATCTCAAAATTTCCTACCGATCATCCAGCTAACTGGCCCAATATGCCCCCGCTAGTCATTGGTCTCAACCACACAACGGCCCCGGTCAGCATTCGTGAGCGTGTGACCTTTGGCCCGGATATCGTGGTCGGTGCGCTGCGCAGTCTGGCGGAGCTGCCCGGCATTGAGGAGGCGGTGATCCTCTCCACCTGCAACCGCACCGAGATGTATTGCAGCGCCGGCGACGCGGTCGACGACCCGCAGGAATTGACCCGCGATTGGCTGGCCAGGTTCCACGGCCTGTCGGTGGAGGATATCGCACCCTATCTCTATTACCACGAAGGCAGGAAGGTCGTGGCCCATCTGCTGTCGGTCTCCAGCGGTCTGGATTCCCTGGTGCTGGGCGAACCGCAGATCCTCGGCCAGGTAAAGAGCGCTTTCCAGACCGCAAACGAGGCGGGCCGTACCGGCAAGCTCCTGACCCGATTGTTTCAGCACGCCTTTGCGACCGCGAAGCAGGTGCGCACCGACACCGCGATTGGCGACAGTCCGGTGTCAGTCGCATTTGCCGCAATCAGCCTGGCCCGCCAGATCTTTACCGATCTTTCGGAGCAGACCGCCATGTTGATCGGCGCTGGCGAGACAGTCGAACTCGCAGCGCGTCACCTGGTACAGAACGGCATAGGCCGCATCATCGTCGCCAACCGCACGATCGCGCGTGCCGAGGAGCTGGCACTGCAGTTCGACGCCTATGCGATCAGTCTGACGGAGATCCCGTCACATCTGGCGGATGCGGACATCGTGGTTGCATCGACCGCCAGCCCGATGCCCATCCTTGGCAAGGGCACGGTGGAAAGCGCGCTGAAACGGCGCCGCCACCGGCCGATGTTTATGGTCGATATCGCAGTACCCCGGGATATCGAGGCCGAGGTGGCCGATCTGGAGGACGTATACCTTTACACCGTCGATGATCTCGAAGATGTCATCCAGGATAACCTGCGCTCGCGCCAGGAGGCCGCCGAGCAGGCACGCGAGATCATCGCATTTCAGGTCGACGAATTTCTTGCCTGGATGCGCTCGCTGGATGCGGTGGGCCTGATCCAGGATTACCGCCAGCAGGCCGGCGAGATCCGCGACCAAGTGCTGCTCAAGGCCAGGCATATGCTCGAATGCGGCAAGCCTGCCGACGAGGCCCTGAATTTCCTTGCCCAGACTCTGACCAACAAACTATTGCACACCCCGAGTGCGCAGTTGCGCGAGGCCGGCAGCAGCGGCCGACGTGAGCTTCTAGAGGCCGCCAACGCCCTATTCCAGCTGGGTCACGGAAAATCGGGTAACGATTAGCCAGGCCTGCGCGTCCACGCTGGCCGATCGACCCGGTCGGCCGACCCCCGCATCGATGCCGCAAGGCGGCCGCCGCAAACGATGAATGCCAGTATTCGCCGTAAGCTCGAACAGATCAGCGACCGATACCAGGAGATTACCGCGCTGCTCGCCGACCCGGCGATCCAGGCCGATGCGAATGGTTTTCGCGACCTGAGCCGCGAATACGCCCAGATCGAACCCCTTAGCCTTTGCTACCAGCGTTATGTCGCGGCTGAGACCGAGCTGCACAGCGCCGAGGAGATGTTGGCGGATCCAGAGATGGCAGAACTCGCCGAGGACGCCTGTCGCGAGGCCCACGCCACCTTGGGTGAACTCGAGCCTGAACTCCAGCACCTGCTGCTGCCGCGCGATCCGAACGATGCACGCAACGTTTACCTCGAGGTGCGCGCTGGGACAGGCGGTGCGGAGGCCGCATTGTTCGCCGGCGATCTGTTGCGCATGTACCTGCGGTATGCGGAACAACGGCGCTGGAAGACCGAAATGGTCGGCGAGAGCATCGGCGAACTCGGCGGTTATAAGGAGGTGGTGGTGCGCATCATCGGCCAGGAGGTCTACTCGCGGCTCAAGTTTGAATCCGGCGCACATCGGGTGCAGCGGGTGCCGGAGACCGAGTCTCAGGGGCGTATCCATACCTCGGCCTGCACCGTGGCCATCCTGCCGGAGGCCGAAAGCGTCGATGAGTTCGAGATCAACCCGAGCGATCTGCGCATCGATACCTACCGCTCATCCGGCGCCGGCGGTCAGCACGTCAATACCACGGATTCGGCGGTTCGCATCACCCATCTGCCGAGCGGCGTAGTGGTGGAGTGTCAGGACGAGCGTTCTCAGCACAAGAACAAGGCGCGTGCCATGTCGCTACTGCAGGCACGGCTGCTCGCTGCGGCCCGCGAGAGCGCCGCTGCCAGCCAGGCCGAGGATCGCCGCCTCCAGGTC
>JBATKF010000033.1:0-2844 GCA_049669185.1 Sedimenticolaceae bacterium | reverse complement strand
CGTCATGTGCACCCACTGCAGGTCCTTGAGTTCGGCCAGGAGATCCTCCAATTGGGGCTCCATCCAGCGTTTCTTATAGGCCGACAGTTCTGCGGTGCTCGGTGCAAGCCCACGGCTGGCCGCCTCGTCCAGCGCCAACAGCACCGAGATGGCATCGCCCATGCCGATCCTGCATCGGCTTTGATCGCTGGTGCCCCAGCGGTAGATGCTCAGACAGTGCGTCAACTCGGCACCCAGCAACACCACGATCCATGACAGATACAGCCAGACCAGGAATATCGGGACGGTTGCCAAGGCGCCATAGATCGCCTCGTAGGTCGGAAACTGGGTGATATAGAACGCAAAGCCGCGCTTCGCCATCTCGAACAGGACCGCGGCGAATACCCCCCCGATCAGCGCATGGCCCATGCGCACCCTGCGATTCGGTACCACGGCATATACCATGGTGAAGGCCACCGCGGAGGCGGTGACCGGGGTAAGCCCGAGCAGACTGCGCCCCACCCCGCTGCTCGCGGCCTCCGACAGGATGGGCAGCGAGATCAGGTAGGAGGTCACCAGCACGCTGGCACCGATGAGCACCGGGCCCAACGACAGCACCGCCCAGTAGATAAGGAACTTGCTGGCGAAACTGCGCTGCGCCTTTACCTCCCAGATTACGTTCAGCGCCCGATCGATGGTGGCCATCATCATCAGGGCCACGATCACCAGAAACACGGCGCCTGTACCGGTCAGGCGCGAGGCCTTGGCACTGAACTCCAAGAGATACTGCTGCAGCAGCTCGCCGGACGCCGGTACGAAGTTCTTGAACACGAAGTCCTGAATGACCTCGTTGACGCGGTCGGCCACCGGAAAGGCGGATAACACGGCCAGCATCACAGTCATCAACGGCACCAGGGACAACAAGGTAGTATAGGTCAGCGCCGCCGCATTCTGCGGTGCCTCATGGCGCGTGAAGCGCGCGGCCACGAGCGCGACAAAGCCGCGCAGCCGGCCCAGCGCCATCACGATGTTCTCGACATTGGCGACGGGATTCACGCTACTCACGCCACCCTCGCCGGGCAAGACTGATAACATCCGCGCATTAGTCGATCTCCCAAAGGCACACCCTCGTGACAGTAAGCATTTACCACAATCCGCGCTGCAGCAAGTCTCGCCAGACGCTGCAACTGCTCGATGCGCACGGCGTCGCGCCTAAGGTCATCGAATACCTGGGGACACCACCGGACGCGCCAACCCTCGCTGCGTTGCTCGACATGCTCGGTATGGAGCCGCGCGAACTCATGCGCAAGAAGGAAAAAGACTACCGAGCGAGCGGCGCCGACAACCCGCAGCTCAGTCGCGACCAGCTCATCGACCTGATGGTGCGAAACCCTCGATTGATAGAGCGGCCGATCGTTGTCTGCAACGGCCGGGCGGCGATCGGCCGCCCGCCAGAAAAGGTATTGGAGCTATTGTGAACACGGATTTCATCCTCGTGCTGTACTACAGCCGCTATGGCGCCACCGCCGAGATGGCACATCAAGTGGCACGCGGTGTCGCAGAGGTCGGCCTAGAGGCTCGCCTGCGCACCGTGCCTGCGGTGTCGGCGACACCGGAGGCGACCGAGCCTGCGGTGCCCGACAGCGGTGCCCCCTATGCCTCGCTCGACGATCTCGAGCTGTGCGCAGGACTGGCGCTGGGCAGCCCCACGCGTTTCGGAAACATGGCCGCCGCGCTTAAATACTTTCTCGACGGCACCGGCGGGCTGTGGATGAAGACGTCGCTGGCCGGCAAACCCGCCGGCGTCTTCACCTCGACCAGCAGCCAGCACGGCGGGCAGGAAACGACGCTGCTGTCGATGATGCTGCCGCTGCTGCACCACGGCATGCTGATCACCGGCCTCCCGTACAGCGAGCCAGAGCTCGCCCAGACCCAGGAAGGCGGGACACCCTACGGGCCGTCGCATGTCGCCGGCCTCGACAGCAAGCGGCCGCTGACTGACACTGAAAAGCGCCTGTGTCAGGCACTCGGCAGGCGCCTGGCGCAGACCGCCAAGGCACTGCGGAGCGCCGAGTGAAGATCGGCGCGGCGCGCTGGTTGTCGCTGGTCAGCTATCTCGGCCTGATCGCCTGGGTCATGGCATGGATCGTCTTCCTCGGTGATGTCCCTGAGGAGCGCATCTCGCTGTGGCTGCTGCTGTTCGTCCCGCCGCTGCTGGTGCCATTACGCGGCGTACTCTTCGGTCGTGACAAGGCACTGATCTGGGCGGCGCTGATCGGCCTAGGTTATGCAATACATGGCGGCGTGGTGGCGTGGTCAGATCCCGCACAGCGTTGGCTCGGCCTGGCCGAGGCCGGCCTCAGTCTTTTGTACCTGGTCAGTGCGAGCTATTTCATTCGCTGGCGTGCGCTGGCCGGCGCTGGCGCATGACCCAGCAACTGCCACTCGCATTGACGCTGCGGCATGCGCCGCACCTCGAGGACTTCGTAGTCGGTCGAAACGAGGCGGTGATCGATGCCCTGCACCGCGCGCTGGATGGCTGCGGTGAACGCGTCGTGTTTCTTACCGGACCTACCGACAGCGGTCGCAGCCATCTGTTGATGGGACAATGCAGCGCCGCTCAGGCACGCGGACTGCAGTCTGCCTATGTACCGCTGGCGCAGCACCGTGATCTCGCCCCGGCCATGCTCGACGGTCTGGAGGACCTCGACCTCATCGCCGTCGACGACGTGCAGTGCGCCGCTGCCAAGCTACCCTGGGAGCAGGCCCTGTTCGCGTTGTTCAATCGCTGCCAGGATCGCGACACCCGCCTGCTGTTCAGCGGCGACCGCGGCCCGGCGGCCCTGCCGCTGAGCCTGCCCGACC
>JBATKF010000032.1:0-9193 GCA_049669185.1 Sedimenticolaceae bacterium | reverse complement strand
GGCTTGATGGGCGAAATGGCCGATACCCTGAAGATGCTGAGGGCTACAAAAACACGGCTTATTCTGGGCGTCCGTGACGTCATGGACGACCCCGACTACCTGAAAGAAGAATGGGCCAACGGTGAGGCAATCAATGCCATGGAAAACCTGTACGACGAAATATGGGTTTACGGCCATGAGCAGTTCATCGACCCCTTGGATACGCTTGACGTGCCGCCCGCCGTCCGGGAGAAGATGACCTTTACGGGATACTTACAGCGGGATTTGCCAAAGGACCACAACTTGCCCAAGGCATTGGATATCTCGAAACCCTATATGTTGGTGACCGCGGGCGGGGGCGGAGACGGCCTCACCATGATGGATTGGGTGGTACGGGCTTATGAGTCTGGTTCCGAGTTGCCCTATCCCGCCCTGATCGTTCTCGGGCCTTTCATGCCCCATGAAGTGCGTGACCAGTTCATGGCCAGGTGCCATGACCTGGATCAGGTGCATACCATTACCTTTGATTCCCGGATGGAGGTCCTTATCGCCAATGCCGCCTGTGTGGTCGCCATGGCGGGCTATAACACGTTCTGTGAGGTGCTCTCGTTCGACAGACCGGCGCTATTCATACCTCGGACCTCTCCGCGTAAGGAACAACTCGTCCGTGCTATCCGGGCCTCGGAACTGGGGTTGTCGGGCATGCTTGTCCTGGACCGGGAGATGAATACGACAATCATGGTGCAGGCCCTGAGAAGTCTTGCAGAGCGGCCAGCACCGAGCACGGCTCTGAACCCGGGCATGTTGGGCGGCTTGACTGCGATAGGTGATATCGTTCATCAGCATCTGGGAGAGTGGCTAGATGCCGAGGGCGCCGTTGATGCCTCTGAGTAGAGGGGAGCTACCGGGCCCGACCGTCGCTTTTGTCTTGAAGGGCTATCCCCGGTTGTCAGAGGCGTTCATCGCCCAAGAAATTTACGCCCTTGAAAACCGCGGGCTGGACATCCTCATTGTCTCCTTGCGCCACCCGACCGACGATAGGCAGCACCCGGTCCACGACGAAATCCGGGCACCGATCGTGTATTTACCCGAATATCCCAAACATGAAAGAGCACGGGTTGTCGCCGCATGGCGCAAGATCCGTAAGCGGCCGGGTTACGCCAGGGCAAAGGCCCAGTGGAAGTCCGATTATCGCCGAGAGCCGTCTCTGCCGAGATTGAATGCCTTCCCGCAGGCTATGGTGCTGGCCGCCGAGGCACCCGCGACACTGTGCCAACTACACGCCCATTTCCTACATACTCCTGCATCCGTGACCTGGTACGCCGCGCTGATCCTGGACCTTCCCTGGACCTGCTCCGCCCATGCACGGGATATCTGGACAGCACCGGATTGGGACAAGCGACAAAAACTCGCGGCCCTCGAGTGGTTGGTCACTTGTACGGGCCACGGATGCAGCCATCTCCAAGATCTTTGTGATATTCCCCGAAAAGTCGCTCTCGTCTATCACGGCCTGGACTTCGCCCGGTTTCCCGTACCTGAACAGCGGCACGCCGACCGCGACGGAACAGACGCTGGCGATCCAGTCATTCTTCTGTCCGTCGGGCGCGCCGTGCAGAAAAAAGGCTACCACTTTCTTCTAGAGGCCCTCGCCGAATTGCCGGGAGGCCTTCATTGGCGGTTCCGTCACATCGGCTACGGACCAATTCTTGCCGAACTGCAGCGTCAGGCCCTGGAGCTGGGGATTGCCGACCGCGTCGACTGGCTAGGCGCAATGTCCCAAGATCAAGTTATCGAATATTACCGCCAGGCCGATCTGTTCGTCCTGGCGAACTGCGTAGCAGAGGACGGAGACATGGATGGCCTGCCAAACGTCATGATGGAAGCTCAAAGCCAGAAGCTCGCCTGTATCTCGACCAAGCTCTCGGGTATTCCAGAGTTGATTGTCGACGGCGAAACCGGTCTTCTGGTACCGCCGGAAAACCCTGCCGCACTCTCTGCCGCGGTTTCCCGTCTCTGCCGCGAGCCCCAGCTACGGACGAGGCTCTCGATCAACGGTTTCGAGAGACTGCACTCGCTATTTTCTCATCAGGACGGGATCGATCTATTGGCCGACAAGTTCGGCTTAAGTCCCGAGCCACGCCATAATAGCGCGTGATCACCATCGCTCTCATCCGCCACGGCCCTACCGAATGGACGGACGCCAAACGCCTGCAAGGTCGAACAGACATTCCCCTGAGCGCTGCCGGGCGCGAATTTGTGGGAACCTGGCAATTGCCAAGACAATTGCGGGCTGGCCGATGGACCTCAAGCCCGCTTATGCGCGCCGTCGAAACGGCCCGGGTTTTGTCGGGCAGGACGCCTGAAATTGACCGGCGCCTTATTGAAATGGACTGGGGCGAATGGGAAGGTCGTCGACTGGCCGACCTGCGCGCCGAACTCGGAGAGGAGATGGCCGCAAATGAGGCGGCAGGGATCGATTTTCGGCCGCCCGGTGGCGAAAGCCCGCGGGAGGTTCAGTCCCGTTTACGCGATTGGCTGACAGACGTGGTGGAGATTGACGAACCCATGGTGGCCGTGGCTCATCACGGGGTGGTCCGTGCGCTGTATTCGATGGCGACTGGTTGGAACATGGTCGGTAATCCAATGCATAAGTTCCGTTGGGGCGCGATTCAGTATTTCAGCATCGGATCAGCCGGGCATATCGCTGTCGAGAGCTTGAACGTCATGATGACGGAGACTTGATTGTGGGGCGTGTCCTTTTTTACGTTCAACATCTACAGGGTGTCGGGCATGTACACCGGGCGGCCCATGTGGCCAACGCGCTCGCCGGATCTGGACTTGATGTCTTGTTGGTATCTGGCGGAATGCCGGTGCCGGGACTAAGTCTGGCAGGTTCAACCCTTTACCAGCTTCCTCCCATGGTCGCGCGCGCCGGAAACTTTAAGGATCTTGTGACCGATGCCGGTCTACCGCTCGACTTGTCCTGGAAGGCGACTCGCCGAGACGAGCTGGTTCGCCTGGCCATGGACTATCAGCCAAATGTGGTTGTCACCGAGGCGTTTCCTTTTGGTCGGCGCCAGCTTCGTTTTGAGCTGCTGCCCTTGTTGGAGGCCATGACGGCAATGACGCCCCGGCCAGTCGTTGTCGCATCTGTTCGCGATATCCTCCAAGAGGGCAGAAAACAAGAGCGGATCACTGAGACCCTAGAGACGCTAAACCGCTTTTTTGACCGGGTGCTGGTTCACGGTGACCCAGCCTTCGCGCGGCTGGAGGAAACCTTTCCAAGAGCAGATGAGATCGCATGTACCATTCATTACTCGGGCTTGGTTTCCGGCCCACCGCCGTCTGCTGGTGTTGGGCAAGCCAGAGCGCAAAGGGAAGTCCTGGTTTCCACGGGTGGCGGTGCAACGCGGGGTGAACGGCTGTTATCGACCGCCTTGGATGCCCGGCCGCTGACGTCCGTTCGGGATCTGACCTGGCGTTTTCTATTGGGCCCCAATCTGCCCGTTGTGGAGGCCGAGCGCCTCAGGCAAAGGTCAGAGAATGGCGTCGTCATCGAAAACAACCGGAGCGACTTTGGAGAGTTGCTTGCGGGATGCGCGTTGTCCGTTTCACAGGCCGGCTATAACACGGTGTGCGATATCTTGCGGGCCGGCTGCCGCAGTGTCCTGATCCCCTATTCGGACCTGGGCGAGACGGAACAGACCTTCCGTGCGGCGCGTATGCACGAAGCAGGTCTGGCCCAAATGGTGAAGGAGGACGACCTAAGCCCGGTAGCGTTGGCTGCAGCTATCGATGCTGCGATGATTGCGGAATCCGGTAACGCTTCCTTGGACCTCGACGGTGCTGCGCAGAGTGCCCGCCTAATAATGGGTTGGCTTGCCGCTGCTGAATATCAAGCTCAGCGCCGTCCGATAACCATGTAGCGAGTGTATTTCTTAAGCGCTAACTCACCCGCAAACAACTCTTCTGCAAGTGGAACTTGGGCTTTGAATTCGGCGAGGCTGTTGACGCAGTTGACGTGACCCTCGATACCAAAATAGTTGTTGGATTGCATCACCAGCAGAGTGCCTGGCGGCACTTTGGCGTACCAGGCAGGCAGATCATCCAGGTGCTCGCAACTGGTATTGACGATCAGGTTATATTTTGCCGACACGTAGTCGATCTCATGCATGTCGGCAAGTCCAAATGCGAAGCGTCCGTCATCGACATGGCTTCGGTTCAATGATAGGGCTACTTCCTCGCAAGAGGGATCGATATCGACGCTTTCGATACGCTCGATGTCAAATCGATGGTCATGTAACAGCAGCGCGCCGAGGACACCGTACCAGCCTCCGAGCACACATACACGCCCCAAGCGCCTATGGCTTGTCTGATAAAGACTGTCGACGAGCCACGTCTTGGACGTCACTTGGTTGCGGTTGAGCGCATACCCGAGTTGTAGCCGGGGAAACCGTCTTGCGGTTTCCAATATGTCCGTGATGAACGGACTATCGAAATGAACGGATAGCCCTTTCATGATATCCGAATACATATGTTCGAGGTCAGGTGTTGAGAGCCTGTCCATCATTTCGCCGCCAATTTATTACCGGCCTCGATGAGCTTGTCGCTGAGATATCGCGCAATTTTCATAGCGACACCTAAATCCGCATGCATCAGATCCCGGACAACTTCGCGATCGATTCTCAGCGCAGTAACCGGCGTCGCGGCACGCACCGTCGCCGTAACAGTCATATCACTCAACAGGCTCAGGATGCCAATGAGTTCGTTCTCACCACGTCGAGCGATGATCTTTTCTTCTCCTCCGGCATCAACCAAGATGTCGACCTCACCCTTGAGAATGAGGAAGGTCGCTTCCGCGGGGGTACCAAAAACCATGAG
This sequence comes from Sedimenticolaceae bacterium, assembly GCA_049669185.1. Taxonomy (GTDB): domain Bacteria; phylum Pseudomonadota; class Gammaproteobacteria; order Chromatiales; family Chromatiaceae; genus Thiosocius. Next base: position 4,333 of record JBATKF010000032.1, on the reverse strand, counting down.
ATCGTCGCCAGCCGAAAATTCAATACGCTGACTGTTGAAAGCCAGCAGCTTCAAATACTGTTGGTCAATATCCGCGAATATTGGGACCCTGGCCAATGCCTTGGCCTCAGCGGCCAAGGGCGATGACACGGGGGGGATATTTTCCGCGGACTGACCCACGCTCACTGGCGGCTCCCCCGCCGCCTTTGAGGACAGCTGCTCAGCCATGTCCTGGCCCCCCTTGAGATGTTCGGTGATACGGCCCTGCTGAAGGGTCAGGACCTGATCGAAACTCGACCGTTCCGGGGGCTCGCTGAAGAACACAATAAAAGTGGTGTCCGGCAACAGCTTGAACATGTTCTGCCGAATGCGAGCCTGGGTCTCTTTGTTCAAGGAATTCAGGGCATCGTTGGACACAAGGATGTCGGGTTTTTTCAGGATGCTTCTTGCAACTGCAAGCTTCTGGCGGTCAGGCTGTGTAAGCTGGGAGCCACCAACCCCGACACCGCTTCCCGTCGCATGTATCTGCATGCGCTCGGTCAATCCCGAGGTCTCCAAGCATTCGAAGATGATTTTGTCGATCCGCTGCTCGGCTTCCGGAAGCGTATGATTGATACGCCCCACGATGATGTTGCAACGATTTGAGAGCGTTTCGTTAAATCCATCCTGATCGAACATGGCGATTGCACCGGCATGCTCAGGCGGCAGGATTTCACGGAACCTGCGGCGGGCCAGGATGATGCGTTGTTGCAGATCTGCGTCGACGATTCCCAGACGGTGCTTGTCCGGCGTCAACTGGCAAACCAGCGTGATGAGTAGCGCCTTGTCTTTCTCCAGAAGGTCGTCTGCCCCTTCATGGTCATAACGGGCCCGAACGGTCTTTAAGCGCTCCAAGATTTCTGCATCGACAAACGAGAAAGACTCATACAGCTCAGGGTTTGAGTTCATATCGCCAAAAAGGTCGATAATTATCTCTGCCAGTGCGTAACCTGCATTGACGAGATCCTCGGTCAAACCGGTTTCATCAAGGGCGCGGCGCACCCATGGGTTGCCACCCAATGTGTTGAAATCGAACGCCGGATCGCGAGATTCACCGAAGACGATATTCGCCGCAACAGAGGCAGCGAGATTGTACTCGTCAAACCTGAAGGGTCGGATGAGTTCATTGTTTTCAGGCGATTCGGCCAACTTCTGCTGCATGGCGGCCCTGACCTTCAGCAGGCTGTCGGCCAGGTCCGGATCCTTGTCAAGGTACAACCCCATGTTGAGAGACCGGGCGTTGAGGTAGGCGTCCAATTCGGTGGCGCGTGCGACCTCGACTATCCATTGATTGAGGCCGGCTTCGCCACTGACGCCCAGGGCTTCGTAGTCAATCCAGTCTGCTTCAAGGGTGTCGGTGCTGTTGCCGGACGCTGCTGATTCCTTGAGATGGAAGGGGTCGGGTATAGCCGATCCCTGCGATACCGGTGTTCGACGAAGGCCCAGCAGCATATTGTCGCGCACGGTTCCATCAAAAATCAGCGAGGTTGACGCGGCATAGCCGATAGATGCACCGGTAACGGCCTCCGGTAAGTCGGCCAGGTTTAGATGACCCGCAGCAATGTGGCCGGTGTTGGGCGATATCAGCCTTGCGATGGCACCGGCCAGGCTGTCCCGGGCTGCAGGGTCGGCGAACACGGCGACGCGCTCGCCAGGTTCAATATGGAAGCTCACGTCATCAACAAGCTTGGCGTTGTCTTCCGCAATACTTAGACGTTTGGCCGCCAATGGCAGCGAAAGACGCTCCAAAGTCTCCGGACGGTTCTCCAGGCGCGCAGGGTCGAGCATACCCTTGGGCTGGAACTGCTCGATCAACTGCTCGTATTTGATTTTTACGTCATGCAGGCGTTGGTAGTACCTCAAGAGCTCTTTCCAGGGCGCTGTGAATTTGGCATAGGCGGCCAGGACAGCAACCAGGGCGCCAAGTGACAATTCTCCGTTGATGATCAAGTATCCGCCGACTGAATAAAAAATGAGCGGCGTCAGATCGCTCAAAAACACATTGAGCGATTTCATAAAGAACTTAATGCGGAACAGTTTATAGCGAATCTCGAAAATACCGCCGAGTTTCTCGGACAAGGTCGCCTTCATGTAGGTCGATGCATCGTTTGCATGGATATCGTTGATACCCTGTACGGACTCGCCGACCCAGCCCGCTAGCTTGCGGGCCCTGCGAACCCGCTCCCGGCCCAACATGTTCACCTTTTTCTGGAGTTTCGGGATCAGCCAGGCTTGCAAGGGAACCATGGACATGGCGACCAACCCCAGGATAGGATCTTGCGAAAACATGAAGTACAGGATCGTCAGCATGATCCCACCCTCGACCAGGGGTGTGGAGAAACTGGAGCCGATAAAATCCGCCATGGGCTCGACTTCAGCGGTGATCATGGTAGCGAGTTCAGACGGCGTAACACGGCGGAAATGTTGCGGCGGGAACAAAAGAATTGCCCTGTAGAGCTGATAGCGAAGGCGGCGAATCATTCGTTCCGCCGTTGTGCCTTTATAAGTGTTGATCGTCCTTGTGATAATGGCGCCGCCGACAAGCAAGGCGAGCAACGCGGCGCAAAGGGTCAATAGGTATTCGATCTGGTTCAGTGATTGACCAAGAACCTCTTTGGGGAAATCTTTGCCATCAATGGCGTCGTTGACGATGTGCTTTGGCAACTCCAGCGCTATATAGAGCAGGGGCATATAGCACAAGGTCATCGCCAAGATGGTCAATTGCTGGCGTCTGCTGTATCGCCAGATGAACTTGAATATACCGTTCTCCATTCTTGCTATCCTGATTCCTGTTCGGGCAGGTATTGTTCGAAGATCATCATAATATCAAGAAATTGTGATATAGATTAGCGCCCTCTGCTCCCGTTCGGTTATCTTATTTCTCACTCACTGCTACTTTGTGTCTTCGTCATCTGTGTGCAGCGACTTACTGACTAACTTCGTCCTAGAACCGTCTGTAACCGCCCCTTCGTATGGTGCGACTCCGTTAGGTGATCCAGTGCAGAACAAGCAACCAGATGAATGCGAGGCGTGCGGCCGGAATTGATCGCCGTGTGCAGGCGGGAAGCATCCATTCGATACACTTGGCCATCCGCTGGAACGTGATGAAACTTGCCGCTACCATCATCGTTAACCTCTATAAGATAGCTTCCCGGATTAGTTTTGATCGCAACATGGTAGCGTTCACCGGAATCCGAATGTATCGAGAGGCAAGTCTTGGGCCTCAGCAGCATCAGTCGAGTACGGCCAAATGGGCATGGCAGACTGTTCAGCAGCTCTTCGACAACGGTACCTCGGAATGGTGGTGTGATTTCCGAATAATCTGCTGCCTTCGCGCCTTCTGGAGTCCATCCAATAGAATCGTAGATTGGGTTTTTTGCACCGGGCCTTGCCGTTACACTGATCTGGCCATGAGGTTCAAACAGTGGTTCAAGCTCAGCAACTAAAGCCGATAATGTCGGTAAATCGGTAAAAATGTTAATTGGAATTATCATGCGAAGCGCTAACCCAGTCCGTACGTTGGCAGCCAATCAATCGTGGGAAGCATAGCTAACCGTAGATCACATCGCAATCTGTGCCATACCCCTTTGACTTGTGTGACTGACCCCTTTGGGTCGCCGATTCTGACCTGCCCGCTTTGCGGGTAGTCTGTGGTTTTTCAGGTCACTATCCGCACTCGCTGCTTCCTGTGCGCTCGATCAAGTTCAACTTCTACCCCGCTAAAGCGAGTCCAATCTTGATCTAGGCCTTCTAACGGTAGACGCTAGCCTGATCGATTCACTGAGCTCCACCAGGAACAGAGAAGGCAAGCGTGACCCGAAGATTCACCAGACGCGAAAAGGCAATCAGTAGTATTTCGGGATGAAGATGCGATTGAGGGTCGATGATATAAGAAGGGTGATTCATACCTTGGTCACTAGCACAGCGAACGTGAATGATGTGACTCAGGCGCATCATCTGCTACAAGGTGAAGAGGAGCGCGGCTTCGGCGGCGCCGGCTATCAGGGTGTCGAGAAACGCCCAGGGCACAGAGCCCGTCAGATTCAATGATACATTGCGCTGCGTATGGGAAAGCGGCGCGCTTTAGGCAACATTAAGCTGGACCGGCTGACTGAGCAAATCGAACAATCGAAAGGGAGTATGCGGGCCATCGTTGAAAACCCGTTCCGGGTGATTAGGCGGCAGTTTGGCTTCTCCAAGGCCCACTATCGCGGCCTGGCGAAGAAAGACAATGCACTGCACAAGATGTTCGCGCTATGCAACTTGTACATATAACGCCGCGTGCTGGCGGTTGCGTAGGACTAGTGTGTCTGCA
>JBATKF010000031.1:0-4372 GCA_049669185.1 Sedimenticolaceae bacterium | reverse complement strand
GACCTGGAGTCCGAGGTGCTGCCGGAGCTGACCGCGCGCTACCCGGGCCTGGCCTGGGAGTTCAGCGGTGGTCGGCGCGACCGCAACGAGGCGATCGACGCCATCCTCGACGGCCTGCTGTGGGTCGGCCTGGTGATCTTCGCGTTGACCGCGGCGCTGTTCCGCAGCTATGCCGATGCCTGCATCATCATGTTGACCATCCCTTACTCGGTCGCGGCCGCGATCGCGGGCCACGTGCTGCTGGGCTTCGACCTCAGTTCGGTCAGCATCTTCGGGATGATCGCCCTCGGCGGCCTGGTCGTGAACGGGGCGCTGGTGCTGACGCTGCGCTACAACGAACTGCGCGCAAGCGCGTCGGCCGATGCGCTGATCGAGGCCGCACGCAGTCGCTTTCGCCCGATCGTGTTGACCTCGCTGACCACCACCGCGGGGCTGTTCCCGATGCTGTTCGAGACCTCCACCCAGGCGCTGTTTCTGGTTCCCATGGCGATTGCGCTGAGCTTCGGCACCCTGGCATCGGCCTTCGTGGTGCTGCTGCTGATACCCGCCTTGCACGCGATATGGCTCGATATCCGACGGGTGCTCGGGTTGCGCCGGCCGATGGGCGCAGATGCGGGACACCGGACGCCCGGGGACTCATAGGCCCACCTAAAGCCATGAGCGGGCCGGCGTGTTCGATTCTCGGGCGTCTGCCGCAGGGATGCGGCAGTCGAGCCTCCACGGACGGATTCACGGCGTCCCGCGAGTCGAATGCGCCGGGGCGCAAGTGCTGAATGTACCTAAAGCAATCGAGGATTGCGTTCAGGCGGCCGCGGAGCGACCCTTGGCCGTTGACGGCGGTTTGGTCGGCGGGCGCAGCTGGCTCAGGGTCTCGCCGAGCAGGCGACCCAGCGTCTGATAGGCCTTGATCTGCGCGCGCTGGTAACGGGTATCGGGCGCGCCAGCCGCCAGCGACAGGCGGGCCTCGAAAAACGCCATGTCCGCCTCCAGTGAACAGACGTCGACCCGGGCACCCGGCAGGTTTGGAGCTTGCGTATCCATGATGTCGAAAGTTTAGCAGTCAAAAAAGTGAATGATCTGGGTTGCGGTCATCACGCTCAACCTTCTGTTCAGACAATGATCCGAATAAAAATTTCGCGACCCAAGAACGCCGCGTTCACTGTGCTAGACTTTTGACGATAAACGCCCCCTAATCCGGGAGTTTTTCTTTTTTCCGGCAAGACCTTGGGTGGCCGTCCAAAAATGTCCGAGATGCTCGATCGACTGCGTCGCTCCTCCGCCTACTTTGGCGCCAATGCGCCCTTCATCGAAGACCTGTTCGAGGCCTATCTCGACGATCCGGGCAGTGTCCCGGACAACTGGCGCAGGCATTTCGACAGCCTCCCTCCGGTTAACGGCAGCCCGGTCTCAGACTTGTCCCACCGCCGCGTGCAGGAGGACTTCCTCGAACTGGCCAGCGACCCGCGTACACGCATCCGCGGCGACGGCGGGTTCTCCGCGGCGGCCGCCGAACGCCAGGCCAAGGTGCTGCGCCTGATCAACGCCTACCGCGTGCGCGGTCACCAGAACGCCAACCTCGACCCGCTGGGGCTCAAGCCGCAGCTGCCGCTGCCCGACCTGCAGCCGTCCTACTACGGCCTGGGCAAAGACGACCTGGACATGGTCTTCAACACCGGTTCGCTGTTCGCCCCGGAACAGCTGCCCCTGAAGGATATCCTGGCGCTGGCGCAGGAGACCTACACCGGTAACGTCGGCTCCGAGTACATGCACATCACCATCACCGAGGAGAAACGCTGGATCCAACAGCGCCTCGAGACCTATCGCGTCAAGCCCGAGCTGGACGACGAGCAGCGCCGCTGGATACTGCACATGCTCACCGCGGCCGAGGGTATCGAGAAGTTCATGCATGCGCGCTACGTCGGCCAGAAGCGTTTCTCGCTGGAGGGCAGCGAATCGCTGATACCCATGCTCGACGAGCTGATCCAGCGCGCCGGGCGCGACGGCGCCAAAGAGGTCGTGATCGGCATGGCCCACCGCGGCCGCCTGAACGTGCTCGCCAACATCATCGGCAAGCCGCCGGCACAGATATTCGACGAGTTCGCAGGCATTCGCCAGGCGCCGGACGAGGGCATCCTGTCATCCGGCGACGTCAAGTACCACAAGGGCTTCTCCAGCGACGTCGACACCCCGGGCGGCCTGGTGCACATCACGCTGGGCTTCAACCCCTCGCACCTGGAGATCATCAGTCCCGTGGTGCACGGCTCGGTACGCGCCCGGCAGCAGCGCCGGCGCGACCGCAAAGGCCAACAGGTGCTGCCGATCATCCTGCACGGCGATGCCGCGTTCGCCGGACAGGGTGTGAACATGGAGATGTTCAATATGTCGCAGGCGCGTGGTTACACCGTCGGCGGCACCGTGCATATCGTGATCAACAACCAGATCGGTTTCACCACCAGCAGCACGCTCGACAGCCGCTCGACCACCTATTGCACCGATGTCGCAAAGATCGTCCAGGCGCCGATCTTCCACGTCAACGGCGACGACCCCGAGGCGGTGATCTTCGTGACCCGCGTGGCACTCGACTATCGCAATCGCTTCCGCAAGGACGCCGTGATCGACCTGGTGAGCTATCGTCGGCACGGCCACAACGAGGCCGACGAGCCGGCCGTCACCCAACCGATGATGTACCAGAAGATCCGCAATCATCAGCCGGTCCGCGCCGCCTATGCCGACCGGCTGATCGCAGCGCAGCTGATGACGCCGGCCGAGGTACAGCGGGACGTCGAGGAGGTGCGCGCCGAATTCGAGCGCGGCCAGTGCGTCGGACGGCCCTCGGTGTGCCTGGTGAGCAACCCCTTCCACGTCGACTGGCTGGTCTACCGCGGCGTGCGCTGGGACTTCCCGGTAGACACCGGCTTCGATCCGGCGCGCTTCGAGGCCCTCGCCGGCCAGATCGTCACGCCGCCCGGCGACTTCAATCTGCACCCGCGGGTGCAGCGCATCATGGAAGACCGCCGCCTGATGGCGCAGGGCGACAAGCTGGCCGACTGGGGATTCGCGGAGACCATGGCCTACGCGACCCTGCTCGACCAGGGCGTGCCGATCCGCATCTCCGGCCAGGACTGCCGCCGCGGCACCTTCTTCCACCGCCATGCGATGCTGCGCAACCAGGACACCGGCGAGAGCTATATCCCGCTGCGCCATCTGCACAAGGGTCAGCCGAACTTCGCGGTGATCGATTCGGTGCTGTCCGAGGAGGCGGTGCTGGCCTATGAATACGGCTTCGCCACCGCGAAACCCAATGCGCTGACCATCTGGGAGGCACAGTTCGGCGACTTCGCGAATGGTGCGCAGGTGGTTATCGATCAGTTCATTGCCTCGGCCGGCGCCAAGTGGGGCCTGTACTGCGGACTGGTCATGTTGCTGCCGCACGGCTACGAGGGTCAGGGACCGGAGCACTCCTCGGCGCGCCTGGAGCGCTACATGCAACTGTGCGCCGAACACAACATCCAGGTGTGCGTGCCGACCACGCCGGCGCAGATCTTCCACCTGCTGCGCCGCCAGATGCTGCGACCCTACCGTCACCCGCTGATCGTGATGTCGCCCAAGAGCCTGCTGCGCCACCCGCTGGCCACGTCGTCGCTCGAGTCCCTGACCCACGGCCGCTTCGAGACCGTGATCGACGAGATCGACCCGATCGATCCCGCGGCGGTGACTCAGGTGGTCGTATGCGCGGGCAAGGTCTATTACGATCTGCTGCAGGCGCGGCGCAGCCGCGACTTGGCCAATGTCGCGCTGATCCGCCTGGAGCAGCTGTATCCGTTCCCGCGCGAGGACTTCGATGCCGTGATCGACCGCTACCCGAACGCCACGCTGTTCGTATGGTGTCAGGAGGAGCCGCAGAACCAGGGCGCTTGGGACCAGGTCAAACACCGCTTCCACAACCTGCACAACGGCAAGCGCGAGCTGATCTACGCCGGGCGGCCCTCGGCCGCGGCGCCGGCGACCGGTTATCACCTTGTGCACCAGGAAGAACAAGAGAAACTTGTGGACGACGCGCTCACCGGGCGCCGCGATCCATCGATGAATCGAAGGGGCTGAACCAAGATGTCGACCGAAGTACGAGTACCCACGCTGCCGGAATCCGTCAGCGACGCGACGGTGCTGACATGGCACAAGAAACCGGGCCAGGCGATAGCGCGCGACGAAAACCTGGTCGATCTCGAGACCGACAAGGTGGTCCTCGAGGTGCCCTCGCCGGTCGCCGGTGTCCTGCAGGAGACCAAGGTCGATGAAGGCGCGGTCGTCACCGCCGATGAGCTGTTGGCGATCGTCGAGGCCGGGGCCGCGGTGGCAGAACGCAGCACCGAGC
>JBATKF010000030.1:0-1541 GCA_049669185.1 Sedimenticolaceae bacterium | reverse complement strand
TCGCTGCCGTTGGCACAATCACGGGTGCGGGAGTCCGACAGCATTATCTATGCGAGCAGCGGTCAGATCGTCGTGATTGGCGGTCTGATGCAGGAGCGAACGGCCGAGGGGCTGGCGGCGCCGCCGGTGCTGGGCGATATCCCTTTCCTTGGCGCGGCGTTCCGTCAGACCAAGCAGGAGTCGCGCAAGAGCGAGCTGGTGATCCTGCTGAAGCCACTGGTGGTGAACACCCCCGCGGCCTGGGGTGAGACCCTACAGCGCGCGTCGGACGATCTTGGTCGGCTCGATCGAGGTTTCCACGTCGGTGGACATCCCCAGATCTTCGGTACCGAGGGCGAGACCCAATGATGTACCTGGATTTCTTTGGCCTGCACGAGGCACCCTTCAGCCTGACCCCGGATACCGCCTTTTATTACAACAACCCGTCGCACCAGGAAGCCTTGAATACCCTGCTGGTTGCGCTGCAGATGGGCGAGGGCTTTATCAAGTTGACCGGCGAGGTCGGCACCGGCAAGACCCTGCTATGTCGCAAGCTGCTGCGCGAGCTGGCCGACGACGCGAGTCTGGTTACCGGCTACATCCCGAACCCGGCACTAAAGGCGACGGCGCTGCGCTATGCGCTGGCCGATGAGCTGGGCATCCGCTATCACCGTAATATGGGGCAGCACAAGGTGATGCAGATGATCAACGATCGTCTGGTCGAAGAGAAGGCCGCCGGGCGCAAAGTGGTGTTGATCATCGACGAGGCCCAGGCACTGCCCGAGGACTGCCTCGAGGCAGTGCGCCTGCTGACCAACCTGGAGACCGAGAAGAGCAAGCTGCTGCAGGTGGTGCTGTTCGGTCAGCCGGAGCTGGACCTGCACCTCGGCAGGCCGTCGGTGCGCCAGCTACGGCAGCGAATTACCTTTTCCTATGTCCTGGCGCCGATGGATGTTCCAGCGATCGCAGGCTATCTGAGTCACCGTCTGGCCATCGCCGGCTATCAGGGACCACGGCTGTTCCCGCCGCCGTTGGTGCGAGAGATCTCGCGTGTCTGCCAGGGCGTGCCTCGTCTGGTCAACATCGTCGCGCACAAATGTCTGCTCGCCGCCTATGGCGAGGGCCGGGCCCAGATAACCCGGCGTCACTTGCGACGTGCTATCGAGGACACGGAGTTCCTGCGGCGGCACGCACCGATCTGCCTGAAACGCGTGTCCATGGCGCTAGGCGGCGCGCTGTCCGCCGGGGCCGCGGCGTTCGGCGCCTTTGCGCTGCTGGGTATGGGCTGATGAGTCTGCTGAACCAGGTGTTGCAGGACCTGGACGCGCGGGCGCCGGCGGCGGTGCAACACCCGGTGCGGCGTGCTGAAGCACCAGCGGTCGTCGACCCGGACGAGGAATTGTTGTTCCAGCGACGCCCTGACTGGCGCCAACTCGTGATCTGGAGCCTGGTCGGTGCTGCCGTGATGCTCTGGGCCTGGCGGTTTTTCGCCGTGAGCAGCGTCAGTGATGTGCCGACGGCGGCGCAGCCGCCGGTCGCCGCAGTGGGTCTGACACCCTCAC
>JBATKF010000029.1:0-17795 GCA_049669185.1 Sedimenticolaceae bacterium | reverse complement strand
CTGAGCGCCATGGTGATCCTGATCGCTCTGCTGGCCACGTTCGTGCTGACACCGCTGCTGCTCGGTTCCAGCGAGCTGCTGACCGTCTGGGATCTGCTTTCCTATAAGATCCAGAAGGAGGCGCTGCAGAAATCGCCGCTGTTCCAGGGGATGCGTATCTGGCAGATCAAGAAGATCCTGCTGGCCAGTGAGATCCGCCGATTCGCCAAGGACGAACGCATCATCCGCGAGGGCGAGGTCGGCAACGAGATGTACGTGGTGCTGGAGGGCCAGGTCGAGGCGCAGAAGCGCAAGGATGACGGCACAATCAAACACCTGCGGGTGATGAACGTCGGCGACCTGTGCGGCGAGGTAGGGCCGCTGGCGGGCGGGCAGCGTACCGCGGATGTCGTCGCCCTGGAAGACGGCCAGCTGCTGGTGCTGAGCTGGGGGCGCATCGATCGGCTCACCCGGCGGTTCCCGATCCTGGCGTTCCGGCTGTTTCGCAATCTCACCCGGATCATCGGCGCGCGCCTGCGCCAGACCAGCGAATACCAGGTGGAAAACAGAGTAGGCGAGGCGGGTAAATGACCCCGGCGAGGCGACCGATCGCGATGTCATGAACCTGTCACGGCAGAAAGGCTAAATGCCGGAACGCTTGGCGTTGGGGCGTCTGCAGCGCCGAACCGGGTGTGGAAGCATCGCTTCACAAACGCCTGTCTGCGATCGCTGTACCGCGGTATGATTTTGCGGATCGATAACAATGCGGAGCGCTGCCAATGCAACTCGAATCCGAACTGCTCGACGAACATATCCTGAAGATCACCCTCGACGGCCGGCTCGACATCGAGGGCACGCAGGCCATCGACATGAAGTTCACTGCGCTGACGGCCACCCAGAGAGCGGCGGTCCTGGTCGACATGAGCAAGGTCAGCTTCCTGGCCTCGATCGGCATGCGCACCCTGCTGTCCTGCGCCAAGGCCGCCGCCGCCAGGGGCGGGAAGATGGTGCTCTTCAATCCGCAGCCGATGGTCAGGGGCGTGCTGGAGACCTCCGGCGTGGCCTCGCTGATCCCGATGACGGACGATCTGGGTGCCGCCAAAGAGTTGTTGCAGGGCGTCCACTAGCTGTTGATTTAGTTTCTCGCGCGGGGTGAGCTCGGATGGCAGGCGAGGCGCGACGCAAACGGGTGATCGGCAACCGGCTTTCGGAACTCGCGGGCATCGAACGCTGGCTCGCTGACCTCGTTGTCGAATGGGGTCTGTCCGACAAGACTGCATTCGCGCTCGACCTGGTGCTCAACGAGGCGGTCACCAATGCGATCACCCACGGCTATCCGGACGGCGGGTCGGATTCGATCACGATCACGCTGACCGACGCCAGTGACTCGCTGGTGCTGGAGATCGAGGATCGCGGGCGCCCGTTCGACCCGCTCGCTGCCCCGGCGATGGCAACGGGGACGGACCTGGCGCATGCCGCGATCGGCGGTCGTGGTATTCACCTGATAAAGCGCTACTCGCAAGCGCAGTATTACAGCTATGTTTCCGGCGCCAACCGGCTTAAGCTTGTTCTAACGAAAATCAGCTAGCGCGCGACCCTCCGATGAGCGACAAGCGCCACGGCGTCGATCGACGCCGCCAACACAGTCCCGTTGATGTGTCGGCCGGGACACCCCCCGAAGTACGCGTCGAAGACGACCGCCCTAGGCGATGGCTCGATCGGATCGCCGCGCTGGAGATCTTTTTCGATATCCCGGTCGGCACGCTCGAGGCTTTGCTCCATTATTGCGAGCTGCGGCAGCTGGCGCCCGGCGAGCTGCTGCTGTCACCCGGTGAAAAGAATGACACCCTCTACCTGCTGCTCGAGGGTCGCCTGAACGTGAACTTCGAGCGGCCGACAGGTGATGGCGACTTTCTGATCGAGCCCGGGGAATGTGTCGGCGAGATCTCGATCATCGACGGCCGTCCGGCCACCGCCTTCGTCGCGGCCGCGCAGCCCAGCGTGCTGCTGGCCGTGTCCGAGTCCCGCTTCTGGAGCGATTTCATTACGAATCCGCAGGTCGCCAGAAATTTCATGCGCCTGTTTGCCGAGCGCTTTCGCGCCCGCAACCAGATGATGCAGCGGGCCCTGGAAGAGCGGCTTCGCTACGAGCATCTCGAAAAGGAACTGGGTATCGCGCAAGAAATACAGGCGGGGATGCTGCCGCATGATCTCGATCTGCGTCCGCAGATCGATATCGTCGCCGAGATGGTGCCGGCGCGGCACGTGGGCGGTGACTTCTACGATGTCTTCGCCCTGGGCGACGACGAGTACTGCATCGCGATCGGCGATGTCTCGGGCAAGGGCGTGCCGGCCGCGCTGTTCATGGTCCGGGCCATGACGTTGCTACGCGCCGAGATGCTACGACCGCAGACCCTCGAGTGGGCCGTGCAGCGGCTGAACGCCGCGCTGTGCGAAGACAACGAGCGCTGCATGTTCGTGACCCTGATGGTCACGGTTCTGAATCGCCGCACCGGCGAACTGCGCTATGTCTGTGCCGGACACAATCCGATGGTGCTGGGCAGGAAGGGGGCGCAGTTTGAGTTCCTGCCCGCACCGGCGGGTATCCTGGCGGGCGTCGACGAGCATGCCACCTATGCATCGGCGGGGTTGCGACTGGTGCCCGGCGATGTGCTGATCCTCTACACGGACGGCGTTACCGAGGCGATGAACAGCCAGCATGAGTTGTTTACCGAGGACCGCCTGCTGGCCTGTCTGCGAGGGGACCCCGGGTCGAGCGCCGCCGAGGTCGGCGCACGGGTGGATGACGCGGTGGCGGCATTCGTCGACGGCGCGGCACCATCGGATGATCTGACGATGGTGGTATTGCGCTATCTGGGAAGTTAGGTTGAAGCCCGCTTATCTCACCGATTACCTTCTGCGCGGCCCGATATGCTCGCTGTGACGGAAAGCGGTGAGATAAGCGGGCTAGGCAGTCGGGGTCGGCCTTATGCCGGCGCTCTGTTTCTTTAAATCGCGAAGCAGCAGCTGGATATTGTCTCTGGCCTGCTGCTCATAGCGCGCGTTGAAGAAATCCGTCATGAAGATGCGTGGACGCGCGAGCAGGGCCTTCAGAAAGGCGGCCTGGCCGCGGAAATAGTCCTCTTCCGGACCGGGGAACTCTGCCTTCACCGCATCCGAGTCGCGTATGAAGCATTCCCAGGGACAACCGAAGCTGGCCAGGTCTATGTCGCAGATGAACTGATGATCCGCATCACCTGGCTGCTCGCGGTGGGTGGTCACCAGGATCAGGTCCACGACCGCGGCGATGAACGCGGGGTCGAAAAGGCTGTCGGCGAGGCTGCGGAACAGCTCCGCGCTGCGCTGCTCGTTGTCCTTGGCTTGCGGGACGTTGATGATGTCGTGGAACCAGATCGCCATCTCCACTTGGTCGGCGTCGTCGATATGGCCGGAGGCGAGGTCGATCTGGTCCAGACAGTGCGCCAGGTGCTGCTGATCGTGGTAGTGCCGGTGTGGCTCCGCGTAGTGCTGCGCCACTCTGTCCCAGATCGCCTTGGGGTCGCTGGAAACGCCGGGCAGCAGGCAGCGTTGCCACAAGTCGAGAAAGCGCTGCTCGAGCAGCTTGTCTCTGACCAGGTGTTGCGTTCTCGCGTTGGTTTCGGGTCGACTCATGCGGCCTGTAATGCTCGTTTCTTCGGACTGTCCTTCTTGCAAGTTCGGTCGGGCGACCGAAACCTTGAGCGCCCCTGTAACTGGATAGTAGTCACTGACGCAGCGATGTTGAACCTTTATTTGGTTAATTCGGGGGTGGGAATGTCCTGTGAGGCTCGCTCAGGCTCGCGTTTTGAACCGAATTTGAGGATGATGGCGGCGGAGGGAGATGTGCAGTTCCCTTCGGTGGACGGATACGACCAAGAGGGAGGAATGCATCATGCCAAGGCGTAAACGGATTCGTGCATGGGCCGCTGCCGCTGCGCTGTGCCTGTGTCTGGTCGGTCTCCAGGCCGGCGCCGAGCAGGGCACCGGCAAGGGTTCCGGGTCGAGCGACTTCGATGTCATCGATTGGAAGCTGGCCAAGGAGCGCATGTCGATGCTCAGTCAGATGGGTTTTCACCCGTTTCTGATGCCGCTGATCATGGAGAATCGCGACGCCATCGGCCTGACCAAAGAGCAGGTCAAGGTCTTTCGCGATTGGCGCAATAAGAATCGTGTACCGCTCATTCACGCGATGAACAAGATCATCCAGGAACGGGCCGCCTTCCAGCGGATTGCGCTGAATCCGGAGACCCGCGAGGAGGTGCTGTATGCCAAGCAGGAAGAGATCTTCAAACTGCACCGCAAGGTGCTCAAGTACCAGCTCTCGTGCCGGCGCAACATCCTCGATACCTTCACTGACGAGCAGTGGGATAATTTCCGCTTTGTGCTGAGCGAGACCGGCTACGCGCTTGACTAGCCCGCTAAATCGCGCCTATACGCACACCAGATTTAACGGCGAAAGAGGAGGGCTTATGAAGGCCTGGCAGATTGGGATGGTCTTATTGTTGGCCAGTAGTTCGGCGACTGCGGTAATGCAGCAGGAGGCAGTCAGCTACAAGGACGGCGATGTCGAATTGAAGGGTTACCTCTTTTGGGACGATGCATTCACCGGCAAACGCCCCGGCGTGTTGGTCGCCCATGAGTGGTGGGGACTCAATGACTACGCGAAACTGCGCGCAGAGATGCTGGCGGAGACCGGCTATGTCGCCTTTGCGGCAGATATGTACGGCGACGGCAAGATAACCCGGCACGCCGACGAGGCGAAGGGCTGGATGGAGCAGATCTCCTCGAATGCAGAGGCCTGGCAGCGGCGGGCCAATCTGGCGCTGGCGCAGTTGAAGGCCCACCCGAAGGTCGATGCAGAAAGACTGGCCGCGATCGGTTACTGCTTCGGCGGTGCCACCGTGATGCAGATGGCCTATGCGGGTGCCGACCTTGCGGGTGTGCTGAGTTTTCACGGTGCCTTACCGCCGGCCACGCCGGAGCAGGCGGCCAGGGTGAAGGCCCGGGTGTTGGTCGCCCACGGCGATGCCGACGGTTTGATCCCGGCGGAACGTATCCAGGCCTTCAAGCAGGCGCTGTCGCAGGCGAGCGTCGATTGGGAGATGGACATCTACGGCGGCGCGAAGCACTCGTTCACGAATCCCTATGCAGACGGCTACGGGATGGAGGCCCTGGCCTATCAGGAGGCGGCCGACCAGCGATCCTGGCTGAGAGCGCTGGCGTTTCTGGAAGACATCTTCGAGCAGGAGCCCTGACCCAAGGCGCCTAGAGTCCGCACCTTCCGGGTGCGCAACCGAAGGGGGTGCCTCAATTTGGGGCGCCGCCAGTTTGCGGCGGAGTTGGGCTCGGGCAGGGTGGCTCATCGATGTCCCGATGGTGTCAGCGATTCCTGCGGCCGACACGGCGGTTAATCTGCCCGGTTCCGATGAGTCGGCCCGGGTATGCCGACCTGCGTCGGGCAAAGATTCACCGGTGACGAAGAGGGTCCCGCCGGGTATAAGTCTTGCATCATGTGCACAGGCTGCCGATTCGCCGGTGCCATCCGCCCCACTCAAGGTCGACGGTCAGATCAAACCGGGCGCGAAAACGATACCTGCCAGGCGTTTTGGATGAACACGCAAGCCCTTCAGCTCTCTCCGGTACAGCAATACCTCGAACAACTGCACGACGAGCTGCTCGAGATGACGGGTGGCGAGGTCGCCAGCTATATCCCCGAATTGACCCATGCCGATCCCGCCTGGCTGGGCATCGCCATCGTGACCGTCGACGGCCACGTCTATCAGGTCGGGGATTCCCGCCAGAACTTCACCATCCAGTCGATCTCCAAGGCCATCACCTACGGGCTGGCGCTCGAGGACCGCGGTCTAGAGCACGTAGTGTCCAAGGTCGGCGTCGAGCCGTCGGGTGAGGCCTTCAATTCCATCAGTCTGGAATCGGAGACCGGACGGCCGCTGAATCCGATGATCAATGCCGGGGCGATCGCAACCACCGGCATGGTGGTGGAGAAGCACGGCGTCGATCCGATGTCGCGGATCCTGCAGACCTTTTCCCGATTCACCGGCCGTCCGTTGGAGATCGACGAAAAGGTATATCGCTCGGAGAGCGAGACCGGGCACCGCAACCGGGCCATCGCCCATCTGCTGTATGGGCATGGCATTGTCGATCGCACGCCCGAAGACGTGCTCGATCTCTACTTTCGCCAGTGTTCGATCCTGGTGACGGCGCGCGATCTGGCGATGATGGGGGCCTGCCTGGCGAACAATGGCGTGAACCCGGTGACCGGCGTTGTCGCACTGCAGTCGCGCTATGTGGAAAAGGTGTTGAGCGTGATGAGCACCTGCGGCATGTATGACTACTCGGGGGGTTGGATCTTCAACGTCGGCATGCCGGCAAAGAGTGGTGTGGGCGGCGGGATCATGGCGGTGCTGCCCGGCCAGTTCGGGCTCGGCGTGTTCTCGCCCGCGCTCGACGAAAAGGGTAACAGCGTGCGTGGTATCGAGGCCTGCAAGCGTCTGTCGAACGACTTCAGTCTGCACCTTTTCAACGTCGCGCGCTCGACCTCCGCGTCTATCGTGCGCAAGGTCTATGACTGCGCAAAGTTTGCGTCACGCCGGCGTCGCAGCGCCGCGGAACTCGAGCTGCTGGCAACCCAAGGTCGGCACGTGCGGATCTACGAGCTGCAGGGCGAGCTGTTGTTCGGCAACACCGAGTCGGTGACGCTCGATATGCTGACGGCGTTTTCCGAGGCCGACTACCTGGTGGTGGATCTGAAGCGGGTGATTGCGGCGGACCGGGCATCGATCCTGTTGTTGAGCGAGCTCTGCGTGCGCGCCGAGTATGCGGGAAAGTCGCTGTTCTTCACCCATAGCAGTCATCTGTACCGTGTCAGGAAGCATCTGCAGACGCTAGCAGAGGCCAGGCAGCAGCCGGATTGGCTGCATTTCGAAGACACCGATCATGCGGTGGAGTGGTGTGAGAATCGCTTGCTGGCGGGCGCGCATATCGAATTGACGACAGAACCTCCCGCCCAGGATCTGTGCGAACAATACCTCTGCACAGGGATGACGCCACAGGAACTGGCGAGCCTCGAACAGGCCGGTCAGAAGCGCGAGTTCGCCAAGGGGACCCGCATAGTCCGCTCGGGGGACACGGCCGAGTCACTGTATTTCATCTTGAGTGGCCAGGTGGATGTCCTGGTCGATACCGATGGGGGCCAGCAGCTGCGGCTGACCACCCTGGGGTCGGGTACGGTGTTCGGCGAAGTGGCGCTGGTCAACCAGCAGCGGCGCACCGCCGATGTGGTGGCGGCCTCGGACGCGGTCGCCCTCGAGGTCCGATTCGATGACCTGCAAGACGCCGTGCGGACCAGGATGCTGGTGAATATGGCAAGCTATTTCGCCAGCAAGATCCAGCGCGATACCGAGCTGGTGCAGCACCTGGGCTAGACGCTATGCGTTTCTGTTAGACTGCGGTTCAGTGATGGCCCAATGGCGTTCTGTTTCAGACCGCCATGAAACAGGGCATGAAAGGAGATAAAAATGAGGGAATATTTGCGACTGTCCCGTGTGATGAGTATCGCTGCCTTAGTGTGCTGGGGCCTACCCGTCTGGGTATCTGCGGCGCCTTCCCCAACGATGAGTGGATGCGGCAACCCTGCCGTTAACCTGTCGGCCGCGGGCGCATCCGCCCGTATCGCGGAGACCGCCAAGCCACCGGAGGCGCCGAAGCCGGACAAGACCTCCGGCGAGGAGGAGGACTGTGACTGACCGGTGCGGTCAGTTGGATTTCCGGACAAAAATCATCTTAAACAAATACTTATGAAGTATTTGTCAGAAGAGTTCTAGAAAAGCGTTCGCGTTTATCGTGGTATCCCAACGGTGACCATCCGGCGAGCAAGCGCCGTGCCTACTGCCTGCGGAACCGCAGATAAAACTGCGTCTGCATGAAATCGAGCCGCTCGATCAGCGCGAACCCCGCCGCGGTGATCTCGGCGATGACCTTCGCCTCACCCGCACGCACATGGCCCATCACCCAGGGGCTGCTGATGCCCGGGATGCGTTTGAAGTCGATCACCACCAGCTCCCCGTCGGGCCTGAGTGCGCGATGAATACTGCGCAGGGTGGATTGCGGGTATTCGAAATGATGGTAGGTGTCGCTGATGAAGATCAGATCGACACTTTCTGGTGGCAGGCGCACCTCCCGCTGGTCGTTGACGACACCGACTACGTTCGTGAGCCCCTGGTCGCGTGAACGCTGCACGCTGGCATCGACGAAGTTCTGTGCGATATCGACCGCATAGACCCGACCGCCCGGTGCCACCTCGCGCGCCATCAGCGCGGTAAAGAACCCGGTGCCCGCGCCGACGTCGGCGATGTCCTGCCCGGGCTGCAGCCGCAGGTGACGGACGATATCGTCGCGCCGGTCCCAGACCTCGCGACCGTCGCGCTCGAACACACCGCGCCACTGGGTGACGTTTGGGTTCTCGTAGCTGCGGTTGATGCCGGGGCTGACGTTCTGTTCGGCGAATCCCGGCGCCGCCGACAACGCGAGCGCCAGCAGCCAGACCAGGATGCGTGACATCGAAGCCTGGCTTTTGTACTCGCGTTCCGGATGATCGTGCATCGCAGGATGCTTATCGGACGTCGATAACGATTATTGCTCGGGCCACTTTATCCATCGCGGCCGGTCGGCACTCTTGTCGATAACGGCATCGAGGTGTTCTTCGCGCACCAACGCGGTCACCACGTACTGATCGCGCTCATGGCCCAGATCCTCGATCTTGTACAGTCGGGCGATACAGCGACTGCACATCAGGTCTTCGAGGTGCTGGTGGCTGATGGTGAACATCAAGGTCTTCATCGGATCCTGCTTCGCCTCTGGTAGGCGTCATCGCGAGTCATGGTGGAAAGATAGACCGGTTCGGTGTGCGTGTGAAACGCCGGCGGCAAGAGCGGAAGGAGGTTCTCCAGAGATCTCCGGGCAGAGAATCCTCCGCGGCGGCGTAAGCCAAGTCCTCGATGTCGTGTAGGAGAATTCCGAAAGTCGCCTCGATCACCGGCTACCGGCTTGCCGTGCCGCGCGAAGTCGGCTAGCCTGAAAATCTCACCGCATGGCATTTTTCGCATCATCCAGGGAAGGGAAGATATGCCGCACAGCACGCCGAGCGGTCCGTTGGACACGGGCCTGGCCTGTCTGGTCAACCTCGCACGCCTGCACGGGCTGGCCGCAGATACCGCGCAGCTGCGCCATCTGTTCGCAACCGCCAGCGATCTGCCCGAGACCACGGCGCTGCTGCGCGCGGGTCGGTACCTGGGGCTGCGGGTAAGACTTATCGAGAGTCGCTGGCAGCGTCTGCAAGAACTGCCGCTCCCGGCTATCGCCGTACACGTCGACGGTCACTTCTTTGTGCTGGCCGGCATCCGCGACGACAAGGTCCTGATTCAAGACCCGCTGGAACAACGGCCGCTGACGCTGCCGCGGGCGATCTTCGAAGATGCGTGGTCCGGCCGGCTGATCCTGGTCACCCGCCGTGCCTCGCTGAAGTCACCCACTGCAAGATTCGGTTTTCGCTGGTTCGTGCCGGCGATTATCAAGCATCGCAGGCTGTTCGCCGAGGTGCTGCTCGCGTCGTTCTTCCTGCAGCTGTTCGCGCTGGTCACGCCGCTGTTCTTCCAGGTGATCATCGACAAGGTCCTGGTCCATCGGGGCCTGACGACGCTCGACGTCCTGGCCATCGGCCTGCTGGCGATATCCTTGTTCGAGATCGTGCTGGGCGGGCTGCGCAGCTATGTGTTTGCGCATACCACCAACCGGGTCGATGTGCTGCTCGGGGCCAAGCTGTTCAACCACCTGCTGCGACTGCCGCTTGCCTATTTCGAGGCGCGGCGGGTCGGCGACTCGGTGGCCCGCGTGCGCGAGCTCGA
Organism: Sedimenticolaceae bacterium; assembly: GCA_049669185.1. Lineage (GTDB taxonomy): Bacteria > Pseudomonadota > Gammaproteobacteria > Chromatiales > Chromatiaceae > Thiosocius. Next base: position 7,854 of record JBATKF010000029.1, on the reverse strand, counting down.
GAACATCCGCAACTTTTTGACCGGCTCGGCGCTGACCTTAGTGATCGACCTGTTGTTCACGCTGGTGTTCTTCGTAGTGCTCTTTCACTACAGCCCGGTACTCACCGCGGTGGTCGCCGGCGCGATCCCCTGCTACGCGGTCCTGTCGCTCTGGGTTGCGCCGCTGCTTCGCAGACGCCTGGAGGCCAAGTTCAATCGCGGCGCCGAGAACCAGGCCTTCCTGGTGGAATCGATCAACGGCATCCAGACGCTCAAGGCCATGGCGCTGGAACCGCGGATGCAGCGGCAGTGGGAAGACCAGCTCGCCGCCTATGTCGGCGCCAGCTTCAAGGCCGCCAACCTCGGCAATATCGCCAGTCAGATCGCCGGACTGTTCAACAAGGTCACCGTGGTGCTGATCCTGTGGATCGGCGCGACCCTGGTGATGCAGGGCGAGCTGTCGGTCGGTCAGTTGATCGCGTTCAACATGATCGCCGCGCGGGTCAGCGGCCCCATCCTGCGCCTGGTACAGCTGTGGCAGGACTTTCAGCAGGCCGGCATCTCGGTACGGCGGCTCGGCGACATCCTGAACACCCCGACCGAGCCTGGTCACGACCCGGGCCGCACCACGCTGCCGCAACTCGAGGGCGCGGTGCGCCTCGATCACGTCGGCTTTCGTTATGCGCCCGAGCGGCCGCAGGTGCTGCACGACGTCACCCTCAGTGTTCGGCCGGGCGAGTTGATAGGCATCGTCGGGCGATCGGGCTCCGGCAAGAGCACGCTGACCAAGCTGATCCAGCGCCTGTACGTGCCCGAGAGCGGCCGGGTGCTGATCGACGGCGTCGATCTGGCCCTGGTCGAGCCGGCCTGGCTGCGCCGCCGCGTCGGTGTGGTGCTGCAGGAGAACTTCCTGTTCAACCGCAGCGTGCGCGACAACGTGGCGCTGGCCGACCCCGGGCTGCCGATGGCGCCGGTGATCGCGGCGGCCAAGCTGGCCGGTGCGCATGACTTCATCCTCGAACTGCCCGAGGGCTACGACACCCTGGTCGGCGAGCACGGCGCCAATCTCTCCGGCGGGCAACGGCAGCGCATCGCCATCGCACGGGCCCTGGTCAGCAACCCCGGTATCCTGATCCTCGACGAGGCCACCAGTGCGCTCGACTACGAGTCCGAGCGCATGATCCAGCAGAACATGCGCGCGATCTGCGAGGACCGCACGGTGTTCATCATCGCCCATCGCCTGAGTGCGGTGCGCCACGCCGACCGGATCCTGGTGCTCGACCGGGGGCGCCTGGTCGAACAGGGCAGTCATGACGACCTGCTCGCGCAACGCGGGATCTATGCCCGGCTGCATGCGCTGCAGGCGGGTATGGGGGTGGGCGACCAGCCCGCACCCCGGCCTGCATTTGCGGCCGGTGACTGATGCGGGCCAGGCGACCAGAGACAGCGTTCCTGCCGGCCGCGCTCGAGATCCAGGAGACGCCGCCGTCACCGGCCGGGCGCGCCGTGCTCTGGCTGATCCTGGCGTTCTTCGTCAGCGCCGTCGTCTGGGCAACGCTCAGCGAAATCGATATCGTGGCCGTCGCGCAGGGGCGCATCGTACCGAGCGGCCATACAAAGACGGTGCAGCCGCTGGAGATCGGTACCGTCACCGCGATCCGCGTCGCCGAGGGCCAGCGCGTCGCGGCCGGTGACGTGTTGATCGAGCTCGACCCGCGCAGCGCGCAGGCGGATGTCGAAAGGCTAAGGCAGGAGCGCGATAGCGCACGCCGCGAGGTCGCCTGCTTTCGGCAGCTGGCCGATTGGGTGCAGCGTGAGCAACCGCCGGACCTCGAAGAACGACAGGCTCAACGCGACGCGCTGCTGATCCACCGATGGCGCGAGTTTCAGGATCGTCTCGGCGTATTGGAGCGCGAGCGTGAGCGGCAGCTGGCCGAACGGCGCATCGCACAAGAGCAGGTGAACAAACTGAACGCGATCCTGCCGATCGTCAGCGGGCGTGCCGCGGATCAGCAGGGCCTGGCCAGGGACAAGCTGTTGCCCGAGCAGCAGTACCTGGAGGCCGAGCAGCGGCGCCTGGAGACCGTCTACGACCTGCGGGTACTGCAAGGCCGTGTCGCGGAACTCGATGCCGCCATCCACGAGCTCGATGCGCGCGTCGGCTTCAGCCGCAGTGAATTCCACCGCCAGGTGCTCGAAAGGCTCGAGGCGGCTGAACGCCAGCAGAGCACCGCCGAGCAGGAGCTGGCCAAGGCCAGCACCCGGGCCAGTGCGCGGACCCTGACCGCGCCGATCGATGGCGTCGTCCAGCAGCTGGCGGTCCATACGGTCGGTGCCGTCGTGACCCCGGCACAGGAACTGATGGTGATCGTTCCGCAGGACGGTGCACTGGAGGTCGAGGCCGTGCTGGAGAACAAGGACATCGGCTTCGTACGCATAGGGCAGACCGCAGAGATCAAGATCGATACCTTTCCCTTCACCAAGTACGGCACGATCGCCGGTCGAATCGTCGATCTGTCGCGCGACGCCGTGGCCGATGCGCAGCGGGGCCTGGTGTACAAGATGCGGGTTTTGATGCAGCGTTCACGGATTGAGATAGACCATCGGCCCGTGCCGCTGAGCCCTGGAATGAAGGTGACCGTAGAGGCAAAGACCGGGACGCGGCGGCTGATCGAGTTCTTTCTCAGCCCGCTGCTGCGCTATGCGAGCGAGAGTGTGAGGGAGCGATGAGCATCCGGCGATCACGACGCCGAGTGGCTGGAGGAGTGTTGAATGTTTGGATTGATCGTCCTGCTGGTGATTGCGGGCTATATCGCCGTGAGCGTACTGGTGGTCAAGGCGACCATGCGCTGGGCGCGGAGACGCGGGCGCAGTGCGACGCGCTGGGGCTGGGGCGCGGGCCTGCTGATGTACCTGCTGGTGTTCTGGGACTTCATCCCCACCGTGCTGCTGCACCGTTACCTGTGCGCGACCGAGCAGGGCTTCTGGGTATACAAGACGGTGGAGCAGTGGCAGCAGGAGAATCCTGGGGTGGCGGAGACGCTTAGGTGGACAGACTCGTCGAAGTCGTTCAAGACGCCTGCAATTACTCGAGGCTATGTTCTCAATCAGCGGTTCGTATGGGAGGTGGTCAAGAGCCGGCCGTTCTCAATGCTGCCCGTATGGGTAACGGAACACCGCGTTGTCGATCGGCCGAAGGGAGAGGTCATGGCGAAGCATGTCAGTGTCGGCGCCGGTTATGGGAATCTTGCGGTTGGAGGCGAGGGATCATGGAAGTTTTGGCTAAATCTGCCTACCTGCAATGAAACAAGAGAACAGTTCACGAGATTTCGACGAAAGGTTCAACGTCAGGGAGAGACGAAATGAGTAACTCGGTTGAATTTGGCCTGGCCTCGGTAGCGGAGGCAAGCTATGTGCTGCATGACGACAGTACTATCGGTGATCAGGAAGAGCTTTCCGATAGGTTGGCTGATAGCGGTTACGAGGGAAAATTCTCAGCTGCACAAGCGGAAAACTTCGCGGCTCACTGGCAAGTCGCAGATCACCAACCCAACACGACCAGCGGCTTCTCCGCGACGCTCTTCAGCCGCATCGATGACGATCCCGTCAACGGCCTGCAGGCCGGCGATCTGGTCCTTGCAATGCGCGGCACGGAGACCGGCCCGTTCACGATAATCGACGATCTGATCAGGGCCGATTTTCGGGAGCTCGTCGGCAACGGTCTGGCGTTTCGCCAGATCCTCGATATGTACAACTACTGGCAGCGGTTGATCACGCCCGAGGGTGAATGGGCGCGACAGGCGCGTCTCGTGTTGGCGCCGGCAGACACCCCGGCGCAGGCGATCATCAACGAGAGCGGCATCCCCTGGACCATCGGGTTCGAGGACAGCGCCACCGGGCTCGGCCGCGTCGATCTGAACGACAGGCTAATCGCCACCACCGGCCACAGCCTGGGCGGTCATCTGGCGACCGCCTTTACCCGGCTGTTTCCCGCATGGACCACGCGTGCGGTCACCTTCAACGGCGCGGGCTATCCCACCGGTGCCATCCCGGGTCTGAGCGGCACGGCGCTGGACAATATCGCCAATGTCTTCTCGCTGCTCGGCGGAGAACCGGGCTTTCCGTCCGCCGATATCGCCAACCTCTATGGCGACAAGAACATAGAACTCGTGACCATGGACAGTGGCTTCGGCCTGCAGCAACCGGGCGATCATCAGCCGCTGTTCATCGAACAGGACACCGTCTTCGCGAACGTCTTCGGTCACGGGATGGGTCAGATGACCGACAGCGCGGCGGTGTTCGACCTGCTCCTGCGGATGGACGGAAGTCTGGGCCAGATGTCGGACGCTGCGGTGTCATCGAAGCTGAATGGGCTGCTCGAGTCCGCGAGTGCAAGCCGCGGCAGCAGCCTCGAGGCGCTGGTCGATGTCCTGGCAAACCTCTTTTCGACCGGCATCCCGATCGGCGAACAACGGATCGACGACCGCCAGGCACTGCATCTGGCGGTCAATGCGATCAAGGCGAACCCGACCTATGCGGGCCTGCAGGGTCAGCTGCACCTGCAGCCGCTGCTGCCGCTCGGCACTGACGAGACCGCCTCGCGCGCACAGGCCGATAACGGCGACGGCATCGCCTATCGCTATGCGCTGCTGAACCTGACGCCCTTCGCGGTCACCGGTGACGATTCACTGTATGCGGCCTTTGTGGCCAGTGGACAGGGGGCGCGCTATGACCCGTTTACGCGGCTCGGCCTGACCGTCGCCTACTTGGCCGATCGGGCGAAGTTCTCGAATGCGCTGCTGGAATGGAATACCGCAGACGGATCGCCGACGATCCTGACCGCGAACGACCCCTGGCGATTCGAGGACCGTACGCTCGGCATCGAGATCGACAATAGCGATCTCGCCAGTGAACTGCCCATCGATGAGGCGTCGTACTACCTGTTCGGCAGCGAGCAGCCCGATGTCCTGATCGGGAAGGGCCGGCGCGATGCCCTCTACGGCGGCCTGGGCGCCGATATTCTCGACGGTGGCCAGGGCGAGGATTATCTCGAGGGTGGCGCCGGCGAGGATACCTATATCGCAGGGCATGGCGACGACATCTTCGACCACGACGGCATCGGACGGGTGCTGTTCGACGGCGATCTGCTGATCGGCGGCGTGCTGGACGGCGCCAGCGGCGAGTATCGCTCGCCGGACGACCAGTATCTCTACACCCAGGTCGGCGGCGTGCTCCACGTCCAGCGCACGACGGACGATGCCGAGCTGACGGTGCAGGGTTTCGAGGCCGGCGATCTTGCGATCGTTCTGGAGGCCCCGGCATCGGAAACGCCGACCCTGATTGCAGGCGCCGGCAGCAGTGCATCAGAGGTGATCCAGGGGAGTATCGATCTTGCGGTGTCGGACCTCGAGCAGCTCAACGGCTATAACCTGCCCGACCATATCCAGGGCCTGGCGGGCAGGGACTGGATCTACGCCTGGGACGACGGTCCCCAGACGGTCGACAACGGTATTGTGATCAATTCGGCGCCCGATACCGATACCGTGGAAGGCGGCCCGGACAAGGACTTCATCCACGGCGGTGCCGGCGATGATCGTCTGTATGCAACCACCATCGCGGACGCCCCGGCGGTCGCCGCCGGTCAGGGTTCCGCGGCCCTGGCGGTCTCGGGTGGCGAGGCGGGTGACTTCGTCAGCGGTCAGGGTGGCGACGATGCGCTCTATGGCAGCGCACGCACCGACGGCCTGTTCGGCGGGCAGGGAGACGACCTGATCTACGGCGGCGGTGGCAGCGACTACATCGACGGCGACTGGCAGGCCGTGGTCAGCCCGCTGGCCCTCGATCCGGTGACTTACGACTACACCTGGTATGCGCTTAACGACGACGGCGGCTTTGCGAGCACCTTCATTTTCGACAATCACACGCTGGGCGATGACCGCCTGCATGGCGGCGACGGTAACGATGTGATGCGCGGCGGCGCCGGCGACGATGTGATCTTCGGCGACGCAGACGACGACGTGCTGAGCGGTGACCTGGCAGGACAGGACATCGATGGCAACCCGCTGGTGCCCGGCGCGATGCATGGCGACGACTATCTCTCCGGCGGCAGCGGCGACGATGCGCTGGACGGCAACGGCGGCAACGACATCCTGCTCGGCGGTGCCGGCGACGATTTCCTGGACGGCGATGCCCGCGTGCTGATCGCCGACGATGCGCAATATCTCGGCGACGACTATCTGGAGGGCGGTGCCGGCAACGATATCCTGGTCGGCAACGGTGGCGGTGACATCCTACTCGGCGGCGATCAGGACGATGCGCTATTCGGTGATATCGATGGGCTGGCCCCCGATCGGCACGGCAGCGATGTGTTGTACGGCGGTGCCGGTGCCGATCAGCTGCTGGGCCAGGGCGGCGATGACACCCTGCACGGCGGCGCCGGTGCCGACATCCTGTTCGGTGACGATGCAGATCAGTTCCTGCTGTCCGGCGACGATCATTTGTCGGGCGGCTCGGGCGATGATCAGCTGTCGGGCGGTCTCGGGAGCGACGTCCTGGCCGGGGGCGAGGATCAGGACTCGCTCTGGGGCGATGCCGGCGACGACCGGCTGGCCGGCGGCCCCGGGCTGGATTACCTGGAGGGCGGCGCCGGCCGCGATCATTATCTGTTTTCCGCCGGCGACAGTCCGCAGATCGGCGGTCAGACCGAGACCCTGCTGGATGCGCCCGGCCAGGGGAATCGTATCGAGTTCGCCGCCGGGGTATCGCCGGACTCGCTGAAGATCACAGCCGTGGCCGACAGCGGCGACCTGATCCTGCATTATGCGGCCGGTGATCAGGTGTATGTGAAGGGTGGCCTGGTCGGTGCGATCGAGACGGTCTCCTTCGCCGACGGCCATGCGCTGTCTTACCAGGAACTGCTGGCCTCGTCGCTGTCCGATGCGGCCTACCTGACCGGCGGCGCGGGCGACGATCTGGTGTTCGGCAGCGCCGCCGCGGATACGCTGACCGGCGGGCAGGGCTACGATGCGCTGGTCGGTGGCCCGGGCGACGATACGCTCGACGGCGGGGTCGGGATCAATCGGCTGATCGGGGGCAGCGGGGCCGATAGCTATTCTGTTATCAGCAATCCCCAGTCGACGGGCCATACCCGAACCCAGAATTGGATCATCGATTCTCTGGATCGCAGCAGTACCGTGCGATTCGGCACCGGCATCGCGGCCACCGATCTGAATCTGCTCGTCTCCGGGTCGACCGCGCTGTTCTCGACGCCGTTCAACGAACTGGCCATCGTCGAGGGCGCCAACGGCCAGGTGGTCGACCGCTTCGAGTTCGCCAACGGGGATGTCTATAACTTCGCCCAGCTGAGCGGCCTGCTGGCCTCTGCGCCGATGGCGATCTCGGGATCGCCGCTGGCGGATTCCCTGACAGGTACGGGCGGCAACGACACCATCAATGGCGGCGCCGGTGACGACAGCCTGGTCGGTGGCGACGGCCGCGACTGGCTCGACGGCGGGCCCGGGTCGGACACTCTGCGCGGGGGCAGGGGCTATGACACCTATGTCGTGGACGCACCGTCGGATGTCGTGATCGAAGATGTCGCCGCCGGCTATGACTGGGTGGTCGCATCGGTCGATTACCAGCTGCCCGAGAATATCGAGGCGCTCCAGCTCAGCGGCAACGCGGCGATCGCCGGGACGGGCAACGCCATGGACAACTATATCCAAGGCAACCCCGCAGCGAATGTGCTCTCTGGCGGGCCCGGCGACGATCAGATCCTAGGCGGTGGCGGGCTGGACGTGCTCGATGGCGGTGATGGCGACGACCAGTTGGCCGGGGACCATCGCGTGCTGGCGGGCGCGGGCAACGACCACATGG
>JBATKF010000028.1:0-1584 GCA_049669185.1 Sedimenticolaceae bacterium | reverse complement strand
GAGTACGGGTTGCGCCAGCAGGTACTGGAGCTCTGGCTCCGCCTGGGTAATCTGCGCACCCGGCTTAACGGTCTCGAGGTCAGGGGAGACTATCGGGAGCTGTATCTCGACCGCAGCCGTGCGCTGTACGAACTGGAGGTCAAGACCGACCTGGGTGACGCCATGACCGAGATCTCGGCGGTGGAACTGGATCTGGCGCAGGCAGAGTTCGACTGGATCATGACGCAGGCCCGACTGGATGCACTGGCGGGTCGACTGTTGCCTGAGGAGCAAGCGAAATGACGAAGATGTCGCTCGTGCCGATTGCCTGGCTTTTCGCCGTGAGCGCGGCGACCCTCGTGCAGGCAGCGGACGTGCCCGCGCTGGTAGGCTGGTCGCAGCGTGTTGAACTCGGCACCCTGGTCTCCGGTATCGTCGTCAAGGTAAACGTGCGACCCGGCCAGGCGGTAGCCGAGGGCGATGAGCTGATCAGCCTGGACGACCGCGGGTTTCGCAGCGAGGTCCAGCGCCGGCTTGCCGAATACCGCCATGCCCAGGCCGTGCTCGAAGAGGCACAGCGCGAAGACGAGCGCGCGATCGAGCTCTACGACCGCACCGTGCTTTCGGATTTTGAGCGCCATCAGGCACTGATCGCCCTGCAGGCGGCACGCGCGGCCGCCGAGCGGGCACGTGCGGCATTGCTCGAGGCGCGCCTGGATCTCGAGCGCAGCGTGGTGCGTGCACCGTTCGACGGTCTGGTACTGGCGGTCAATGCGGCACCCGGTCAGACGGTCGTCAGCGACCTGCAGAGCCAGCCGTTGGTGACCCTTGCCGACAACACCGTGCTGCGCGCGCGCGCCCAGGTGGATGCCGTCCAGGCGGCACGCCTCCATACGGGTCAGGCACTGCGTGCTACCGTCCGCGGCCGGGCGCTCGAGGCCGCCGTCAGTTTTGTCGGCCTGGAACCGGTCGGCACGGCCGGCCAGGGACCGCGTTACGAACTGGTGGTGGATCTTGCCACCGACGAACAAACGGAATTGCGCGTCGGCGAAACCGTTACGCTGGATTTGGAGTAAGGGGTGGCCAGTCGGCGGTTCCTGGTCAGCGGGCGGGTGCAGGGCGTCTGGTTCCGCGCCGCGACGCGCGATAAGGCCATAGGTCTGGGCCTCAGTGGCCATGCGGTCAACCTGTCCGATGGCCGGGTCGAGGTGGTGGCCTGCGGCGCGGAGGCGGCCCTCGATGAACTGGCGGCCTGGCTCTGGCACGGCCCCGAGCTGGCCCGTGTCACCGGGGTTGACAGTCAGACGCTGCCGGAGCAGCGGCTTTCGGGATTCCGTACCGGCTGAACCTCGCCGGTTAACGATCGGTCGGATCCGGCGGGCGGAAGACCGGCGCCTGGGGCATACGTCGCGCGGGCTCTCCGCTATCCGCCGGTGAACCCGACCGATCGGTACGGAAAGCGGATCCGCTAGTGCCCGCCCGAGCATCGCCGGCCGCGGACGCTGCGCTCGTGTCAATCAGTTCAGCAGAACGATTTGGCGACGAGTTGGCGCGGCTCGGCGAGCGAGGCGTCGTGTCGCGGCGCGCCTCTGGGTAGGCCGGAGA
>JBATKF010000027.1:0-6667 GCA_049669185.1 Sedimenticolaceae bacterium | reverse complement strand
GCGGCAGGCCGGCCAGGTGCTGCGCCGCGGATCGCAAACCCGCCAGAAGTCGAAATTGAACCGTGTGCCCGGGATGCGCTGCTGGATACGCCGCCAGGTCTGCTGCAGTCGCATCTGCATGTCGGCCGGCATCGGCTGGTCGCTGTCGGGGGCGAGCCCGCCGAGCAGGCGCCTGACCGCCACGTGCCGCGGCAGGCTCGCGCACAGTTGCTCAAAGGTCGGTCGGAACCCCCAGCACCAGCTGCACATGGGGTCGTGTATATAGATCAGCTGGCAGGCTGTTGTCATGGGTTCATTCGAGAATCGATCGGCCTGAACTTCATGGACAAGACCCGCTCCAAGAGAATTGGTGAATTTCATAAGGTATCAAGTCGATGCCACGACAGCCAGATCAGCCTGGGGTTCAGCGCACCGGCCGTGCCATGCTGCTTATGGCGTGGGTTGCCGGGCTCGTGTTGTTGACGCTGGTATTCCAGGATGTCCTGGAATCGCGTCTCAACCCCAATGCGACGCCGCTGGTCCAGACCGGCAGTGACGGGTCTGAGGAGGTCGTGCTTCAGCGCAACGTACAAGGCCACTATGTGGCGGATGGCCTGATCAACGGCCGGCGCGTGACCTTCCTGCTCGATACCGGCGCGACCGACGTGGCGGTCCCCGAGGCCCTGGCGGATCGATTGGGGCTGGACAGACGCAACGGCGCCATCAGTCAGACCGCCAACGGCCCGGTTGCGGTGTGGCAGACAGTGCTCGATCGAGTGGGTCTAGGCAGCATCCACCTGCAAGAGGTGCGCGCCTCGATTGTACCTTCGATGCCTGCCGGCAGCCCGGTGCTGCTGGGGATGAGTTTTCTCAAACAGCTAGAATTCACACAGCGCGATGATCAGTTGATCCTCCGCCAACCACGTTAAGAAAGAAAAAGCGCCGCGTCAGCGGCGCTCTTTCAACTGTCACTATAACCGCGCTGCACGCTAGCCGATGGTGTCCTTCAGTGCCTTCAGGGCAGTCACGCGGACGACGGTCGATGCCGGCTTTGCGGCAATCTTCATCGGCTCACCCGTGGCCGGGTTGCGGCCCATCCGTGCCTTCCGGGCTGGCTTTTTCACGCGACGGACCTTAACGCCGGTGTCGGGGATCGTGAATTCTCCGGAGCCGCGCCGCTTCATGTGCGCCTCAATCATGTCGCCAAGCGCTGAAAAGACAGCGGTGACATCCTTCCTGGAAAGTTCGGTGGATTCCGCGATTGCGGTGATGATCTGCGTTTTTGTCTGTTTTTCGCTAATAGCTTTCACTGCGGGCGCAGTGACTGCCGCGGTCTTTTTCGCGACCTTCTTCTTAACTGCCATGGTTGACTCCTGCTCACTTGGTGGGAAACCGCGCAAAACATAGCATAGAAAAACGGGCTTCAGTACAGAGAAATGCCGTATTTAACGCCCTCAATCGAAAAAACGGATTCCACAACTTTGCAGATGATGCGACGAACGAACAGGAGGCGGATCTTGGGGGTCGATGCAGTATTCGTGACTCGCTCTGCCGCAGCGTGATTGCCTGGCAGGGGCTGGATGTCGCCAGGCAGTCTGAGGCGGCCTCGTGACGAAAAACGGTGAGATATGCAGCCTTGCGCGACTTTTCGCATCACGGGGCATCGACTCGCACTAGAAACGCTCAAGAAGGCAATGCGAGGGGTCGATAAGCAGTGAAGCGCGCTGGGATCCACCGGCGCCATGGGGGTCAGCATTTTCTGATGGATACAGCCACTCGAATGACAGATACGCCGTCCGATGAGGAAACGGCGCGATTGCGCGCCTTGGTGCCGCTGCATACCCTGCCGGAAGAGGCCCTTGGCGAACTCCTCGACGAGGTCCGCTTCGAATCTTTGGGTAAGGGAAAAATGCTTTTTGAACAGGGAGATACTGACCATGAGCATGTCTATCTGCTAAATGGGAACGTCGCGCTGCTCAACGGCCGCAAGGTGGTCGAGACGATCGAGGCGGGGAGTGATACGGCCCGTTTTCCGTTAGCCCATCAGATCCCGCGCAGCCATTCCGCGCGTGCCAAATCTCCGGTGCGCATTGCGCGCGTCGACAGTCGCCGCTTGAACGATCTGTTGGCGCGCAGCGAGACGGTCGACTACCAGGTCAGGGATTTCGACGCCGCCACCGAAGATGACTGGATGAGCATGCTGCTGCAGTCGCCAGTGCTGCAGCAGGTGCCCGCCGCCAATCTGCAGCGGGTCATGATGAGTGTCGAGCAGGTCGAAGTCGAGAAGGGCAGCGATTTGGTGCGCCAGGGAGACCCCGGTGACTTTTATTACATGTTGACCAGCGGACGCGCGGTCGTGAGGCGCGATGCCGGGGATGGCAAGGGGGCCGTCGAGCTCGCAACTCTGGGCCCCGGCGATGCCTTCGGTGAAGAGGCCCTCCTGTCGGATACACCGCGTAACTCGACCGTCAGCATGCTGCAGGATGGTGAAGTCCTGCGTCTGAGCAAGGCCGATTTCCTCGACCTGATTCAGGATCCGCTCCTCGAGCGGCTCAATTCGAAGGCGGCGGCGGAAAAAGTGGCGCAGGGCGCTGTCTGGCTGGATCTGCGCAGCAGCGAGGAATTCGATGAATCGCATCGGCCTGGCGCGATCAATCTGCCGTTCGAATCGCTGCGTTATCAGACCTCTAGCCTGGCGCTGGATCGTCATTACGTGCTGTACAGCAACAGTGGCGGCCGGGCAATGGCCGGCGCCTTCCTGCTAGCCGAGCGCGGCTTCGATGTCTCGGTGCTCAAGGGCAACGGCGCCGCGGCTGTTGAACACCAGGAAGCCGCGCAAGAACAAGCTGCCGTGGACCCTGCCGACGATGCGATCGTACAGGAGCGGGTGCGCGAGGCAGAGCGTAGGGCCAACGAGCTCGAAGAGCGCCTGCACCTGATCCAACGCGATCAGGAGAGTGTCGCAGCAGAACGTCAGCAGCATCTCGAGCAGGTTCGGCATGCGGTGGATCAGGCGCGCCGCAAACTGCTCGAAACGGAGGCGCAAAAGCGCGAGGCCCTGGCTGCGCAGCAGCAGGCCTATGCGGAGATGGAAAAACTGACCAGCAATCTCGATGCAGTCGAAAGCGAGCGCGCCTCGCTGCGTGATCGCATGCTCGAGATCGAGGGTCTGGACAAACAGCTGCAGGCAAGGCTGGCCAAAGCCGAGCGTGAACTCATCGGTGAGCGCGAGCGTGCTGAATCGGCCAACAGCAGCCTCGAAGAGTTGGCCGAGCGACTCAACGAGGTGCTGGAGCACCGCGAAGAGGAGCGCGAGCAATACGCGCGTGAACGCGGCGAACTCAAAGAAGAGATGACGGCGCTGCAACTGGATCTGGAAGAGGCGCGGCTGGATCTCGAGGATTATCAGAGGCAGATGGCCGCGCAGGCAGATGCCGAGGCTGCCAGAGGTGCGCAGCTGGCCGACCGGCTCGATCAGCTCCAGGCCGATCAGGCAGAGGTGGTCGAGCTTCAACAGCAGCTCGCGCGCCAGGAGGAAGAGGCTAGACAGAACGCCGAGCAGCTGAGCGCCGAGTTGACCCAGTTGACCGAACAACGCGATGCATTGCAGGAACAGCTGAGGGAGGCGACGGAGGCTTCCGATCACGCACTCGCGCAGGTCGAGGAACAGTCTGCCGAGTCCAGCGGCCAGCTGCAGGTTGCACTGGATAAGGCGCGCGCAGAGCTGTCGGCCCTGCAGGTCAAGGCCGAGCAGGATTTGACTGCTGCCCATGCCGCGGCGGACAGTCTGCGCAGCGAACTGCAGGGCGCACTGGATGCGGCACGGCAGGAAGCCCAGCAGCGGGTCGAGAATCTGCAGGCCGATCTGACGCAGCTGCGCAGCGAACACGCAGCGTTGCAGACCGAGATCAGCGGTGCGGAACAGGCCTCGCGTGAGACAGTGGAACAGGCGCAGGCGCGGATCGCCGAGCTGGAAGGCCAGCTGCACGAAGTGCAGCAGGGCGCAGCAGAGCAGCGCGCGGCGCAACAGCGTGCGCTGGAGGGGGCCGAGCGTGCGGTCGAGGAATCGGCCAGGGAACTGGTGCAACAGCGGGAGGCCAATAGAGGCCTGGAGTCGCAACTCACCGCTGCCGGCGAGGACCAGTTGGAGGCGCTGCAGCAGGCCAACGCGCGGATCAGTGAACTGGAGGGTCGCCTGCAGGATGCCAGCCAACAGGCGGGTGACCAGCAGGCGGCACTGGCCACTGCCGATGCCGCACGGGACCAGGCGGAGCGGCAGGTCGCGGATCTGCAGCAGCGCCTGGACGCCGCCCTTGCCGAGGCCGAGGAAGTCCGTATCAGCGCGGAGCAGACGTTCGCCGCCGCAGACCGACAGGCGCAGCAGGCTGCGGAAAGAATGGAAACAGCGCTGGACCAACTGCGCGCAGAAAACGACGCCCTGCGGTCACGGCTTGGCGAACAGACGTCGGGTGGCGAACAGGCCTTAGAGGGTTTGAGCGCAGAGTTGCTGGAAATCAAGCAGCGGCTTGAGGAACGTGAGCAAGCGCTGGCAACCGCGCGTGCGGAGCAGGCCGAGCTCACCGAGGCGCTGAACGCGGCGAGCGCAGAGCGTGACACTCTGCAACTCGCAGTAGGCAACCGGGGCGACGAGCAGGTGCGGCTGATCGATCTGGAGAAGCAGGTCGCCGATGTCCTGCGTGCCCACGAGAGTGAACTGTTGGCGCACGAGCAGCAACAACATGCGCTGCGTGCGCAGCTGGAAGATGAGCAGGATCAGCGGCGAGTGCTGCGCCAGGAGATCGATCGCCTGAACCGCCTCCTCGCGCAGCGTGATCAGTCGACAGAGGAGCAGGCGCTGCGTGAGCAGCGGGACGCGCTGCTGGCGGATGTTGCGATGCGCGACAGTGAAGTCGAGGAGCTGAGGGGCGTCATCGCCGAACATGATGGCCAGACGCGTTCGGGTCAGTCCGATGATAGTGCGGCGGAACTCATTGCGCTGCGGGCGGAACTCGAGATGGTGCGGGATCGGGCGATCCGCGATGTCGCCCAGATGCGAGAGCAGCTCGCGGCCGCAGAGACGCAGCAACGCCGACTGCACCAGGCCGATGGTCGGGAGGCCATATCCTACGAGGCGATGCGGCAGCGCATCGAGTCCCTGGAGTCGTCACTCGGTGAGCGCCAGCGGGAGCTTACCGGGGCCGAAGAGGCGCGGCACATGCTCGAAGACGGCCTGGAGGACGTCAACCGCCAGCTCGACGAGATGCGCCGCGAACTCGAGAAGGCGCAGACCGAGGCCGACGAGGCGTTAGCGGCCCGACGTGAGGCGGAAAAGGTCCGCGATCAACTTCAGCAGGCGCTGATCCGCGTGCAGGAAGACGCGGAGGAGGCGAAGGTCACGGATCTGCGCGACGAGCGTCTGCGGCCGAGCAGTCGGCCGATTGGAATGGCCAGCGTGGCCAGGCCCCGTCGTTGGCTCGCAGGACTGGCCGGTGCCGCATTGCTGGTGCTGCTGGGGGTAATTGCTATCGTGATGGGCAAGGAGGAGCTGCTCGATGTCCTGCTGAATCAGCTCGGTCAGTGAACACCACGGGGCCATGCTACGAACTTTGTGACCTTGATGAAATCGCTGACCCTGGATCGCGTGGCTTTGAGTTGACGCTGGGCGCGGAGCCGCCACTGCGCCTGTTCGTAGTGCGCAAAGACGGGATCCTTGCGGCCTATCGCAATCGCTGCCCACATACCGGCGCGCCGCTAGAATGGCTGCCCGATCAATTTTTCGATCTCGACAACAGCTTCATACAGTGTGCGATCCACGGCGCTCTGTTTCGCCCCGAGGACGGTTACTGTCTGCGCGGCCCCTGCGCCGGCCAGTCTCTGGAGCCCTTGGAGCTGGAGGTCGTGGACGGCCGTCTTCGGGTTGGGCTGCAGCCCGGGCGCCGGTCACCTGCAAAGGAATAGTGAGACGTCGCGGTCCTATGCGGCTAGCCAATGAACAACCCGCCGCTTGGCGGCGTCAGGCGACAGCGCTGTGCGGACGCCCTCAATCTCGGTCGCTTCTGCTACGGTCATGAGACGTAACGCGGCACGTCGCTCAGCCCCTTGGGGATGCCGTGCCGGCTGTTCGTGATCGCTTTCAATCACGTCGCCAGTGGTGATGTCGAACTGCGTAATCATAATGCGCCTCCCGGGCTCACCTGGGTATCAAAACCGCAGGTCAGTGATTAACGTTTGCGAACGTCGACCTTCCGCCTTGAAAGCATATCGGCCTCGAAGTCGGCGGCTTGAACCGGCAGCCAGCCCGCTTATCTCACCGATTACCTACTGCGCGGCCCGATACGCTCGCCGTGACGGTGCGTACTCGTTGCGGTCGGCTCGACGTAGTGTCGGCTACGCCTTCACCGTCCTCCGCTGCGTGCGCCCCGCCACAGCGAGCGTCTCGAACCGCTCGCAACGGAAAACGGTGAGATAAGGCAGGGCTAGCCCCCTCGGTGCCGCACGCTGCAGGCATTTCAGGGGCGTCGATACACCACGCAGCGTGTTGACGCGTGTGACAGCACTTGGGTGCGGGCGCTGTCTCGCTCATGGACTGGGGTTGGGGTGGCGCCGATGGATCTCCTCGATCGCCTCGAGGAGATCGGCGCCGAGTTCGAGGTCGGCGCTGCCCAGGTTGTCGCGCAACTGGTCGATT
>JBATKF010000026.1:0-4472 GCA_049669185.1 Sedimenticolaceae bacterium | reverse complement strand
CGCATAGACGAGGAAAGAGCCAGATGACCGTCGAGAATATTATGAGTTTCCGGCTGGTGAAGCTGAAACCAACCGACAAGGTATGCGATGCCTTGCAAATCATGCACGAAAAGCAGATCCGCAATCTACCGGTCGTCGACGAGAATGACGAATTTGTCGGTCTGTTCGGTATACGCCCGCTGATCCGGCTGTTATTGCCGAATGCCGGCAAGATCAAGTTTGGCCTGAAAGACCTCAGCTTCATGCCGGATGAAGTGGGCGCGCTCTACAAACGCCTGAAGGAAGTCGGCCAGAAGCCGGTGTCGGAGTTTCTGGAAAAAAAGAAGAACCTGACGTTCTGTAAACCTTCCACCAGCTTCCCCGAGGTATTCGAATTACTCGACCAGAGCGAGGATACGAGCCTGCCCGTGATCGTGGTCAAGGGTAAGCGCAAGAAGCTCGTCGGCATGATCTCTTCCTGGGATGTGCTCGAGCGATTGCTGATCGACAACTCCATGGTCGGCGAGAACGGCGCGCATCCCGATCCCTGTGGAAGATCCAAGGGTGCGGAGAGCGACCCGAAAGACCCGAAAGACCCGAAAGACTCGTCATGAGCGTAGAACCGAATCAGGAGATGGTCTCGCACGTGCTTTTCGGGCTGGACCCGCTCTGGGTGTCGACGATACTTTTTGTCGTCACCTACATCGTCATCGTCACGGAGCGCATCAATCGCGCCATCGTTGCAGGGCTGGGCGCCAGCCTGATGATCACCGTCGGGGTGCTAAATCAGGAGCAGGCGCTGGCGGGCGTCGATTTCAATACCCTGGGACTACTGACGGGGATGATGGTGCTGGTCGCCATTACCCGCCGCTGCGGTGTTTTCCAGTTTGTCGCCATCTGGGCGGCCAAGAAGGTCGAGGCGCGTCCGTGGGGCATCCTGCTCATGCTGTCGGTGGTAACCGCGTTGTTCTCGGCGTTTCTCGACAATGTGACGACGGTGCTGCTGATTGCACCGATCACCCTCTTGATAACGGAAGAGCTTGAGGTAAGCCCCTACCCTTACCTCTTTTCAGAGATCTTTGCTTCGAACGTCGGTGGCGCCGCGACCCTGATTGGTGATCCCCCCAACATCATGATCGGTTCGGCAGTCGGCTTGACGTTCAACGACTTTCTGGCAAATCTCGCGCCAATCGTCCCGCCGATCCTGCTCGTGACCCTGGTGGTAATTTACTTTATCTGGGGAAGGCACTTGACGGCGACGGACGAAGCGCGAGCGCGCATCCTGCAGTTCCGGGAACGCGATGCGATCACCGACCCGCGGTTGATGAAACAGTCGCTCTCGGTACTCGCGATTGTGATCGTCGGATTCATGTTTGCCCATCCACTGCATCTGGAACCCGCGACGATCGCCATGTTCGGCGCCGGCACGCTCCTGTTCTTGACCAATCTCGGACGGGATGCCGAAGAGCAGACCGAAGACGTACAGCACTCGTTCGGTGAAGTGGAGTGGGTGACCATCTTCTTCTTCGTCGGCCTGTTCATCGTGGTGGCGGGCATCGAACATGCCGGACTTTTGGAGATTCTGGCCAACAAGGTGATCGGTGTGACCGAAGGCGACATGACCGTCACCGCACTGCTGATCCTGTGGGTCTCGGCCGTCGCCTCCGCCATCGTGGACAACATCCCTTTTGTCGCGACGATGATCCCGTTGATCGAGTCGATGGCGCCGACCTTTGGTGGCAGTGAGAATCTGGAACCCCTGTGGTGGTCCCTCGCACTGGGGGCCTGTCTGGGCGGCAATGGCTCGCTGGTCGGCGCCAGCGCCAATCTGATCGTCGCCGGGTTCGCCGAACGCGCCGGGCACAGGATCAAGTTTCTGCAGTTTATGCTGCTGGCCTTCCCGTTGATGCTGGTGAGCATCGTTATTGCTACTGTCTATATTTACCTGCGGTATCTTTAGCCGTTTGGAATACTGCGCGGCGCGATCACTCATTGGTCTAAAACGAAGCAATGTTAGTCAGAGATACCATCATCCCCACCAAGGTCGTCAGGCCGGGGATGTCGGTTCGCGACGTATTCGCCGAATGCGGGCGAGCACACGTCCAGGCGCTGCCATTCGTCGACGCAACGGGAGAACTGACGGGCCGCGTCACGCTGAAGCACGTCATGGAGATGGGCTGTCTGCCGGAGCATATGGTGGCAGCGGCGCCGCTCTTGGGTAGTTTCCTCTCTTGTATAGGAAACGCACAAGAAAAAATCGAACAACTCCTCAACAGCCAGGTGGATGCCTACGTCCAGCGGCTGCATGTCTCGATAGGCTCTGATGAGCCGGCAATTAAAGCCTTGGCGATCATGGAGCAGAACGACACCAGCTATCTTTTTGTCGTGGATCACGGCAGGTATCAGGGCATCATCACGATTCAGGGTATCGCACAGAAGATGTCCGAGATCTACGCGGCATCGTCTTAGCCTTGCCGGGATAACCTCGCCTGGTTCAAGCCAGTGCCATTGCGTCCGGTGCCTCGCGCCGACCGCGAACCGAAACTCGTCCGTTCCCACATAACCGTCAGCCGGCGCCGCCCCCAAGGGCAGGCTGCGCGTAAATTAAATATGACAGTTTCTTTACAACACGGCACCCGAGGCCATATGCTTCACTTTGTGTATACAAACAAAAGCGCGAGGCGGAAAGGAAGAAACGCTCGCAAAAAGCCAAAGTCGCTCAGTATCAGATTCCCTTACTGACACCTCTCATGTGCGGAAAGGCCGTCGGCAGCGACATGATCAGGGGCGGACCGCAGACAGGCCCGCGCCCCACAAGCCCAACGGAGTAAGCATCGATGTCCGATCCAAAGGATCTTTCCGAGACCCCAGCTGGGGTCAACGCAGATGCCGGCGCGACCGCGGATTCGTCAGTGAAGCCGGCGCAGACTCAAACAGTCCGTGTGGCTGACGACAAGTCTGAGCTCGCCAAAGTGGCAAAGGCCGCCCGCAAGAAAGGGAATGGCCGCGTGATTCTGGTGCCGGTGGACTTCTCCGCCCACTCGGAGGCCGCGCTGGTATTCGCCTCGGAGCTCGCCGAGACCATGTCCGCCAGCCTGATCGTGCTGCACGTGGTGCATGACCCCGGCGAGATGCCCGGCTACTACGCCTCGCTGGTAAAAAAGAAACGCATCGACCGTCTGGAGGATATCGCCGCAGAGGTGTTCGACGACTTTCTGACGACCACGATAAAAGCACACCCGCATCGAAAGGCCCTCCGCAAAGCCGAAAACCTGATGGTCATCGGACTGCCGGTGACGCGAATCCTGGAGGTAGTGGAAAAGGTGAAGCCGAGCATGGTCGTCATGGGCAGTCAGGGCCGCACCGGGCTCAAACACCTGTTTCTCGGATCGAAGGCCGAGCAGGTCGTACAGCTTTGCCCGGTGCCGGTCACCATCGTCAAGCAGTAGAGGCCAAAAGCAAGAAAGCAGAGAGGACGAGACCGTGCCGAGACTATCAGCCCATATACCTGCGAATCTCACGCTGCTGTCGGCCGGTGTAGCCGCCGGGGCCATGTTCTGGTGGTGGATGCCAGCATTCGCGGCCGATGGCAGTGGCCAGTCGATCGAAACGGGCACCATGCTGATGCAGTTGTTGGGCGGCCTCGCACTGTTCCTGTTCGGCATGGACCAGATGTCAGACGCGCTGAAGGCGGTCGCCGGCGAGCGCATGAAGGCAGTCCTCGCGAAACTCACCACCAACCGCTACATGGGCGCGATTACCGGCGCATTCGTCACCGCCATTATCCAATCCTCATCCGTGACCACGGTACTGGTTGTGGGCTTTATCACCGCCGGACTGATGTCGATGTCGCAGTCTATCGGCGTGATCATGGGCGCCAATATCGGCACCACCATCACCGCGCAGATCGTCGCCTTCAAAGTGACCAAGGCAGCACTGCTGATGGTGGCGGTCGGTTTCGGCATGTCGTTCATTTCGAAGAACGACAAGATCCGCCAGTATGGCAATATGCTCATGGGATTGGGTCTGATCTTCTTCGGCATGAGCATCATGAGCGATGCGATGAAGCCGCTGCGCACCTATCAGCCGTTTCTCGACCTCATGGTCACGATGGAGAATCCTTTCGTCGGCATCCTGACCGCGGCAGCGTTCACCGCACTGATCCAATCGTCATCTGCCACCACCGGGATCGTCATCGTCATGGCGAGCCAGGGCTTTATCACCCTGCCGGCCGGCATCGCCCTGGCCTTCGGCGCCAATATCGGCACCTGTGTGACGGCGTTGTTGGCGTCAATCGGCAAGACGCGCGAGGCGTTTCGCGCAGCCGTCGTACACGTCCTCTTCAACATCGCCGGCGTGTTGGTATGGGTGGGTTTAATCCATCAACTGGCGACATTCGTCACCTCGTTTTCCCCATCCCATCCGGAACTGGCCGGCGTCGCGCGACTGGGGGCCGAGACACCGCGCCAGATCGCCAACGCGCACACGATATT
>JBATKF010000025.1:0-6407 GCA_049669185.1 Sedimenticolaceae bacterium | reverse complement strand
GGCAGCTGCTGCTCCAGCTGCGCAACAATCGCCTGCGCTCGGTCACGCGCCAGCTGCGGCAATACGGTCGCCGTCAGCGGTTCCTTCTCGCGAAGCTGATCGTAAAGTCGTTCGACCAGCGCCGCCTGCCGCTCACCCGCCGGCATGGCCTTTACCGCCTGCTGTTCGCGGGCGAGCGCCTCGGCGCCGAGGCGTTCACCGAACAGCGCCTCCACGGCCTTCTGGGTATCGCCATTGGTGAGACTCACCGGACCCGGTGCTTCCCCGGGTGCCAGCTTGATGCCCTGCTTCTGCAACAAGGCGCGGTTCACGGCCAGGGTGCGCAATGCCGCCCCGTCTTCTGCCAGTGAGTACCCGCCCTGGATCTCCAGGGCCAGCTTGGGGCGGTCGGCGAGTATTTTCACCACGGTGGCGAGCTTCTCCCGCTCGGGCGGCGGCAATTGCGCGGCGCCGGGGGCGAAGGCGATGGTATCCAGATCCTGACCTTTGACCCCGAGCGCTCCGGCCAGCAGGCGGAACGGGGCGGTGACCGCCTTGGTGATCAGATTCCCCAGGGCCTTCCAGACGATCTGCCCGTAACTGAACTGCGGGTCGTTCAGGTCCCCGGTGACCGGCAGGCCGATATCGATGCGCCCGTTGGCATCCTCGAGCAGGGCGATGGCCAATTCCAGCGGTGCGTCTATGGCGTCGGGACTGTCCACCTTCTCGCCCAGCGTCAGCTTGTCGATGACGATCTGGTTATTGCCCTGCAGCTGAGCGTTTTGCACCTTGTAGCCCAGATCAAGCGACAGTTTTCCGCTGTCGATCTTGTAACCGGCAAACTTGGCGCCATATGGTGTCAGGTGAGAAAGGTCGATGTTCTGGAAGGCCATCAGGATGTCGACGAACTCACGCGGTGCTGTCGGCTGCAGCTCGCCCTGGATGGTCGCGGACCCGAACTCGTCTACGCTCCCCTTGAGTTCCACCGAGGCGCGCGCACCCTTGGCGGTCGAGATCCCGGCGATCGAGCCGCTCAGGGCATGGATATCCGAGCGAAACTGCGGCGTAAGGCTGAGGTCGCCAAAGTCCAAGGCACCGTCGCGGATGCTGATCCGCTGGACCTGAGCCAGAAAGTCCTGGGATTGCGCGGGTGTCTCGCTGGGTGCCGCCTCAGTCGGAGACGGCTTGAGGACGTCCTGCCAGTTGGTCGTCGTGTCCCGGTTGATGATGAACTTGCCCTCCGGCCGATCCAGCACCAGCTCTTTGATGTCGAGGCGACCGGGCGCTAACGCCAGTTCCTCCGCCTGCACTGCGCGCCATCCCACCAGCGTGGCGCCGCCAACGCTCTCGGTGACGGCCAGGTCATCGACCCGCGCGGTACCGGCAAAACGCAGGCCGCCATCGCGATCCTGCGAAAAATCCAGCCGGCCCTTCAGGCCTGCCCGACCGCTGTCGAGACTGACGCGTGCGAACTCGGTGAGATAGGTCTGCAGGGGCAGCAAGTTGATATCGCTCAGGTCGAGGTCGGCAAAGACGTCCGGCCCGGCCAGGTTTGCCTGGCCACTGGCGGTCAGCGTTCCGCCTTCCTGCAGCACGGCGTCGATCTCGAACTTCAGTGGCGCCTCCGGCGGGCTGGTAATGTCGGTGACCTGCAGCCCGATAGGCGTCAGGTTCAGGGTCACCGGCGCAGGCGCGCCGCGGTCTGTCACGGAGGCACCAAAGCCGGCGACCCTGAATCGCTGCAGCGCCACGCGCCAGGGATTGGGTTCCGCCTCCGCTGATGGGGTGCTCGGACTGGTCCATACCTGCTGCCAGTTGAGCTGGCCGTCGGCGGTCCGCTCTACGATCACGCGCCCCCCGTCCACCCGCAGGTCGGTGAGCGCCACACGGGTCCCGGCCAGGTCCACCATGCCACCCTCGAGAACGGTGCGGTCGAGGGTCAGCAGCGGCTCCTGCCCATCGGCTTGGGTCAATGACAGCTTATTCAGGTCGGCGCGCAGATCGTCCAGTCGCACCTCGGTACCGTCGGCGGTGCGCTGCGCCAGCAGCGCGAGGCGTAACGTCAGCTGTTCGCTACCGATGCGCACCGGCCGGGCCTGATCGCGATCCTCAAACTGCACCGCCACCCCGGCGACCTCGATCGCATCCAGCGTCACCGAGAAGGGTGCCGCGGCAGTTTCGTCGGACGGTTTCTGCTCGACTGCCGTACCCCTGACGATCCCCGCCCAATCCAGCAGCGTCTGGTCGCGGATGGCACGCACCACGCCGGTGGAGGCGCCCAATCGCCCAGCCTTGAAGCGATTGCCGTCGAGGTCGAATTCGCCGTCCTCGAGCATCAGGGTCTGAAGTTCCAGCAGCGGCCGCGCGGCCGCGCGACGCTGTAATCGCAGGTCGGACAGCGCCAGCTGCAGGTCCGACACCCGCAGCCGCGCTTTCCCGACGGCATAACCAAAGTCGTAGTCTGCCCTGCCGTTCAGGCGGCCGGCCGGCTGCTCGAGGTCGAATTCATCCTGCAGGAAGCGCCAGGTCAGTCGCGGCGAATAGTCCTCGACGCGCAAACGCCCAGTGGCAGACAGCGGATTCAATACCAGCTCACCCTGCACGGACAGGCGACTGCCGTCCCCGAAACCCAGCGTCAGGGACTTTCCGCCCCCGCCGTCCGGACGGGTGCTCAGCCGCTCTGCCTGCAGATTGACCGGGAGGATGTCGATCTCGGCCGGGGTCGCGCGCGACAGGTCGCTGACATGCAGGACACCATTACGGACAGCGACCCGCTCGAGCGTCACGTACCAAGGCTCCGCGGCCGCTGCCGGCGGTGACGCGGCGCTTGGTTCCTCGTCGCCGCCCGTATCGGCGATCAGCCGCGCCAGGTTCAGTTCGCCGTCGGCGGCGATCTCCAGGTTCACCCATGGTCCGATCAGCTGCAGCTCAGACAGCCATATCTCGCGTTTGAGCAAGGGGCCGGCGTCGAGGTCGATGGTCGTCTCGGCGATACTCGCCAGCGTCGCCCCCTGCGGCTCCCGCAGTGTCAGTCCCTGTAGCGTCAGGCGCAGCGTGAAGGGGTTGAACGCGACGTGATGCAGTTCGAGTTCACGCTGCAGATGCTCGGCTACTGCCGCAGGCGCCATACGCTGGATCAGGTAGGGCACCAACACGAAGCCGACCAGCGCATAGATGCCCACGAGCGCGGCAACGAAGACTGCCAGGTAGGCACTCATGCGTCGCAAGGGCTTGGCGCTGCGCGTTGGAGACATTGCTACCATCCGTCACTTTTTCGTTTGGCCCATGAACACCCATAAGCTCGGGTGTGGGAGTCGCTGCGCGCAGGACCCCGCTATCACTCTTAGTTTGCGAGCGCTCAAGCGTTGTTCGCAAGGCCTTAAAGTATGCGGGAATCTTATATGTTGAGTCGGCCGACGATCTTCAATGGGCAGGCCGGATTGAGCGATCGACGCAGCTGATCATCACCTTCGGCTTACCGTCGCGGCATTAGATGCAATACTCCACTGACTGCGCCGTTCTACCCTGGTGGCTACCGAAGGAGACAGCGAATGCTCGACTGGAAACCCGAATATTGCCACGACGAGGCCGTCTCTGCCGTCTGGCATCACGCCGGTACCAACCTGGCCCTCGACTTCCACGGCGACCCGGGCGCCGATCTGGTGGTCTTCTCCGATGGCAATCATCACATGGCGTTGCTGGATGCCGTATGCGCCTTTCGCGAGCGCCATAACGCGCTTGGACTCTTTTACACCACCACGCCGCCCGCCCCGCTGGTGGCGGCGCTCAGGTCCGGGCGGCTGCGGCTCGGCAACCTGCTGCTGTCGGTGCGGCCCCATGTCTTCATCAGCCCCCGCTTCGTGTTGGAGCCGCTGCGGCAGGAAGGCCTGCTGGGCGAACTCCGCGGCCTCTTCAGCAGCCGCGGCAACGTGCTGCTGGTAGCCCGGGGTAATCCCAAGGCCATTCACGGCGTTGCCGACCTCGCCCGGGACCACGTGCGGTTGTTCCTGTCGAATCCGGAGACCGAGAAGGCCAGTTATCACGGTTATCGGCAGAGCCTCGACGTCCAGTCCGCTCGCGCCGGTGTGGAACTCGCGGGTCTGACCGAGGAAGACGACGCGCGCATCGTCTACGGCGAGCGCATCCACCACCGCGAGGCCCCCGAAGCCGTCGCCTCCGGGCTGGCCGACTGCGCAGTCGTCTATCATCATCTGGGCCTGCGCTACAGCCGCATCTTTCCCGACCAGCTGGAGACCGTCGCGCTCGACGAAGAGCAACGTGCCAGCAGCCACATCGCCCTGGTGGGCGACGGCGGCCGCTGGGGGCGCACATTCCTGGAGTTCATGCTGAGTGAGACGGTGGCAAATATCTACCGACACCACGGCATGGAGCCGGACTGACCTGCATGGTGCAGCGTGTGGGTCAGAGCACCTGGAAGAGATTGCGCTGATGGTTGACCCGCGAACAGACGTGACAGAGCGCCGGGGCACCGTTTTCATGTGCCGGCCTGTGGAACTCAACGCCACACGCCCGACATGTCCCGCTGTAGAGCGCCAACCGTGACTGTTTGAAGATTCCTCCGGCTGTGATCGACAATGCAGCCTGGTCACAGACGTCTGCGCACAGGCGGCAGCCGCTGCACGCGTCGACCCTGATGACGAGCGCGGCCGGTTCCTGTTGCAAGGTAAAGACATCGTGCGGACAGATCTGCAGGCAGGCATCGCAGCCGTTGCAGCGGACAGGGTCGATCCGGGGTGCGAAGAAGACCAGATCGCCGGCGGACGAAGGCGGCAGATATTCTCCCACCGCACGCCAATCCGGTTCGCTTGCGTCCCATTGATGTTCCGCCACTGCGCTGGCCATGCGACGGAAAAAGGCGCGCCGATTGAGGCGCGGCTCGGCCACTTCCGCCGCCCGGGCAGCCTCCCCTCGAGGTGCTTGGCCAACCTGTTCAGCCACTAGATCGATGCCGGGCAGTCGGCGTTGCGATAGCACCCGGTTGAACAGATCCAGACGGTGCGCCAACCCGCTGCAATCATTGCGCGGGCAGCTCTGGCACTCGGCGGTCTGCAACGACAATCTGCGCAATCCGCCGCGATACATCGCTGCAATCTGCTGCAGACTGACGGCGTTCACACAGGGCAGGCGCCAGCCGGGACGCTCACCGACCACGCGCTCGCAGGATAGTGTTAAATCCCGCTGTCCTGGGCGCCCCTGCGGCGAGACGCCGGCCAGGGAAAGTGCGCCCTCGGGGCAGTGCGCCACACAGATTCCGCAACCGTCGCAACGGTCCGCGTCGATCGCCAGGGCCTCATCGTCGAGTCTCCAGGCGTCAACCGGACAGGCCGATACGCAATGCCGGCAACTCGCCACCTCGGCCCGCGTATGCACGCAGCGCTCCGGATCTGCCGTTGGCACCTTGCCGGAGGCCTCCGCAAGCAACTCACGTAGCTGCATGAAGGACCTCCGCCCACGGAACTAGCCCGCTTACCTCACCGTTTTTCGTCGCGAGGGTATCGCCGCCCGCAGCAGGCAATCGGTGAGATCTGCAGACTAAGGCACTGCTGCGTCGCGGGTCGTTCGCGGTGGCACGGTGCACGGGCATGATTCCCGTTCTACCAGGATGGAGAACTGCCGGGTACATAGGCGCTGGGCATAGGCAGAGGCTCCTCCGCCACCGACTTGATGCGCTGTTCGATCTCCAGCGCGGTCGGTCGGGGCTCACCCAGGATCTGGGCCAGCACATCCCGGAGCTCGTCCAAGTAGACCGAGGTGAGCATCGCCAAGCCTGCATAGAAAGGCGTCGCGGCACGTTGCGCCACCCGTTTGGCGAAATCCGGTAACCAGCGCAGCGTGTGCTCATCCAGGAATCTTGCGGCATCCGACAGTGCCGAGGCACTGTCGTGCTCCAGCAGTGCCGCGACAAACTGTAGCTGATAGACCAGATGATCATCGGGCCGCTTTCTCCAATCCGGCGCCTTAAGACCCAGCTCTGAATAGGACCGGCGCACCTCGAACATCGGCTGCTGCATGATCAGGCCATCCTCGTCCAGCCAGACCGACTCGCACGGCGCGGCGCCCACGCCATGTGTCAGATAGATGGCGGCGAAGTCGGCCGCCAGCTCATCACGCTGTTGTGCATCATCGAGTTGCATGTCCACGACGATGAGGGCGAGCGTACTGAGCAGCTCTTTCGCCTGTGCAGATTCGAGGCGGAAGGCCAGGCCCTCCGGAAAGCGGTCCGCTTGCAATAAGGAGACCGTCGGCCCATCCAGCTCGCGGTCGTGCAGCTGCGCGAATATCATCAGATCCAATGAGATACCGTCGCGAAAAACGCTCAATGCATCATTCATGTCGCCAGCTCTCCCTGACGATGCGAGCGACCCGGCAGCATCGCAGACAATCCAAAAAGGTGCCGGCCAGCGCGA
>JBATKF010000024.1:0-2862 GCA_049669185.1 Sedimenticolaceae bacterium | reverse complement strand
CACGCCGGGATCCCGCGCGGCTTGAACAAGATGGACGCCATGGCCCAGGCGGCGAAAGACGTCAGCAAGGTGTTCAAGGTGGGACGCCAGTACCGCTTTTCGGTCTATAACCACGCCACGGAGCGCTGGGAAGAATCGCCTGCGATCGCCGACAAGGAACAGGCGGAGGCGCTGCGGGAACAGGCGTTCAAGGCACGCTTCGAGGCGTTGTGCGAATAGGCCGCCACGTTGCTGCTAGCCGGGCAATCAAGCCCTTGCCCGAACCCGGCCATGTAACCTTACGGTTGACTAGGGTAAGGGCCGTCAGTCGCGCGTGGCTGCGTCGCGCTTCTGTTGCCGGCGCTGCACCAACAGCTGGATGCGATTTCCGATTTCCAGCGCCCGGGGCGGCTTGAACAGAAATTCATCGGCGGCGAGTCGCGCAATGGTCCTCGGCGTCGCGTGTTCGCTGGGCGGCAGCAGGCAGAGGATTGGCACACCCCATCGCGACCGGCAGTCGCGCAGCATCGCCTCGACCTGCTCGGCGATACCCAGATGAGCGACATCGAAGACGACCACATCCGGCGGGTTCGGCAGCGCACCCGCTGCATCCGAATCGCTTTCGCCCGAAAACAATCGGAAGCCTTCTTCCACAAGCCGCGACTGTAGCGCCTTGACACCCCATCTCGAATCACCCAGCACGGCGACTCTTGCCTTGCCCGAATCCTCGACCATGCGATCCTGCCCTCTGGCAACACTCATGCTAAAAACCCAATCTCGCCGACGTACTGTTCTTCCGCGACAGATCCTAAGTCGCCCCCCGCGGTTTTGCAGGACGGGCGACCGGCGCAAGGAACAGGCCGCCAGCCCGCGCGTTGAATCGACACCCGTCGCCTGCACCGCAGGGACATACACAGCAAAACTCCTGCCAGCCGCCCGGCCACACCGCCGGGCGGCCCAAACCGCGATGCGGGTCGCACCCTTGCCTATCGGATAGATCAACGCTTCTTATTGATATAAATCGGGAAATTCCATCGCCGGTGGTGCCGTATCCCAGATGTCCGGCAAATCAGGATTAAGGTTCTCAGTCCGGATGGGCATCGGCGTGATCGTGGGTATGTCGGGCAGGCACGACAGTCGATTCAGACTCCCGCATCCTTTGCGTCGGGTCGCTGAATATTCCAGCGCTTGATCCGCGACGCCAGGGTGGTCGGCTTGACGGCGAGTATCTCGGACGCGCCGCCGGGGCCGAACACAATGAGATACATGGCCTCAGTCAAGCACGTCCAGGTGGTCAACAGCGGCCCGCCGAGTTTGTGTAGCGGGTCGACGCAGAGTTGGTGATCGTTGTCGTCTCGGTGCGGTATCGCGTCGAGGGGTCCCGCGTCGACCAGTACTCCGCGGGTCACCGCCGCGCTCTGTTCGACAAAACGTCGCCAGAGGCCTGCTTGTGACGCCTTGCCGCGTTACGGGGATTGAGCGTTGACATATATATGTCAACTCACTAGATTTCGGGGTATGCGCACAACCCTTCGTCTTGACGAAAACCTGTTGGCCGAGGCCAAAAAATACGCGGCGGAAAGCGGTCGCACGCTGACCGCCGTAATGGAAGACGCCTTACGCGAGGCGCTCGCCCGTCGCCGTCAGGCCAGTCCGCGCAGGCCGGTGCGACTCAAGACGGTAAAGGGCGATGGTGTACACGAAGGCGTCGACCTGGATGACAACGCCTCGCTGCTCGACCTGATGGAGTCTTGATTTGGTCCTGCCTGATGTCAACGTCCTGGTCTACGCACATCGCGAGGACGCTGGCGACCACCTCGCCTATCGGGCCTGGCTGGAAGACCTATTGAACGGCGATGCCGCGTATGGCATCTGCAGCACGGTTTTGAGCGGTTTTCTTCGCGTGGTGACCCACCCGAAGGTTTTCAGGTCCCCCAGCACCACTTACCAAGCCATCGCCTTCGCCGAACAGATCCGCAGCCACCCCAACGCTGTGACGGTCGAGCCTGGACCGAGACACTGGGGGATATTCCGGCGCCTGTGTGTGGACGCCCGTGTCACGGGCAACCTCGTGCCCGACGCGTATCTCGCCGCACTTGCGATCGAGTCCGGTTGCGAATGGGTGTCGGCGGATCGCGATTTCAAGCGCTTCAAGGGACTGCGCTGGCGCCATCCACTCGGCTGAACGACGTCCGGTCATCTAACGACTTGGTGCGTTTCGCAGCCGCAGAAAGCTTGTCCAGGCGGGACTTCCGTTCTGCTCCCAGGCGAATAGTCATGGTAATCGTCGGCTCGGGCATCTTTCGGCTCTAATGGCGTTTCTTGTGTATAGGCTTATACATTGCAACGAGCCAGACCCCGCTTCCTGCGGCAAGTAATCTCCCGACTTCTCACCCAAACCCGCGTCACGGTTCTCACCCGTTCCCGGCCAACGACACTCAGCTTTCCTTACCATCTGCCGCCGACTTCGGCAATCGCAATGGAGGAAACCCATGAATCGTCACTGCCGCGATCGTGACCGTCACCAACAGCAGTGGCGGTGGCCGCAAGGGTGGCGGCAACAGGGGAGCGAAGAAGTAATCCCGTCGGATCAGCCTTCTCCGACGCAGCCGGACCAGGGGCATGCGCGCCGACATGTCGGCCGTGTGCCCCTCTGTGTATCAGCAGACCCCCGAAGATCCAGCCTTCGAGGCGCGCAGTACGTGATGCCGACAGGCTGAGCGGCGGCTTGACGTAGTATCGAGCTTGTCGTGTTGGTCCCTTGTGACGAGTGAATCTCAAGCGCCAGGCGAATCCCCACTGAACAGGGAGCCGGGTGTTGCGAGCGCCTTGAGCGGCACCGCCTCCACGGAGTCCCCCAATGGGTAGCGCTTGGCCCCGGGG
>JBATKF010000023.1:0-19655 GCA_049669185.1 Sedimenticolaceae bacterium | reverse complement strand
CGCATCGACATGTTGCCGGCATCCACTTGTGCACGAAGGCGGAGCTTTTCACCCCGTGGCCAGATGAGGTTGATTCGCTCGTCACCCAGATTCTTGCATTGGGCCAGGATCTCAAGGCTGTCCTCCGGACCATCGGTCTGCCAACGCCACCGGTCTAATTCGCGGGCCGCCAGCGCGGGACAGGCTTCCAGCACCTGTTTCGCACGAGCCGTTTCTTCCGATCGCTCGCGCACGGTATGAAGCTTGGTGCCATCCACTTCCGCGATGACGCCTTTTGCACCTTCCCCGGGTTTGAAACCCGGCCCTTCGATCCCAAAAGGGTGGTTGAACATCTCGAACGACAGGCCCTCGGCCGCGGGCAGGATGTGCAGATAGGGTTTGCTGTCTGCATCGGCCTCTTCCAGGCCGTCCGACAGGCCGCTGACTTCCGAGTGCACCGTCAGCATGGGTGCGATGTTGGTAATGGCTTCGCGCACGCCAGATTCCGCCTGCGACGGCACGGAAAGCTCGTCACCGATGATGCGGGCAATGCGTTGCAGTGTTTCGTCGATCGGGATGACGCTAAGCCGGGTCGGTGACTGTCGGATGATCAGCAGTTCTTCATCAGGGTCGATGTGTGGCACCAGGGCCAATTTCAGCGCGTCACCCTGCTTGGTGATCTCCAATATCGGGCTCGCCGTCTCGATCTCCACCTGCGTCGAAGGGGATGTCTTCAGGAACAATAGAGGATGACCGGCGAGTAGGGGGAGGGCTCGCTCGGTATCGATTTCGTACTGATCTCTGTAGTAGTCGTAACTGTACCGCGAGTGGTTCCGGATATGTTTGACCACCGCAGCGTCCTGAGGTGTCAGGAAGCCCAACTGATCCGACTCTTCGGCCAGGCGCTTTAAGCCCAGGGTACGGCCCTTGGTCCAGCCACCTTTCTGGGTGGCCTTTTGTTCTTTGGGTTCGAGATGGACATCCCCATATTCATCGAAGTCCAAAAGCCAGATCAGGCGAGACAGACCTTTCTTGACCGGGTTGACTGGCGTTTCCGGTTCATGGCCCAACAACGCCAGCGCCTTCAAGGCGCGCTCCCACTTGTGCATCGGCTGCACTGCATCCACCAGATAGCGCACAGGGATCGGCACAGGCTTACCCTGGAGACGCTCAGCAAACTGTTGGCACTCTCGGGCAACCCAGGCGTAGCCGTTTTTCTCCGCCAGCTTCCCTGTTTCCTGGATCCGCCCAAGGGCCATTTCTGGTGATAATTTTCCGCGCCATTGCCAGAGTAAGCACCAGAGAAGTAGGCCTATACCTGGGTCAATGCGTTCAAGGACCCAGTCGTCGGGTGAAGCAGAGGCGTCAACATCACCAAGCAGTGCATCAACCACCATCGATAGGTTATTGAGGTAGTAAGTCATCGCGTTGTCTTTCTGTTTTGCACCTCTCCTCAGTCTTTCCCGGAGTGTCAGTATGCGAGCCTGATCGGCACCGTCCAGTTGCGCGGCAACCAGGAAGATCCCATCAAGACCCTGGAAATAGACATTACGTTTGCGTGTGCTTTTCAATAACTGCTCGTAGGCCGTTTCGAACAAGACACGCGCTTTGGGATAGTCGCCCTCGACCATGCTGGCCCAAGCGAGCAGGGCTGCTTGCTCTGGGGTGTCCGGGTGCCCAATCTGTTTTCTGGCCTCTTCCACTTTCCCTTGCAGCAGCAAAGCTTCTATCAGAATTTCCGGCAGATCCCAGTCGTTTTCTGTCACCTCATCTTGCAGCGCGTGGATCAAATGATCGACTGGTTCCAGGCGAAATAGGGCCTGCTCGAGCGGTAAGATCAAAAAGCTCAGGCGCAGTTCGGGAGAAAGACGTCTGAACCAGGGCTGGCTGAAATCACCGCCCCCCATACTGGCGAATACATCCACGTGTGGGTTTTGGTCCCGAAAATATGACTGTCCTGCCCAATCTATCATTTCAAAAAAGTCCCCCAGTTCGCCGAGATAGATCGCAGCCCTCAGGTGACCTAAAAAATGTTCATAAGACGAATAGGGTGAGAAGTAGCCCGGATGTCGGTGCCCCGTTTTTATGCCGACGGCATCTGCAAAGGTGTCGAACCTGTTTTGGCTGAGTAACGATTCACAAGCAATGTTGGCTAGATTGAGAGGACAGGCGATGGCCCGGTTTCTCTCCAGGATCAACTTCTTTTTGAGAAGATGATCCACAACAGATTTCATGTCGGCGTGGGTAAAAGCCTTGCCGTTTTCAGTTCTCAAGCCAAGGCGGCGGGCGGCATCGAGCAAACCGGTCCGGCTGATGGGTGCATAGTGAACCGATAAGAGACAGATAACGTCCCGTTTTATCTGGTTGAGCTTATCGAATAGCGAACGCGGGTCTACGATCGGCATGACCAAGGTACGATTGACATTGAACTTCTTAATCTAACAGCATTCGGGAAGCCCCGATGCGCCCAGAAGGTGCCCGTCCTCGTGCCGTTGCGTTTCTGGCGTGGCCACGATGGCGGCTGGCTGCGCTGGGGAGAGCGTGCTTGTGAAACTGTCGTGTGGTGGACTGGGGCGCCGCGATTGACGAGCCGGAGCGGCTGCCGACCGAATGAGCCGACACCGTTGAGGAAGGATTGCCTGCCATCGAAAAGGTGGTTGATGTTGATTACACGCACTACTGTGCATTGCGCTTGTCTCAGTCTCGGGTTCCTCGAGATCGATGTGCCGGAGAAATCTGCTAAGGCGACGGATGGATAGCAAAGTTCCCGCTCATGATATCGCGAAAGACTGGCCATCAGGGAGTCGGTAACGTGAGAAATCACGAACGTCGGTCGTCGTGATCTCCCGTATCCCGGTTTCCTTGGCGAACCAATAGAGCGTTGCGTCGGCAAAATCCATCTCGCGTCTGTTGTCTGCGGAGTAGGTCTCCATCGAGGCACCAATGTCTCCCAGGTGATGGGGGCTGAACGGATAGACGACAACGCCGCCCAACTCAATCCATCGCAACAGCTCGAAACACTGGGGAATCCCAAGCAAGTAGCTTGCCTCGACGATGCACGGCCAAGTCGTGATCACGCGCAGCCCCGTTGTAGAAAACTCAGAGATGAGCTGGTCGTAATGGTCGTGGTGTTTGTCGTCGACGGCGAAGAGCGCAATTAGCGGGCCAGCATCAATCAGTATGCTTCTCACGCAGCTTCTTTCTTACCTTTTCGGATACTTGTTCAGACGCATCGCTGGTACCAAGTGGCGTATTGCTCCGCACCTGGCGCAACAATTCAGCGGGGCTCTTCAAGCCCAACACGCGCTCGATCGCATCTTTGACGAATTCGGACTTGCTGATTCCGAGTCGGTGGGCTTCCTCCCCGATACGTGCCTCGATTGCCGATTCGAGTCGAACGGACAAAGCCATTGGTTGATTCTCGTATTGATGTAATACAGTAATGCTACACGCTGCCGACTCGTGCAGGCAATGCGGACATACTCTTCAGATTCCGGTCAGTAGGGCGCGTAGGACCAACTCGGTTGCAGCGGCTGGTACCTATTCCGCGTATTCCGCGCCCATTCGGCCACTGATTCCACGCTGATTCGGCCGCCCGTTCCACGGGCATTCGGCCACCCCCGGAAGAGCTGCGCCGGCCCGGCGTGACGCTGATGCTGCTGTGGGAGGAGTACGGCGCTGCCCACCCGCAGGGCTTCGCCTACAGCTGGTTCTGCGACCGCTACCGTGACTGGGTCGGCAAGCAGGGGCGGCGGCCCCAAGGGCCAGGGGCGAAGCCTCGAGTAAACTGATATCGACGATCCAGCACAGCAGTGGGGCCATCCGCCTCAACTCCTGGCCACCTTCACCGCCTTGTCAGATTTCTTGCACTATGCCGCGTGAAAATCAACACGCTCCTCGGCGTCGAGGTTCACCGTCTGCCGTGCCTGCCAAAGATCATGGTTGTCCTGCATGGCCAGCCAAGTCTCAGGGGACCGTCCCAGTGCCTTGGACAGGCGCAGCGCCGTTTCAGGGCAGGTGCCGCTATTGCCCTGCAGCGCGCGATTGAGGGTCGAGGGAGAGGCGCCGAGCTTCGCCGCAAGTTGCCTGCCCGTGATGTCATTGGGTTCCCGGTAGACCTCGCGAACGAATTCGCCAGGGTGAGGTGGGTTGTGCATAGGCATCAGTGGTAATCCTCGTGATCCAGAACATAAGCATGGCCTTCGCGGAACTCGAACGTTATGCACCGGATTCAGGTCACCCTCGCGATCCTATCTGCAGGAGAGTGGGTCAATCTCCCTCTCGTTTGGCAGCGGCGGCGATCTCACCGATGGGCAGGAACATGGCGACTGGCTCAGGTCGATCGCCCAGGGAGCCGCTGACCAACGGCATCGGTCTGAACCCCAGACCCGTGTAGAACGGGACCGCCTCCGGTTTGGCATCCACGACAGCGCCAGCGCAGCCGAAACGATCCCGCATCTCCAGGGCAAGCACCAGGATGGCTCGCAGCAACATCCGGCCGATGCCGTGCCCCTGGAATCGTTCGTCCACCGCGAGCCGGACAAGGCGCAGTATGGGCAGTGGATAAGCGGGCAGGCGACGGCGCAGCGCTTTCGTTAAGGATTCTGCCGCAAGCACCCCGCTTGAGACGGTGGCAAATCCGACGATCTGATCGCCCTGCACAGCAACGTACGTCGTGCCGATGTGGTGTCGGAACTGATTCTGCCCGGCGTAACGCTGGAAGAAGCGGTCGAGGTTGATGTTCCCACTGCGAAATCCCGAACGGTCATCCCGCGGCTCGAGTCGCCGGATGCGGACTTCCTGACCAGTGCTACTCACGGAGCAGGGCTTTCAGGCCTTCCGTGGGTTCACCTTCTCGGCTCATGCGCTCCGCGATCTCGGTCATCGCTTGACGAGTCAATACCAGCCGGGATGGGATGACCAGATCCTCCGGTATCTCACGCAGTGCCTGCAGGTGATGTTGCAGGGCCTCTTCGATCAGGTAAGCCTTTTTCACGCCGCGACGTTTCACGTAGGCCTCGATCTCGGCCTTGGTCTCTTCGGAGATGTAGGCGGAAACCTGGGTGGTTGTCGACATGGGTTATGCATCCTCTACGGTTTTGTAGATTTCTGTAGAGAATAGCATAACCTTGAGAGGCGAGGAATCTGCGGCATTTTCGGCCAGCAATAGACACGATCTGGACATGACGCCTTTGTAAGGCATGGAAAAAACTGAGGTTATCGGAGGTAGACATCCCTCGATACGATCCTGCCGCCTCAAAACCGGATCAACGCCGCAATCGCAGCATCCGCTTCGTCCTTTCCCCGCTTGGCGGCGCCGCTGACGTGGTTTGCGATGGCCGCGATGACATGGGGCCAGATGCCGAGGTCGTCGTTCATGCCGGTGACGACGGTGCGCCGCAGGTCATGAAGCCGCCAATCGGTAACGCCGCAGCGTTGGTCGAGGCGTTGTTTCGACCGGCTCCAGCCGGAGAACGGCGTTTTCCCTATTGTCGTGAACACGAACACCGATTCGAGGCCAAGTTCTTTCTGCTCCTTCAGCTGGCGGTGCAGGATCGAGAGGACGGCCGACGACCGCGGGACGATGTGCGGCTGTTTGTTCTTGGTTCGATCGCGCGGGAGTTCCCAGATGCGGCGATCGAAATCGATCTCCGACCATTGCATCCCGGCGACTTCATTGCGCCGCTGTCCGGTCAACATCAGAATCCTGACGATGTCGCCATGGAGATGCGAGTCGATGCCGCCGTCACCGTAAGTGGCATTCCAGACCGCGACCAGCTCGGGCGTGGTCAGGGTGCGCTCCCGGGGGGTGACCGGGCCGGGTGGTTTGATCCGGTCGGTCGGGACGTCGGTGATCTTGTCGTGGTCGTACGCCTGGTTGAACAGCATCTTCAGGACAGTGAGCGTCTTGTTGGCATGGACTTCAAAGCCGGCGTCCATGATGACGTCCAGCACGTCACGGACGTCTCGCTTGGTGATATCGGAAATGGGGTCTGGGGGTCGAGAGTTCGAATCTCCCCGCTCCGACCAAGTAAAGCAAAGGCTAGATAGACAAGCATCTTCCTCCTTCCCGTAGAAGGATTGTC
This sequence comes from Sedimenticolaceae bacterium, assembly GCA_049669185.1. Lineage (GTDB taxonomy): Bacteria > Pseudomonadota > Gammaproteobacteria > Chromatiales > Chromatiaceae > Thiosocius. Next base: position 13,590 of record JBATKF010000023.1, on the reverse strand, counting down.
GGGGTCTATGGATTTGCGCTGCTGCTGGCGCTTGTGCTGTCCTATTTTAAGTGGTGGTGATTTTTGATGTGGCCGGCGAGATGCTCCGATACAAGGCATGGCTACTGGAGAACCTGGGACCGAAAGATAGCGGCAAGCTTCTCCTCCTCGGTTGCTTCTTCGTACTCATGTCGGCGCACGTGACGGAGGCCGCTACATGGGGCCTTTTCTTTTCGCTGGACACAGCTGTTACCCAGTATTACCGAGGGTACTTACTTCACCACTGCATCGATGACAACGTTGGGCTACGGCGACATCCTGCTGAAGTATCCTTGGAGACATCTCGGCACGCTGATCGCGATAACCGGGGTGCTGATGTTTGGCTGTTCGACGGCGTTCTTGTTCCTGCTTCTACAGAGAGTCTAGGAGCACTTCTAGGCAGACGCTGAAGCTGCGTTTATTCGGCACTAGACAATTTGCGCGACGCGCCCAATAAACGAGAAGTTGGCCAGGCCCCGCTTCAAGGGATTCACAAGTATCGTAGGCGCTCGGCCTGAGGGCCAGGAACTGGCCCAAAAGTCGCGCCGGCTCGCGATGTTCCTGCGGTTGGGGCGGGCATTTCTGACCAATATCGTGCTGTTGGACGGGCCGAATGCTGTCCAGACACCGGCGGATGCTCAATGAATTCAAGGGAAACGAGAGTTCGTTCGGACTATACTCCACGCGCATCCCCCAGACTGAATCGGCAGAGGCGGATCTCCAGTCCAAATGGCTGCCCGCGGCCAAGGGCGACTTAATCCCAATGTTGCGTATGTACCGGCCGCAGGAGAGCGATCCTTTGATCATAGACGGAAACTGGACTCCGCCAGCGGTAAGGCCCTTGCACACTCATCCCCATTGCGTCTCAGTTTTCCGAATCATCGAACCAGTGCCTGGAGAAACGCGTGCTGGCAAGTCAGGGGCGTCGGGAAAGGAATTGAGCAATGATCGATCAAGTCAAACAAATACAGAGGAGCGCAATATCGACGAAAGCAATCTCCCGGTGTTAGCGGCGTTTGCAAGTGCTTTCAACCGCGGCGCAGGACTGATCGATGGCCTGTCCAGAAAATCGCTGGAATGGGCCAGTACCCATTGGTTTTCGGTACTCGGATTCGCGGTTATCGGCGTGGGGCGGCAGGTGCCTGCTGTGCTGCATGTGTGGTGCGACAGCTTGTGCCGGCGGGGGCCGGCAATGGCATACCGGATGTCGAGGCACTTTGCATGCACGCGGTGAGGGTGGCCATGGTGGCCGGCTTCATCGCCGTCGTCGGACTTGGCGGTCAGGTCGGCGCGGTGGAGGAGATCGGCGCGGCGGGGGAGGAGAGGTCGGTGACGATCGCAACCGGTCGGGTTGGCGGCCTCTACCACCCCGTCGGCGGGGCCATTTGCAAGCTCGTCAACGAAAACCGTGTTGCTCACGGCATCAGCTGCACCGTCGAAATCTCCGGCGGATCCATCCCGAACATCAAGGACCTGCGAGAGGGGGACGTTGATCTTGCTCTGGCCCAGTCCGACGAGTTGCATAATGCCTTTTACGGGAACGGGCCGTTCAGGGGAGAGGGTTCGTTCACGTATAGGGATCTGCGCTTGGTGTTCGGACTCTACATCGAGCACTTCACGGTCGTCGCCCGTGGCGGACGGGGCATGGATACATTCGAAGACCTGAAGGGCAAGCGGATCTACGTGGGTAATGAGGGTTCGAGCCGACGCGATGCCATGAATGTGTTGATGGATGCCCACGGTTGGACTGGCGAGGAAGTGACCGATATCTCCACGTTCAAGGCTTCCAATCTGGCCGAGGCCCTGTGCGACGACGAGTTCGACGCGTTCGTCTACACGATCGGGCATCCCAACCCGACGGTCAGGGAGGCAGCGACCCTGTGCGACATAAACCTTGTGGACATTCCGCGTTCAATCACCGTGAAACTCGCCCGGCAGAACCCGTTCTACGTAAGCTCGGCGATAAAGGGCGACACTTACAGGGGCAATCCTCGGGATACTCCGACTCTGGGCGTGCCGTCGATGCTGGCGACGTCAGCCAAGGTTAATCAGGACGTGATCTATCAGTTCACCAAGGCATACTTCGAAAGCCTGGATCTCCTTCAGGCACTGTCGCCACTGTTCCTGTCCTTGACCAAAGGCCAGATGGCCGAGACGGATCTGGACGTGCCCTTCCATGAAGGCGCGTTGAAGTACTTTTCCGAAGTTGGCCTCGATTGATGCAAGGAAATCTACCTCGCCGCGGCCCATACGGAAATCATACGGGCCCTTACCGGGTCAGACTCCAATGGTCGAAGAGGACTTCGGTATCCAGAGACGAGGTTGCGATCAGGAGGGAACGGTATAGCAGGATCGGGATTTTCCTGAGGCAAGCTCTCTGGATATTGGCCCTTGTCTTGACGCTTCCCGGGTCCCAATTAACTGCGCAAACCAGCGATCTTGGCGCGATCCTTGGCGCAATCGAGGATCCGTATCCATTGCGGTCGGCGGACACGTCAAGTCCACGCGACACCTTCCGAACCTATCTTCGCGATATCAACACAGCCGTAGAAGCATGGCAAAACGACAGGCCAAGTGCCGACATCGAAAGGCTGCTGTTGCGAGCTGCCGATACGTTCGACTTCAGCGAGATTACTGCAGTCGATCGATCCACGACCATTATCATCAAGATGCTTTTGCTCAAGGAGATCCTCGACCGCGTGTCCCTACCGCAGTTCGGGGACATTCCGGATGATGAACAGGTTCGGCAAGATGGGATCGTGCGCTGGACCGTTCCCAATACGAAGATAGAGATCGCCAAGATCGCGGAGGGACCCGATGCCGGCGAATTTCTCTTTACGAAAGAAACGGTCGCAAATCTCAATGACTATTACGCCTTGGCGAAGGATCTCCCCTACAAAGCGGGCGCAAAGGTCGGGCTATACAACGAATACATCTCCACGCCTGGGCCGTGGATTTCGAGAGATTTCCCAGACGAATTGCCCGGCTGGGCGCAGCGCGTCGTGCTTGGCCAAGCGATCTGGCAATGGATTGCTGGATTTTTGCTGCTCGTCATTTCAGGATTCGTGATCTGGTTCGCGTATCGGCTAGGTGCCCGATGGGATGAAAGACATAGGATAGACCGGCCGACCGTCAGATTTGGCGTGCCTCTCGCGCTGCTCTTGGCCGTTTGGATTGCTGATTTTGTCAAGAGTGTTTCCATTAATGCCATCGGATTGTACGAAGTTTCGCTGGCGACCGTGTCGTACATTGCACTGGCCGTGCAAGTGGGCGGCCTCGCCTGGCTCGCCTTGGTGGTTGCCTCGCGCCTCGCTGACGGGTTCGCGTTCAATCAAGAAGGTTCAACCGAAAAGCGCCGGTTCGACGCTGCCCTGTTGCGGATCGTTTTCCGTTTGGTCAGCATTGTCATTCTCGTCTACCTCGGTATCTACGCGGCGGGCGCCGTCGGCATCCCGATCGCCCCGCTGGTGGCTGGTCTCGGCGTTGGCGGTCTCGCCATCGCCCTGGCGATTCGGCCGACCCTGGAGAACATCATCGGCGGTCTGACCCTGTTCGCGGACCGGCCGGTGCGGGTCGGCGACCTCTGTCGTTACGGCGACCAGATCGGCACCGTCGAGCAGATCGGCCTGCGGTCGACACGGGTTCGCTCGCTGGAGCGGACGATCGTCACCATTCCCAACGCCGAATTCTCGCAGATGCAACTGGACAACTTCGCGGCACGCGATCAGCGGCTGCTCAAGACCGTGCTGGGCCTCCGCTACGAAACCACCCCGGAGCAACTCCGCCATGTTCTGGCGGAGCTGCGCCAGCTGCTCGTTGATCACCCTCGGGTAGCGCCGGTGCCGGCGCGGGTGCGGTTCGTCGGTTACGGCGCCTATTCCCTCGACGTAGAGATATTCGCCTACCTGTACTGCCGCGACCAGGACACCTTTCTCGAAATCCAGGAGGAGCTCCTGCTGCGTATCGGCGACATCGTGGAGGCGTGCGGGACCGCCTTCGCGTTCCCCTCGCAGACGACGTATTTGGAGATGAGCGAGACACAAAGGAAAGCCATTGCAGAACATGGGGAACCGCACTCGACTTAGGGGGCGCCGGCTTGACCTTTGCAGGCCCGGTCCATCCGCTTTTCTGGACTTTCCTCACTACCGTAGACACCCCAAACGTATGTCTGCAACGATCGGGAAATGATCGGACGCCATCCTTGCCGGTGACTCTTCGCTTCGCCAGCTCTTCACCACAGTTGCAGGAGCACGGGCAAACACGCGATCCAACGGTAGTAGAGGCGTGAACCAGGTCGGATAGCTGCGGACCTGGGTCGCGAAAAAACCGCCGTCGTGCAGCGGGCGAAATGCAGCGATGCCAAACCAAACGTTGAAATCACCCAGCAGGATTGCCGCGCCGTTCGACTGACCCAGCAGTGTCCCTATCCGGGCCAGTTGTTGATGGCGTTCGTGCGACGCCAGCCCGAGATGCGTTGCATAAACCCGACAAGATCGACCCTGCAACTCGAGCTCGGCTTCGATCAGACCGCGCGGCTCCTTGCCGGCAAACGAAATATCATGCAGAAGCTGGGAAATGACGGGCTGACGAGTCAGCAACAGGTTGCCGTAACGTCCCACACCCCGTTCGAACAGGGTGCCGTCGATGGCCTTGAGACCGGTTGCAACCTCCAGGCTTGCTAGAACATCCCCCGCATGATCGAGGGTGATCTCCTGCAAAGCGACCACATCGGCATTCAACGCAGATATGACCTGTGCGATGCGGTCAGGCGCATACTGTCCATCACGTCCAATGCAATCATGTGCATTGTATGTCGCTACCCGCAGCACGCGCTGGATTCAGCTCGTTCGGAGCCAGCGCTTGGCCAGCCAGGAAGCCGCGAGCAACACGCCGCCGACGGTCAGCACAATGGCAATACTGCCAAGCGAGGGGGACTTGAGTGCAGACCAAAGCGAATCCGAAAAGAGCGTGATCGCACCAAGGCCGGGGGTAAGCCCGATCAGTGAGCCGACGAGAAACTGCCTTGCGCCCAGGTGCGAGCTGCCGGCAACTAGGTTGAACACGGTGAAAGGGGCGACCGGCAAAAGGCGCAGGATGGCGACAGCAACGGTACCGCGCCTGGCCAGGCGTTTGCTCAGTTGCTCGACGCGCGAGCCGCTCACCCGCTCGATCACTTCGCGCCCAAGCAGGCGACCAACAGAGAAACCGATCCCGGATGCACCCATGGCGCCGAGCAAGACATACACGAAGGCCTGCCAGCCACCGAATACAACACCGCCAATGACGGCCAGTAGCGTGACCGGCACCATCGCCAGACTCGCGACGATGAAACCGCCGATCGCGATCGCCGCACGCTGCTCGGATGTCGCGATCGACGCCAGAAAGTCACCGATCCGCTCTGGACTGAGCAGGCTCTGCAACGGTGTCCATCGCCACGCAGCCGCCAGCATGAGCAATATTGCAACCAACCCAAAAAACAGCATCAGCCGGCGCCGGCCGCGCGATTTACCGGTTTCTGGGACGTATTCCTTGACGAAATAGTCAGAACTGAACGGCTCGGGAGGATCGATCACGCCCGAATCGGGCACCATCTCGTTGACCTCATCAGGCACCGACCAATCCAGAGGGCGAAGGCTGCGGCCTTCACCGCGCAGGCGCTCTATCGCGCGCACCATACTGCCTTCTTCCTCTAACGCTCGCTCCACGTCGGCTGGTTCACAGGCCAGGTGCTCGGCGAGTAGGATTGTGCGCTGTTCGCCGACATATCGGGCAACGGCGTCGTCTGGGTCTATGGATTCGATCGCCAGATCGCACTCGGTATCGAGTCCCATCGAGCGGTTGCTGGTATTCGATGAACCGATGCGCAACAGACGATCGTCCACGATCAACAGCTTGGAATGTACGCTTATGCAATCATCGCCAAGGTCCGGCTGATGAGGGAAATAGATGCGCAGCCGGTCATGTTTGTCCGCGGCGCTCAAATGATCCAGGATCCGGCTGCGCACGACGTCCATAGTGACCTGTTCCAGCCATCCTCCCGTCTTGGCGGGCAGCACCAGCACCACCTCCGGTCCATCGTCTTCGCGAAGACGTGCCACGAGCGCCTCGGCGAGGCATTGTGCGGTGAAATACTGGTTCTCGATATAGATGCATTCGCGCGCGGCAGCAATCGCATCCAGATACAGGGACCTGACTTCGGTGACAGCCTCGCGGTCACGAAAAACCGGCTCGGTCCGCGCTATCGCGACCCGGACGTCGGTGAGGCCGCTGCCGACGCCTGCCGGCCATGGCGATGTATCGGTTTTTGGCGGCGCATCGATCCTCCATCCACGAGAACGCCTCCAACGCTCGCGGGCAAGCGCCCCCAACCGTGCGGCGGCATCGCCTTCAACCAGCATCATCAGGTCGTGAAAAGGCGGGTAGGTCTTACCGTCCGGGTCCACCCGGCGAGGGTCATCCGGCCGGTGCTCCGGTGTATCCCAGCGCCAGCGACTCAGATCGATACCGCCGGCAAATGCCACACGATCATCGATGACAACGACCTTCTGGTGATGGGATGCACCTTTGGGATGCATGCCATCGAGACGAAAATGGAATCGCGGCGGCGCCTGCATACGCAGGCGCAGCGCTGGCAGCAGCTCGCGCTCTGCCGCATAGACCATGTTGAAGTCCCATGAGAGCAGATAGATATTCAGTTTTTGATTTCGTTTCACCAAGGCAACCAGGAAGGCGCCGAGTTCATCGGGGAAATCGCCACTCCCATCGTCGCGATGCAATCGCTCGCGCCGGTCAAAATCCCAACCGAGTATCAGAATCTGTCGTTGAGCCGACCGACAGGCGTCGGCGAACGCAGCGAAATAATCTGCGGCGTCCACCAGGATCGCCAGTCGTGAGCTATTGTCGAGTTTCCAACAATTCCTGCCGATTGCTAGTATTCGGCTGCCATACGATGAACTGTTGTCCCCGTCGGTCTCTTTCTTGTTCAACGGCTGCGTCCGATCTGAGTCGTGTCCTTGCTTGCGCCTTTCTGCCTCATAGTGAAAGCCCTGAACAATAGCGTGTCTGCAACCATGCTAGCCCCTATTGACCGTGTTTTAAACGGAACGCAGAACTACGGTCACCCTGCTGGTCTCCAATTTAAGCACCGGGTTCACTGACGGATCCGCTCTCTCTGCCGGGTAACGAGGACGCCTCCGCACAGGCCTTTATCGCGCCCAGAAGCGCAGCACCAGGAAGCCGCTGACGGCAGCGATGAAAGACGCCGTCAAGATCGCCAGCTTTGCTGACTCCGAGGTGGCGCTCCCTGGTGCCAATGCCAGATGGGCGATGAAAGTCGACATGGTGAAACCGATCCCGGCAATCAGTCCGATTCCAAGCAGTCTGCGTTGACTGAGCTCGTCAGGCCGTTTCGCAATGCCTATTCTTTCTCCCAGCCAGACGCCGGCAAGGATGCCGAGGGGCTTGCCGAGCACCAGCCCGCCGATGATACCGAGTGCGACTGGGTCGATCAGCAGGCCGTTCAGTGCCATAGTGTTGACCACTACGCCGGCATTCAGAAAGGCGAACAGCGGTAACACCAACAACGCTACCGGTAACTCCAGGCTGTTTTCCCAACGGCGCAACGGTGTCGTTGCCTCTTGAGCGAGCTTTTCGACCTCGGTAATCCGTCGGTGGGTTTTCGTCTCGCCGAGTACCTTCAGGTGGTCTGCCTCGCTATCGACGCTGGAGACCACAGATTCAACCTCGCGTTTCAGCTTGTCCGGGCGGATGCGTGGTCGCGCCGGCACCGCAATCGCCACGATCACACCGGCGATGCTGGCATGGATACCCGATTGCACGATCGCCACCCACAATGCAACGCCGGCTGCGCCATACAGCAGGGGATGGCGTACGCCGGCGCGGTTCAATACCAGCAGCAGGAGCAAAAGCAATCCCGCTGTCGCGACCGCGTCCCAGGCCAATTGCTCGGTGTAGACGAATGCGATCACCAGGATCGCACCGATATCGTCGATGATGGCGACGCCGACCAGAAAGGCCACAACGCTCTTGGGCACCCTGGCCGCCAATGCAGCCAGTACTCCGATGGCGATCGCAGTGTCTGTCGCCATCGGGATACCCCAACCACTAACGACCCCTTCTGCATGCCCCACATTTATCGCCAGATAGAACGCTGCCGGGACAACCATGCCGCCTACAGCAGCGCAAAGCAGCAAGCCGACTCGGTCCGCGTCCTGAAGTTCGCCGGCGATAAACTCTCGCTTGACTTCGAGGCCGATAAGGAAAAAGAAAAGCGCGATCAGACCATCATTGACCAGGTGCAATAGCGACCAATCGAATGTCTGATCACCAAATCCGAAACGCAATGAAAACTGCTGGATCGCCTTGAGTTCATCGGCGTATGGTGAGTTAGCGAATGCCAGAGCGGCGAGCAATGCAATCAACAGCAATGTGCTCGCCGTGATCTGCGCCCCGATGAAGGCAGAAAAGGGTTCGCGCAACCGGTCGACCTGCTTTTCAAGTTCGGGTTTCACTGAATCCGCCTGGCGATGTTCCAACTGGTTTCGCGCACGTTTGTTGCTACGAGCGCCAAGATTCTTTGTCGATCACAACGATTGCCGATAGCTGTGTCTACCTAGGTTATTCGTGAGAATAGCCGATGCTTGCGGGCTGGTGGCGCAACAGGAATCTGTCGGCGCGCGGCAAGTGGTACGAGAATAAGGTCTCGGAGTGGCTGCATGCGACGCGTGAAACCAGCCTCGTGGCGCGGGTATCGCCGTACCACATGGCCTAAGTTTCAGGCATGTTCCGTCGCCTCCAGTATCTGCGTAAACGACTCGACACCAGCATCTGGTTCATTCCAGTGGTTGTCGGCTTGGGCAGTTTCGGTTTGGGGCGCCTCATGCTTTGGGTGGATCGCCACTTCACCAATCTGTCCGTTGATTCGCCGATGCTTGCCATGCCTGTCGATTCCGCCCGCCAGGTGCTGAGCGTCATTGCCGGATCTGTGATCAGCGTCGGTGGCGTTTCGTTTTCCGTAACCATAGTCGCCCTGACACTGACCTCAGGCCAGTATGGTCCGCAAGTCATTCGCCATTTCCTCGAAGACAATTACAGCAAGATCAGCCTCGGCCTGTTTCTCGGCGCGTATGTCTACGCGTTGGTGGTCCTGACCGGATACACAGATTCAGATCGGCCGAACCTAACGGTATTGACTGCGTTAATGTTTGCGCTGTTGGCAGTCATCGGTTTTATAAACTTTATTCACCGCACGGCAACTGATCTCCAGGCAGATGAGATTGTCCAACGCATCGGCAAACGATTGCAGGCTGCGCTCGGCGAACTGGTCAGCGAAGGTGAACTGGAGGGGCGATCCCGAGACATAGCCCTTTGGCGTCGCGCCGCCCGCAGGCAGCAACCATATATGATCGCTGCGGACAACCGAGGATATGTACAAGCCGTTGACTACAACGGGTTGCTCAGTTGGTGCGTAGCGCATGATTGTCTGATGCAAGTGCGTGCTAGAGCAGGTGACTTCCTGCTGGAAGGTATTTGTATCTTCAAGGTGTTCGGCTGTGCGGCGGATGATGTCGATATGGCCGTCGAGAACTAGAACAGGCATGTGATCACCGGTCCGGTCAGGACCTCGGTGCAGGATCCGGAATATCCGATCACCCAGCTTAACCAACTGGCAGCGCGCGCCCTTTCACCCGGCATTAACGACCCGGGTACAGCAATCAGCTGCGTGAATTCGTTCAGCCTTGCGCTCGCACCGATTATGGACCGCGAATTGCCCGGCAGTCTTTTCGTTGACGCCGACGAAAAGCCTCGTTTACTGGTTCGGTCCACCAATTTTGATGGCCTCCTCAAGGCCGTGTTTGCACCGTTGCGACAATTCGCGAAAACAGAGGTGTCAGTCGTCGTCAGCTTGCTCGAGGCATTGTGCAGACTGGCCGAATTGACGACGCGCCGAGACAGATTGCGAGAGCTTGCCCGGCATGGCGAACTGATCTGGGAGGAAATCGATCAACAGGCGCTCGCCAAATACGACTTGGGCGACATTCGCCAAAGGCACAAACGCCTGCAGACTCTGGTTCATCGCCTGGATCGGACTGTCGGCAACTGATACCAGATAGAGCTCTAGCATAGGCCTCTCAGAGCCGACTGAAAGGTATGAAACCATCCTCGAAGCGCGGGCGAAGTTGTGAAAGACTACAAACCATCAACAGGATAAATGAGACATGGAACCGAATCCGTTCGAAGGCATCAGCCATGCCGTGAAAAAAGTTGGCGAGGCGGTGGCGTCTGGCGTCACCGGTGCAGGGGCAACCCTGCTGCACACGGCTTCTGGTACGGCGCAATCCGGCGGCCATTTTGTGTCCCGTGCGTTGCACTCGGGTTTGTGACGGAACTCCGGAACTTCACTAACGTGAAGCACTACGGTTCGATGGGTTTGTCTCTGGGGGCCTCGGCCGGGGGATCCGGCGATGTTGCGCTGGGCATGTATACCTCATCTTTGCAGAATTACGCCGGGCCGTTTGTTGCCGTCACCGTGGAAGGCGCTGTAGGCATCGGCGGGGGTGTCGTGGTCAGCTTCGACGTTCCAGATTGGAGCTTCGGGGGCTTTGCCATCCCGGTTTCGGTCGGCGATAAGGTGAATGTTTCGGTCGGCGGAAGCTACACGTTCATGCTTGCCTGATTCCAGCGTAAGTATCGTTGCTTGACTACTTTAAGATTCGAGACCGGCATCAGGCTGGCGCTGAACATCATTTCTTCACCGGACGTTTTGTACCGCAAGTACGTAATGTGGATAATTTATCTGCGATCTTCAGAAATTTTTAATCGCTTTTTTTATAGCAGAGTGTTGTAGCCGTCGCGATCATCCCGGATGCTGGCGCAATTTGCAGGCTAGTACTGGTGTTGTTCCCGCCGGTACCACGAATATAGTACCCAGCGGTGATGCCGGCGTAGACGCGGGCGCCTCGTCAGCTACCAATGCAACCACGCCGGTTCAATCGACGTATGCGATGGGATCGATCCGTGCCGTGCTGCCCACCGGCTCCATGGTCATCAACAAAGGTGGAAACACGTACTACTTGAACGGTGACACCTGGTTTCAGCCTGCTCACGGTGAAAACGGCGTCTACTATCGTGTTGTGCCGACGCCCTGAGGCGGGTTGCGCATTTACGAAAGCAAGTCGGTACCGGGTGGGCGAAACGCGAAGAGTCAATGACCATACATCTGACATCAAGGATTTTTATAATGAAGCCGCATAATCATGTCGTACTGTATCTGTTCACCCTGCTATTCGTTGCCGGGTGCGCCTCGACCACAATTACCAGCCGTGACCGAGACGTGACCGGGGACATCCCGCGGCCCAATACCATCTGGGTCTATGACTTCGCCGCCACGCCGGAAGATGTCCCGGCCGAGTCTGCACTGAACGGACAGTATTCCGAACGCGGCACCCCGCAGACCGCCGAGCAGATCGCGACCGGCCGCAAGGTGGGCGCGGAGATTGCCACAGAGCTGGTCGAACAGATCAACGCCATGGGCATGGCCGCGGCGCACGCGGGACCGGGAACACGGCCGGAGATCGATGACATCGTGATCCGCGGTTATCTGCTCTCCGTCGTCCAGGGTGATGCCGAAAAGCGCGTGTTGATCGGATTCAGCGCCGGCGAATCCGAATTGAAAGTCACGGCCGAAGGCTTCCAGATGACGGCAGACGGTTTACGCAAACTTGGATCCGGCTCGACAGATGCGACCGGAAGCAAAACGCCTGGGGCGCTCGTGGGAGCTTTGACCTTAGCCGCCACGCACAACCCGTTGGGACTCATCGTCAGCACCGGGGTTAAGGTGTACGATCAGGAAAGCGGCAAGAGTACGATACAGGGCCGGGCCAAGCAGACCGCCAAGGAAATTGCCGATGTGCTCAAAAAGCGATTTCAAGAGCAGGGCTGGATCGAGTGACGGGACACGTAGGGTATGTTGAATCCGCGGTAGTTTTATGAACGGGTTGCACCTTGGAGCAAGTTTCGCGCGTCCTCAACGACATTCCTCTGGGCCTGCATGACATGGGAATGATTTCGGACAACGTCATCGAGGATTTCCAACGCCTTCTCAACATTGCTGCCATAGGCAATTCCCACCGGCAGCTGCAGCCGTGTATGCGAATCCGACAGTGTCCAGTTAAGCAGACGCCCGGTGATGAATTCTTTGTTTGGCACCAACAGTTCTTTCCCATCCCAGTCACGGATGGTGGTGGCGCGAATTCGAATCCGGATGACTGCGCCGTCTTTGTCGCCGATGGTCACAATATCGCCAACGCGGATGGGGCGTTCAAACAGAATTATCAGACCGCTGATGAAGTTGGCAACAATCTCCTGCAGACCGAATCCGATACCGACGCCGAGGGCAGCAACCAACCATTGCAATTGGCTCCACTGCAGGCCCAGAGCTGATAAACCGGCTACGATACCGCCACCAACAATTATGTAATTCAGCATGGTGCTGGTGGTGTAGCGGGCCCCGGGCGTTATGCTCGTACGGCTGCGAAGCACAAGTTCGACCAGCGCCGGCAGCCTCTTCGCTGCGAACAGTGTGAATACCGCCAGTGCACCTACAGTCAGGAGCGTTGCGACAGTGATTGAGTTGACGATCGTTGCGCCGTTGATGACTGAGCTGACTGTCGAGCCGAGCCTGGATGGCAGCCTGCTGCGCAGGCGCGGTGGTCAGCGCGCGGGTATAGGCTTCCGCTGCCTGTTCGTTTGCGCTGGCCTGAGTGAGGAAGGCGCGCGCCTGCTCGTATGTGGCTTCGATTGCGTCATCGGGAGTACCGGAAGCTTGCAACGCATCAATCCGCTGGTTCACCAGATCTACAGCCAACCCCTGGGCCTGCTGTGCGTATGCCGCCGGAGCGGCCGTGACGCAGGCCAGTAACAGCATGGCCACGGTATGTAGCGTTCGGCCCAGGGATCTGCGCTTTGTTTTGATAATTCTGTTACTCACCCTAGGTTCTCGATTTCGCTTTTTTTAACTGGCAGGTACGCACTATACCGGTGCTGACCACACCGGTGCACATCAGGCGGATGCTCAGAGGATGGAACGCAGTGCCGGCGGTTCCAGAGCGGAAACCGTCAGTCGTCTGGCGACCGGGGTGGATCCATAGGTAATGCGCAGCGGTTTGTCGATATCGAAGTGAATGTCGCGCTGAGGAAACGAGATCACAATGCCTGCATCACTAAAAGTGCGGTTGATGGCCGCGTGCAGTTCCGAGAGGATCGGCAAGAGCCTCTTCGCCAGACTTTGGTGTCAGTCAATGTGCGATAGCCGCATCAAGCAACAGCGGCAGCCACCAGCGCAGCAGGAAGGTTAGTTCAGATGCTACCTGATCAATTCACCGATGCTGCCCGAGCTGAAGAAAAATGCCGACGGGTCATTGACGTTGTTCATCCAGAAAGACTAACCGACCGACCCACTTCGAGAGGCGAACTGGCTGCCGGCCCCGAACGGGCCGATCTATTTCCATGCTGCGCATGTACTGGCCAAAGGAGTCGGTGCTGAATGGCAGC
>JBATKF010000022.1:0-4912 GCA_049669185.1 Sedimenticolaceae bacterium | reverse complement strand
TGGCAGAAGCGCCGGCCGCGCAGCCGTTCGCGCGTTGCAGAGTGGCCGGCATCGCTGCCGAGTCGGCGCAATACTGGCGTGACGACCTGGTCGCTGGGCAGGTGATCGACGGTCCAGCCCTGATCTGTGAGCGTGTGGCGACGGCATGGGTCGCACCCGGGTGGGAGCTGGCCGTCGACGGCGTAGGGAATCTGCAGCTCAGTCGTCGTCCAGCATCGCCATGATGCTGAATGCCGTCTCGGAGCTCGCGGCAAAGGCCTCGCTAAGGTCGGCCGGCGACACCGCGGCGCACAGCTTGTTCGGCCACTCGTTGCGCTCCAGGCGTATGACGCCGTCGAGCAGCTCGCCGTAGCTGCCCTCGTGATGCGTCAGCCCACGCTTGACATCTTCGGGCAGTGGGAGCTGTTCTGTCAGTTCGGTGATCGGACGCGACAGCATGGCGTCCAATACGGACAGCAGGCCGACCGTGTAGGCTGCTTCGGGCAAACCCTTGCCGCACAGTTTGCTCAGGCGCTCGCACAGATTCGCGCGCAGCAGGCCGAGATTTAGGATTTCGATGGGGCGGCTGCCCAGGCCGGCCATGGCGAATAGCGTTGCCCAGGCACGGATGCGCTCCAGGCCCATTAATACCACGGCATGCTGGATCGATTCGATGTGGTTGCGCAGACCCGAGGCCGCAGAGTTGACGTAGCGTAGCACCTTGAAGCTCAGGCCCGGATCCTGGCTGACCAGGCGGACGACCTCCGCCATCTGGACATTCGGATCGTTGAGGCGGGCCAGCAGCTCCATCACCATGGCGGCGTTCTCGCCGACGCGGCTCGACTGCACCAGACCGGGGCGGGCGAAAAAGTACCCTTGGAAGTAATCGAATCCAAGCGCCTTGAGCTGTTCGAACTGTTCGGTGGTCTCGACCTTTTCGGCGAGCAGCTTGGCCCCTGTCGCACGTAGCATGGGCAGGCGTTGCGCCAAGCTCGGCATGCCCTCCGCCGTTATCTCCACCTTGATGTAGTTCACCAGCGGCAGGATGGGTGCGAGGTGCGGCTGAAAGGCATAATCGTCCATGGCCAGCGCGAAACCCTGGCGAGCCATGCCGGTGATCCCGGCAAGCAGGGCGTCGTCGACCTCGACGTCCTCGAGCACCTCCAGAACGACCCGGTCCTGATCGAAGGGGAGGGGCGGCATGTCGACAAAAAAATGCCGGGTGAGATTGATGAAGGCCTTGTGCGGCCCAGTGAGACGGTCCAGGCCGATCTCCATGAAGGCATTCAGCAGGGTAATCGACGAGGCCTGATCGCCGTCGGTGATGCTGCAGTCGCCGCTGGCATCCCGGTACAACAGTTCATACCCGAAGACCTGGAGTTCACGGTCGAAAATCGCCTGCCGAGCGACCTGAATTGTGTCGTCTGGGCCTTCGACGGACGGCATGGAGGACTGCATCTGCTCGTTTGTGTTTCGGATCAGGGCGCCTGATTGGCTAGCGGCCGTGCCCACCGTGGCTTGAGCGAGCTTTAACGCTGTTTGGCTGCAAATCCCTGGATAGCGATCAACTCCGCTTATCCTCTTCCCCAAATAGCCGGGCTATTCTCCTCAGACGATAATCGGGTTGATCCGCTGCCAGTGATTTTCGCCGCAAAGGGTCAAGTCCGACAGACTGCTAGGTCTTTTGTAACGCCAAGGGGCGATCAAAGGGTTATGATGGGCCGAGAACGAACCCAGGTCTGCCCCTCTGGTCTCAAAACAGGGTCAAGGCCTGCGACAGGCGACGAGGAGAGTACATTTGTTAACTGACGGCCTACTTAATCTGACCTGGTGGCAGCTGGTGGTGGTGGTCTTGGGACTGACCCACGTGACCATTGTGGCGGTCACTGTCTATCTGCACCGGTGCCAGGCACATCGGGCCCTGGACGTGCACCCGGTGTTGGCCCATTTCTTCCGTTTCTGGCTGTGGCTGACGACCGGCATGGTGACCCGGGAATGGGTAGCGGTGCATCGTCGCCATCATGCCCGCTGTGAGACCGCAGAGGATCCGCACAGTCCGCAGGTGCTGGGTCTGCAAAAGGTGCTGTGGGAGGGCGCAGAGCTGTACCGCGATGCCGTCGAAAGGTCGGATCTGATCGAACGTTATGCGCACGGCACTCCCAACGACTGGATCGACCGCAGGCTCTATCAAGCGCACAGTGTCCTTGGCGTTTCGCTGCTGCTGATCATCGAATTCGTGCTGTTCGGCATCCCGGGGATCGCCGTCTGGGCGATTCAGATGTTGTGGATACCGTTCTTCGCCGCCGGTGTGATCAATGGGATCGGTCATTTCTGGGGATACCGCAACTTCCAGTCACCGGATGCGGCGGCCAATATCTCGCCCTGGGGCATCCTGATCGGGGGAGAGGAGTTGCACAACAACCATCACGCATTCCCGAGCTCGGCGAAGCTGTCGTCGCGCTGGTGGGAGTTCGACATCGGTTGGATGTACATCCGGCTGTTTTCGATGCTTGGCCTGGCCAGGGTGCGGCGTGTGGCGCGCAAGCCGGCAGTCGATGTGGCGAAGAGTGCGATCGACATGGAGACCGTCAAGGCCGTGATTACGCACCGCATGCATATCCTGGCCAACTATACACGTGACGTCATCAAGCCGGTGGCGGCTGCCGAGCTGTGTCGCAGCGAGCGGCATTGTCGCCGCATGGCGCGCCAGGCGCGCCGCCTCTTGATGCGCGAAGAGGCATCGATGGACGAGTCGAGCAGGAACAAGTTGGAGTCGATCCTCAATAAGAGCCAGGTACTGGCGACCGTGCACCGTTCACGCAAACAGCTGCAGCAGGTGTGGGACCGCACCGCATCGAGCCAGGAGGCATTGCTGGCCTCCCTGCAGCAGTGGTGTAAAGAGGCAGAGAGTAGCGGGATCAAGGCGCTGCAGGATTTTGCGCGCAGCCTGCGCTGCTATTACCCGGCGGCCGGCTGAGCGCACGTCAGGGCCTTGGTAAAGGCAAAAAAAGACCGCCGATCGGCGGTCTTTTTTTGCCTCAGAACAGCGCAGTTATTTGATCTTGCCTTCTTTGTACATCACGTGTTTACGCGCCACGGGATCGTACTTCTTGATCTCCATCTTGCCGGTCATGGTCTTCTTGTTTTTTGTCGTGGTGTAGAAATGTCCGGTGCCCGCACTGGAGTTGAGACGAATTTTTTCGCGAACGGCCTTGGCCATGACGGAGTCCCTCTCAGACTTTTTCGCCGCGCGCGCGCAGCTCGTTCAGCACCGAGTCGATGCCCTTCTTGTCGATAATACGCATTCCGGCCGCCGACACCCGCAGGCGCACAAATCGCTGCTCGCTTGCTACCCAAAAGCGGTGGTAGTGCAGATTCGGGAGGAACCGACGCCGCGTCTTACGGTGCGAGTGCGACACATTGTTCCCGGAAATCGGCCGTTTGCCTGTGACTTGGCAGACTTTGGACATGCTTGAAAGCCTCGAAAATATGCGCTGAATTCGGTGTCCGCCGACCCGTCGGAGGTTGGCGGAAAGGCCGCACTTTATACCGGAAGGCCGGTGGAGGGTCAAGCCAGGCGCACCCTTGCCGATCGAAGTTTGCACAGCGGTGTCTCGGCGCACCGGGCAGTCTGCGGGCCGAGGCTCATACCAGACCGCGCTGCGCCAGCGAGCAGCAGTCTCCGTCGCCGACGATCAGGTGATCCAACACCCGGATGTCGACCAGGGCGAGCGCGTCGCGCAATCGCAGCGTGATGTGCCGATCCGCCGGGCTGGGTTCGGCAACGCCCGATGGGTGGTTGTGACTGAGAATCACGGCTGCGGCATTGAAATGCAGCGCGCGGCGCACCACCTCGCGGGGGTGCACGCTGGCGCCGTCGATCGTGCCCCGAAACAGCTCCTCGAACGCCAGGACGCGATGACGATTGTCGAGGAACAACACGGCAAAAACCTCATAGGGGTGGTCGCGCAGACGTGCCCGCAGAAACTCCGCGGTGTGCTCCGGGCTGAGCAGCGGGCTGCCGCGTTCCAGGCGCTGATGCAGATGGCGGCGCCCCATCTCGAGCACGGCCTGTAGCTGGGCGAATTTCGCCGATCCGAGCCCCGGCGCTGCGCAGAAGGCGTCGCGCGGTGCCGAGAGCAATTGCCGCAGTCCGCCGAAGCGTGTCAGGAGCTCGCGTGCCAAGTCCACTGCGCTCTTGCCCCGCACGCCGGTGCGCAAGAAGATCGCCAGGAGCTCTGCGTCGCTCAGGCTTGCGGGACCTGATGTCAGCAGACGCTCACGCGGCCGTTCCGCGGCCGGCCAGTCCTTTATCGCCATCGTCGTGACCTCGTCCATGAAGTGGCAGCAGCCTACCCGAACCCGGCCATCCGGGCAAAGCCGGCTTTGTCATACCCGCAGCGTCGGTTACCCTTCGATCGTTGAAATCTGCAACACGAGGGAAGCCACCGCGCATGCAGCGATTGAACGGACGACGGGTGTTGCTGGGCCTTACCGCGGGTATCGCTGCCTACAAGGCGGTCGAGGTGGCTCGGCTGCTGGTCAAGGAGGGCGCCGAGGTTCAGGTCGTGATGACCCCGGCGGCGGCGGCCTTCATCGGCCCGCTGACGCTGCAGGCGGTCAGCGGCCGCCCGGTGCGCGACACCCTGTTCGATCCGCAGCACGAGGCTGCCATGGGTCATATCGAGCTCGCGCGCTGGGCGGATGTGATCCTGGTGGCGCCGGCGACCGCCGATTTTCTCGCCCGCCTCGCCGTCGGCCTGGCCGATGATCTGCTCAGCACGCTGTGCCTGGCATCGACCGCGCGATTGCTGCTCGCGCCGTCCATGAACCAGGCGATGTGGCGGAATGCCGCGACGCGATCGAACGTCGAGCAGTTGGTGTCCCGGGGCACGATCCTGCTCGGGCCTGATGACGGAGAGCAGGCCTGTGG
>JBATKF010000021.1:0-3319 GCA_049669185.1 Sedimenticolaceae bacterium | reverse complement strand
TGAGCAGTCGATTGCAGCCTTTGAGGTGGATCTGAAAGATAACCTCTATAAGCTGTGGAACCGGCTGTCATCAGGCAGTTATATGCCGCCACCGGTGAAGCGCGTAGAGATCGCCAAGCGAGACGGTGGCACGAGACCGCTCGGTATTCCGACGGTATCGGACCGGATTGCGCAGGCGGTTGTGAAGAATTACCTGGAACCGGAACTGGAACGCTGTTTTCACCCTGACTCATACGGGTATCGCCCGGGTAAGTCAGCCTTGGATGCGGTGGGAATGGCCCGCGAGCGCTGCTGGCGCTACGACTGGGTATTGGATTTGGATATCCGCGCGTTCTTTGACACGATTCCGCACGATCTTCTGCTACGCGCAGTCCGGCATCACACGGACTGTCGCTGGGTGCTGTTGTACATTGAGCGGTGGCTGACTGCGCCGGTTCAGGAGGTCGATGGCACGCTGGCGTCACGAACGCGGGGAACCCCGCAGGGGGCGGTGATCTCACCGTTGCTTGCCAATCTGTTCCTGCATTACGCGTTTGACCGTTGGATGACGGAGCACTGTGTTGGAATTCCGTTCGAACGCTACGCTGACGACGCACTCTGCCACTGCAGGAGCTTGCGACAAGCCGAATGGCTTCGCGACCAGCTGGATCAGCGTTTTGCCGAATGTGGGTTGGAGCTGCACCCGCAGAAGACGAAGATTGTCTACTGCAAGGACGATGATCGGCGGGGACACTATCAGAACGAGAAGTTTGACTTCCTGGGTTACCAATTCAGGCCGAGGCGGTCGAAGAATCGTTGGGGTAAGTTCTTCGTCAATTTCAGTCCGGGGATCAGCCCATCGGCGGCCAAAGGTCTGCGCGCGTCGATACGCTCGTGGCAATTGGGCTGCCGCGTCGACCGGCAAATTGACGACCTCGCGCGGATGTTCAATCCGATCATCCAAGGGTGGATCAACTACTACGGTCGGTACTACAAGTCGGCATTGTACCCGGTACTTCGTTATCTCGACCGCCGTTTGGCGAGTTGGGCCATGTCGAAGTACAAACGCCTTCGTCGACATCGTCGCCGTGCGGATCAGCGGATTCGAGCCATGGCGGCCCGAACGCCGAGATTGTTCGCACATTGGCGATTGTTGTCGGGGGCCGCGGCTGGGCAGTAGGAGCCGGATGACGCGAGAGTGTCACGTCCGGATCTGTGAGCACCTGGGGGTGCGATTCCCCCGGGTGACTCGACTGGTGATCTTGGTCGATGGGTATGGCCGGTGGGACTGGCTGAAGGAGGCGGCCTGGCGGCGCTTGGTCGAGGAATTGGCCAAGCTCGATGTGCAGCTCAATCATGACAAGACGCGACGAGTGGATCTGAGTCAGGACGAGACGTTCAGTTTCCTGGGGTTCGACTTCCGCCGAGTGAAGACCCGGCGCGGAGTCTGGGGAGTGCATTACACGCCCCGGAGGAAGGCGCGTACCGTGCTCCTCCAACGCCTCAAGGACGTGTTCCGCCGCTACCGCTCGCAACCGATCGATCGGGTGATCGCCTTGATCAACCCGATCCTGCGGGGGTGGGTCGGCTACTTCCGGGTGGGACACGCCAGTCGTTGTTTCGGGTACGTCAAAGATTGGGTGGAAAAGAAGATCCGGCGCCATTTGATGCGCGCGCGTCAGCGTCAGGGCTTTGGCTGGAAACGGTGGAGTAGGCAATGGTTGTATACGGCGCTGGGACTCTTTAATGGGTATCGCGTCGCGCCCCGATTGCCGACAGCACGCCCAGTGCAATAGGTCGCATAAACCTTGATGCGAAGTCAGCAGGAAAGCCCGGTGCCGGAAAACGGCACGCCGGGTTTGACGTGGCGGGAGCTGGAAACGTGATCACGGGAGCCGGACTGAGGGCCAGCGCGAAAGCACTGGACGTACCACCGGACCCTACCGTCGGCGCGCCAGTTCCCGACCCTACCGATGAGGAGGATGTGGAAACGGAGTGATGGTCCGGCTATTGAGGCACCGCCAGACGAAAGGGGCGGAAAACAGATAGGCTGGACCTTAGACCACCGCGCCACATCCTTACTCTACTGTTCCGGAAACAGTCCCGGCATCCAGCGTGATGCCAGCTTGGCCGGGAAGGCGAGGCGCAACGGTGCGCGCGTGCTTTCCGAGACGACGACACCGCGTTCAATCAACGCGGCAACGATGCGACGGGAATGGCGGTCACTCGCCCCGAGTAGCTCCGGCACGTCGCCGCGCGGTAGTTCTCCCCGGTACAGGATGGCTTCGAGTATGCGTCCGGCCTTCTGCGGAAGGGCGTCAGCGCGGATTTCTTCCTCGACCCAGAGCAGGATGCGGTCACGCAACCTGTCAGGTTGCACCAGCTCTTCCATGAACTTCACCTGGTCGAGGCATGTTTCAAGGAAGAATCGCGTGAAGGAGGCCAGGCCTTCTTCGCTAAGGTTGCCGCGACCGTCGAGATCGTTACGGCGCGGAAGATCACATTGCGCCAGGTGGCTCTTATAAGACCGAACGTTCCTCGCAAGACCTCGGGCAATGGACCAGATACCGCCCGTATCAAGCACCTCAAGCAGCATCGAGTGCGACATGAGCCGAGCCACGCGTCCGTTGCCGTCCAGGAACGGGTGTATCCACAGCAGCCGGTGATGAGCTGCCGCCGCAGCTATGATCGTCTCGGCTTTGCCGAGGCCGCCATAGGTTCGCTCGAACTGCTGGAAAAAACGAGGGAGTGCGCCGGGACTGACCGCTATGTGTTGGCCGACTTTGACGTCGCGTTCACGAAGCGCGCCGGGAACAACCTCCATCCTTTCGCCATTGTCAGGGTCTTCGACCCATAGCAGTTCATCCGGCAGGCGTTCGCAAAAGCGTCCATGGATCTCGCAAATACCATCCGCGCTTACCGTGCGTCCGCTTAGTCCGCCCTCGTCGATCCATTTCTGGACCGCGATGTGCGCTTTCGCTTCGAGTTGGAGGTTACGCTTTTCCGCGTTGGCGCTGTAATCGTTTTTCAGTGCGCGCTCGATGTCGACGGGGTGGGTGTCGTGGCCTTCGATGAGGTTGCTGTAGTAGCAGTTCATCGCCCGCACCAGATCTGCCAGGGCTGTAAGTACACCCTCCGGGAGGCTCCGGCGAAATCCTGCGGAATGTGCCGCCAGTTCGACGGCCAGATCGTTGAGCTCCCCGCGATGGCGAGAGCTTTCCGAGATCCTCATTGGTTCCATCAACGACACGGGCTCACCCCTGTCGAGAGGGGTGCCGTCGCCCGGCTCAATGGCCGCTTCATCGTCCGTCTTAGAATCAGTCATAATCGTCAAAATATC
>JBATKF010000020.1:0-4849 GCA_049669185.1 Sedimenticolaceae bacterium | reverse complement strand
GAACGCGACAACGCAGTTCAATGCGCCTGGCGAGCAGGACCAGAAAGACGAACATCGCGATGGAGTCGTAGTAGACCTCGCCGGACTGCATCAGGGTGGTGTGCAGGCTGCCGAGGTACGCAACGCTCAGACCCAGCACAATCGGCACGTCCATGCCGAGGCGGCGATTTCGCAGGTCGCGCCAGGCCCCGATGAAGAACTCCTGGCCCGGGTAGGCGAGCAGCGCGGTGGTCGCGAACAGGCTGGTCCAGCGGCCGATGCGCACCCACAGGGCCAGTTCACCGGTCTCGTCGCTGTAGCCCATGACGTAGCCGGCGATCGCGAAGTTCATCACCGTCATCCCGATGATGCCGGCAAAGAGCAGCCGTTCGGTGCTGCGTTTTCGCTGCAGGGCATTGAGCTCCTCGCGACGCGTGGTGTCGTAGGGATGGGCGACATAGCCGATATTGAGGATGCTCTCGAGGATCTCGCTCAGCTTGATGCGCTTGGGGTCCCAGCGCACGCGGGCGTGATGGCTGGTGTAGTCGAGGTCGACGTCCAGAACGCCGTCGAGGCCACGCAGCACGCGTTCATTCAGCCACAGGCAGGCCGCACACCGGATGTTCTCCAGCAGCAGCGAGGCCTCACGCGTCGCGGCCCTGTCGCGCACGAACGACTTTTGCACATCGGGGTGGTCATAGAACGCCAGTCTGCGAACGATTTCGGGCACCACATCGGCGGTGATCGCCTTTTCGCGCCGGTGCTCATAGTATTCTTCGAGTCCGGCGTCGACGATGCTGCGTGCGACGGCGAGGCAGCCATTGCAGCAGAAGGCCCGCTCTCGGCCCAGCACGTGCGTCTTCTCATGAAAATGCTCATCCAGCGGCAGCCCACAGTGAAAACAGCTGTCTTCGTCTGCATGGGCTGCTGTTTGAGCCGCCGCGGCGTCTCTCGTCGGCTCGGCGGCGGGGTCGAGGGCGGGTGAATGCGTCAAGGCTGGGCGCGCTCCGAGAATCTCATCGCTACCGGACACCGGGTGTCGTCTCATGGCCGAGCCCCGGCAGAAGCGGCAGTATAAGAGCTGACCGCCGCCATGTGACCCCCGCGCCGTTCGCGGTCGCAGCCGGTGGCAGGACGGGCCCACTCAGGGTTAGCGGCATGGAGCTCGCTGCAGAAAACTGACACAATTCGGGCGCTCGCGCGAATCTGCCGTCGTTGCGTAGGCCCCCGGGAGCGGGCAAAGGCTACGGGATATCGAAATCCGTTAATTTGAGGCGTGGATATGAACAGAGAGACCAATCGTATGCTGGCCGGGTTGCTGGCCTGCGCAGCAATGACCTGGGGCGGTGCGACGATCGCCGACCCGCAGGTGGCACCGGGCAAGTTCGAGATGCTGGTCGAAGTCCCCAGCCCTTTAGGCTTCGAAGAGACGCTGGAGCGCCTGGAACAAAACGCCAAGGCACAGGGTTGGAAGGTGCCCGGCAAGTGGAAGGTCGACTTCCAACGCAACCTCAAGAAAGTCACCGGGACCGACATCGGGCCGAATCGGGTACTCAAGATGTGCGAGCCGAACGCGGCGGCGAAATTGCTGCTCAAGGACGAGTACAAGCAGCTGACGGCGATGATGCCCTGTACCATCGCCGTATATCAGAAATCGGACGGCAAGACCTACATCTCGATGATGAATCTCAAGGCGATGGGGGAGATGTACGGAGGCGATGTGCTGACCATGACCGAAGAACTGGGTCCGCAGATGGACCAGATGTTGCGGTTCGACTGACGAGGGATCGGCTGACCCATGGCTGACCTGCGCGGACTGAATCTGCTGCGCAACGACCCGGAGGCCGCGGCGCGCCTGATTGCCGAGGCCGAAACGGGAGACATGGACGCCCAGTACGCGGCCGGGTTGGTCTATGCCGAGGGTCGCGGCGTGGAGCCCGACCTGGTGCAGGCCTACTACTGGTTGACATGTGCATTGGAGCAGGGGGATGCCGACGCCGAAAAACTGAGGTTTTATGTCGCTGCGGAGATGCGGGACAATGAGTTCGCCGAGGCGCGGCGCCTCGTTCGACTGGCCAAGCAGGCTTTGCCGCCCGCGGGCCAGGCACCACAGGCGCGAGGGCGTCATTGAGACCCCGTTGCCAGCCCGCCCCAGCGGTTTTGGCATTTGACGATATCGCCAACTCTGTTAGAATTTGGGCCGCTGTTGAAAGGGCGATGATCCCCGGGACAGCCGCGGTTCTCCAGGGGCCGCATCCTGGAAGACCCCAGCGATGGGGTTTTTTCATATCGTAGAGCGCCGGAGTTGGGTGCGAGGGATTCAGGAATGGGCCGCTGGCCCATTTTTTGTTTTTAGGAATATGCGCAAGGCACCACCCCAGTTGACGGCCTTGGTTCAGAGCGCAGTCGATGCGCTGGGTTACGAGTTGGTCGGCGTAGAGTATTTATCGCGACCGACGGCGGGTCACCTGCTGAGGATCTACATCGACCGAGAGGGCGGTATCGGCCTGGCCGACTGCGAAAAAGTCAGCCACCAGGTGAGCGGTGTGCTGGAAGTGGAAGATCCGATTCGCGGCGGCTATGCGCTGGAGGTGTCATCCCCCGGACTCGATCGGCCGCTGTTCGAAAAGGCGCATTTCGAGCGTTTTGTCGGCGAAGTGGCGCGGATCAAGTTGCATGCTGCGGTGAATGGCAGAAGCAACTACAAAGGGACCATTCTCGAAGTAGATGGTGACGACGTGGTGCTGAAGGTGGAGGAGGAACGGGTGCGATTGCCGATTGCACAGATCTCCTCAGCGCGGTTGGTACATCAGTTTTAGGTGGAAGGCGGAGCGATGAACAAAGAGATCTTGCTCGTTGTGGATGCGGTATCCAATGAAAAGGGCGTCGAAAAAGAGATTATTTTCGAGGCGATAGAGGCAGCCTTGGCATCGGCAACGCGGAAGAAAAACGGCGGCGAGATCGAGGTACGGGTCGCAATCGATCGCACCACGGGAGACTACGAGACCTTTCGGCGCTGGCTGGTGGTGGACGATGCCGAGACGCCGGTCCTAGAAAACCCGATTACCGAGATTACGCTGTCTGCTGCGCGTTCAGAAGATCCCAATCTGCAACCGGGCGACTACGTCGAAGATGAAATCGACTCGATTGCCTTCGGGCGCATCGCCGCGCAGACAGCAAAGCAGGTCATCGTTCAGAAAGTCCGCGAGGCCGAGCGCGCAAAAGTCGTGGAGGCCTATCAGGATCGGGTTGGCGAACTCATCACCGGGATAGTGAAGCGTGCTGATCGTGGGTCCATCGTTCTCGATCTGGGCAATAACGCCGAGGCGCTGGTGCCCAAGAGCGAGGTTATCCCGAAAGAGGCGGTGCGCGCCGGTGATCGCCTGCGCGGCTATCTCTATGACGTGCGCTCCGAGCAGCGCGGCCCGCAGCTGTTCGTGTCGAGGACTTCCCCAGAGCTTTTGATCCAGTTGTTCAAACTGGAGGTGCCTGAGGTTGGCGAGGGACTGATCGAAATCGTCGGCGCCGCACGTGACCCCGGACTCCGGGCGAAGATTGCGGTGCGCACCAACGACCCCCGTATCGATCCGGTAGGCGCCTGTGTAGGAATGCGCGGTTCGCGTGTGCAGGCGGTTTCGAATGAGCTTGGTGGCGAACGGGTCGACATCATTCTGTGGAACGACAATCCGGCGCAGTTTGTGATCAATGCGATGTCGCCGGCTGACGTCACCTCGATCGTCGTGGACGAAGATGCGCACAGCATGGACGTTGCGGTGAAGGACGAAAATCTGTCCCAAGCGATTGGTCGCGGCGGGCAAAATGTTCGCCTGGCCAGTCAGCTGACCGGCTGGGAACTCAACGTGATGAGTGAGGAACAGGCGGCCGAGAAAAGCGAGGCCGAGGCTCAGGACCATATTCAGCAGTTCATGGCGCAGCTGGATGTCGACGAGGAAGTGGCCGCGATACTGGTTCAGGAAGGTTTCACCAGCATCGACGAGATTGCCTACGTCGATGACGCCGAGATGGCGGCAATCGAGGAGTTTGATCAGGAGATCATCGATGAATTGCGCAACCGGGCCAAGGATGCGCTGCTGACGCGTGCGATCGCCAAGGAAGAGGTGCTCGGCGACGTCGAGCCCGCCGAAGACCTCCTGACGATGGAAGGCATGGATCGCAAGCTGGCCTATCAGCTAGCCTCGCGCGGTGTGGTCAGCATGGAGGACCTAGCAGAGCAGTCGATTGACGAGCTGCTCGAGGTCGAGGGAATGGATGAGGAGCGCGCCGGTGTGTTGATCATGACGGCGCGTGCGCCTTGGTTTGCAGAGAGTGCCGAGTAAAGGGTTTTGAATATGAGTGAAGTCACGGTCAGCCAACTCGCCACTGACGTTGGAATCCCAGTCGATCGGCTGCTTAAACAGTTAAGTGATGCGGGGGTATCCAAACAAGGAGCCGAAGACATCATCACCGAGCAGGAGAAAATGGACTTGCTCAATCACCTGCGGCGAAGCCACGGCAAACGCGAGGCAGCAGGCGGCACCGGGGCGCGCAAGGTCGCGCTGAAACGCAAGACCACCACCGAGCTGCACCAGCCGGTAAGCGGTCGGGTGACAGCGCGCAGCGCTGCTGCACGCACCAGTAAGACCGTCAGTGTCGAGGTGCGTCGCAAGCGCGCCATCATCAAACCCAAGACCGAAGACGAATCCAGCCAAGAGGAGCTGCTGCGCCAGGCAGAAGATGCCAAGCGCGCCCTGGCCGAACAGGCGGAGCAGCGTCGCCAGGTTGAGGAAGAGACGGAAGCGCGACGCCGCGCCGAGGAAGCGCGGCGTGAGGCCGAGGAGGCCGAACGCCGCCGGTCGGAGGAAACCAAGGT
>JBATKF010000019.1:0-1669 GCA_049669185.1 Sedimenticolaceae bacterium | reverse complement strand
ATTGGGCGGGACAGTCATATTTTCGGGACCAAAACCCCCACGTGGATGTATTCGCCAGTATGGGGGGCGGTGATTTCAGCCAGCCCTGGTTCAGACGTCTTTCTCCCGAACTGCGCCTGAGCTTTTTAGTCTTACCGCTCGAGCAGGCCCTGTTTCGCCTGGAACCAGTCGATCATCTGATCCACGCGCTGCAAGATGAGGTGACAGAAAACGACTGGGATCTGCCGGAAATTCTGATAGAAGCTTTGCTGCTGCAAGGGAAAGAGGAAGAGGCCAGAAAACAGATCGGGCACCCCGACACCCCTGAGCAGGCAGCCCTGCTCGCCTGGGCCAGCATGGTCGAGGGCGACTATCCCAAAGCGCGGGTCTTGTTCGAAACGGCCTACGAGCAGTTATTGAAAAGCACACGCAAACGTAATGTCTATTTCCAGGGTCTTGATGGGATCTTCCTGGTTGCTGCGCAATTGGACGGTGCCGATCAGGCTCGCATACTGACACTCCGGGAAAGACTGAGAAGAGGTGCAAAACAGAAAGACAACGCGATGACCTACTACCTCGATAACCTATCGATGGTGGTTGATGCACTGCTTGGAGATGTTGACGCCTCTGCTTCACCCGATGACTGGGTACTTGAACGCATTGACCCAGGTATAGGCCTACTTCTCTGGTGCCTGCTCTGGCAATGGCGCGGAAAATTATCACCAGAAATGGCCCTTGGCCGGATCCAGGAGACAGGGGAGCTGGCGGAGAAAAACGGCTACGCCTGGGTTGCCCGAGAGTGCCAACAGTTCGCTGAGCGTCTCCAGGGAAAGCCCGGACCGATCCCTGTGCGCTATCTGGTGGATGCCGTGCAGCCGATGCACAAGTGGGAGCGCGCCTTGAAGGCGCTGGCGTTGTTGGGCCATGAGGCAGAAACGCCGCTCAACCCGGTCAAGAAAGGTCTGTCTCGCCTGATCTGGCTGTTGGACTTCGATGAATATGGGGATGTCCATATCGAACCCAGAGAACAAAAGGCCACCCAGAAAGGCGGCTGGACCAAGGGCCGCACCCTGGGCTTAAAGCGCCTGGCCGAAGAAACGGATCAGCTGGACTTCCTGGCACCTCAGGACGCTGCGGTGGTCAAACATATCCGAAACCAAGCTCGGTACAGTTACGACTACTACAGAGATCATTACGAAATCGATACCGAGCGAGCCCTCCCCCTGCTCGCCGGTCATCCTCTATTGTTCCTGAAGACATCCCCTTCGACGCAGGTGGAGATCGAGACGGCCAGCCCGATACTGGAGATCACGCGGCAAGGTGACGCGCTGAAATTGACCCTGGTGCCAAGCATCGAGCCTGATGAGGAACTGCTGATCATCCGGCAGTCACCGACCCGGCTCAGCGTCATCCCGATCGACGAAACTCTGCAACGCATCGCGCGCATCATCGGTGATGAGCTTTCCGTGCCGTCGCAGGCAGAGCCTGGTGTGCGCGAAGCCATTACCAACATCGCACCCATGCTGACGGTGCACTCGGAAGTCAGCGGCCTGTCGGACGGTCTGGAAGAAGCCGAGGCAGACAGCAAACCCTATCTGCACGTCCTTCCCGCGGCCGAGGGCCTGTCGTTCGAGATGTTCAACCACCCTTTTGGGATCGAAGGGCCGGGTTTCAAACCCGGGGAAGGTGC
>JBATKF010000018.1:0-7649 GCA_049669185.1 Sedimenticolaceae bacterium | reverse complement strand
AGGGTAAAGCCACGTCGTCTGGCTGGGTGTCTGTAGTTATTCATGGACAGGTTCCACCATTGTCCGGGTCATAGCGTTTCATCCGGATCTGGCCTCCGGTATTGACGGCAATGCAGCGCGATTGAATTCCCGCGGCGTCATCGAGCGACAGCGCGATGTTGGTCACCGCCGTGGCGGAACCCGTCGATTCAAACTGGATGCTGGTCGTCGAATTGCTGTCGATGACGGGATTGCCGGGGGGCGCATCCCAGGTCCGGATATGCTGAGCGGTTGAACTGCTGTCGAGGAAAAACACAGTCCAGCCCTGATGCCAGTCGTCATCGTTGCCGGTGCAGCTCGGCGACGCGGCCGAGGGGTCGTCGACCGGGCATAAAAACACGTCGGTGGAACGCTTGACGGCCTCACTACGCGCCAGCCGGATGGCCGCGAGCAGGCCGTTCGACTGTGCAGTTGCACGATTGTTTGCCGATACCCCGCTGAACAATGGCATACCGCTGGCGATCAGTATGATCGCGACGGCAAGGGTCACCATCAGCTCGACCAGGGTCAGACCTTTCTGTCTCTGTTGCATAGCACTCTGCGAACCGGTCAATGAAATCCAGGTCGTGGGCGAGACCGGCGATACCTCGACCAGCTGCGCTCACGACGATCATTTTTAAGTTCGGCCGATAAGCTATTTTCTTTAGCTATTTCAGAAACTTGAGAAGTTTATTCGGGTACGCCGCGGTAGGGTTTGACGGTGCGTGAAGAACGCGGGGAAGGGCGTTCGGAGAGGGGAAGACAGCTACGCAAGCGGGGGTGGTGAGGAATCAGATTCCACCCTCAGAGATCCGGAAAGACGACTTCAGCTTCCCAGGGGGGCGATCAAACTTGCGTCGGTGTGCTGCGCAACGCAGATCACACCAACCAGGTCTACCAGCAGTTCGTGCCGCCGCCGTCCGTGGCGGTCTTCGCCCCCTGGTGGTTGACGGTGAACTGGGCGCAGTCGGTATCGTCTGTCTGCGGACCGGCCGCGTCCGCGGTGGCGATGAACGTTTGATCGTCACCGCCAACATGCGCCACAGAAACGGCATAGTAGCCTTCGTCGGAATCACCGCCCTGAATATTCACAGAGACCTGTAGCGTACTCAACACATCGGTATAAGAACCGTTGATCGTGTAAAAGCGCTCCTGCGCCAGCGCGATCGTCTGCAGCGCCACCTTGGCATCGGCGCGGCGCGACTTCTGTACCTGGTTGGTGTACAGCGGATAGGCGACCGCGGACAGGATCGCCAGCACCGCGACCACCACCATCAGCTCGATCAGGGTCAATCCCCGTTGCGTTGCCTGCATCGCCCGCCCCTATTTGACCTGCATCCAGGACTTGCGACCGGCACCGAGTATCCCCGCGTTCTCGATCGTCACGTCGATCTGCGCGTTGTTGGTGCCCGAGGAGTATTTCACCTCGGCCCCGCCATAGCCGCCGTCGCCGTTGCTACCGAAGCCGGCCAGGATCGCCGGCGGCTGCAGGATACCGACCTTCGAGCGCTTGCCCGACACCGGCGTGTAGGTGGTGGTGCCGCCATCCGTGCTCGCCAGATTGTCGTTGAAGTCGAACACCCCATCGCCGCTGAGGTCGAATACCGGGAAGTCCAGACGACCGCCGGTATAGGGATTGAGCTCCATCAACCACGAGGTTCCGCCCGCGTCGCAGGACTGCAGCGACGGCGTGGTCGTCACGAAGATCAGACGCCCGCCGCGCAGGATCGGATTGGCCACCATCTTCTCGCCCCTGTTGGTGTCGATGAGATCGACATACCAGCCGCAGGAAGCGTCTACCGAGCAGGTGGAACTGGTGGGGTCCGCCCAGGTTATCGGGTTATTACTCACGATCCGGATCTCGTAATCATTACTGCCGAAGAAACTGACCGTCTGCGTCTCGATGGTCTGCTGCTGCAGCACATTGGAGTTGCGCGTCGTCACCGAGATCACCGTCGCGCCGTTATCACGGTCCCAGATGCCGTACATGGTGTTGGACTCCACCGCGTCGTTGGGATCCTGGTCGCCCTGCTCGAAGTACTTGCCGGTACCAAAGTAGACGATGCGGCCGACCGCGCTGGTCGGGTGATAGCCCACCGCCATCCGCGAGGTGATCGGCTGGGCGACGCTCGCCTGAACGCCAGTCGGGTCGCTTTTGGCGGAATACAAAAGGGTCGCATTCGCACGGATAAAGCCGCTGCCATTGTTCTCGAAACGCCAGACGTTACCGTTCAGGTCGCCGCCATAGATCAGATCGACCTCGCCGTCACCGTCGCGGTCGATCGGCGATACCGTCGACAGGCCGTTGTTGGCGCCATGCGCGGCAGAACCCGGCCCAGAGGCCGACAGATCGATCGCGCGGAGCAGGACCCCGTCGTTGATGCGGACGATGTACAACACGGCCTTACCCGAGGTGCTGTAATAACCGTTGCCGAACACAGCGACCCAGCCATGGCCCTCGGCCTTGACGATCGCAGGCTGGCTGAAGGTGTAACCCAGGTCGGGATAATCGGGGTTCCCGTCACCGCTGAAATCGGTGGTATCGTCGATCTCCCAAAGCACGACCTGGCCCGCGTTGCCTTCGTTAAACGTGGATGGATCGGTCACGTCCAGCGCGAACACGCCCTTGCCACCGCCACGCAATGTACCGACCAAGGTGGTATGCCAGGCGCTGCTCCAGAAGGCATCGACCACGGTCGCCGGGCCATCGACATAATACTCGTGAGCATAATTGGTCGAGGTCAGCTTGTTCAGCTTGGGAAACACCGCATTCGGTACATAGGCGATACGCTCCTCGCCAGTGCAGGCCGAGATGCCGTGCAGCGCGCCATCGTTGGCGCCGAAATACAGGATGGGCTCGCGATCGAGGTCTCCCAACGAACGCAGAACCGGCGGATCCGAGTAAGGCACGAAGCAATCGGCATCGGCCCAGCTCGCCTTGAAGGTCGAATAGGCCACCGACTCGAGGCTGTCGGAATAACCAAAGTTAGGTGCAGCGACCACGGTCGGCGTCGAGTGCACCACGTCACCCAGCGGCGTCAGCGGGCGATCGCGGAAGAAATTGCCGCCACCACCGGCCAGCTCACCACTGTCGTCGCCTCGCAGGTAGGTCAGCCTCTCTTCACCCAGGCCGTCGTCGGTATTGGAGTCCGGATTGATGTTCAGTGCGATCCGCTGCGCCTCTGTCAGGTCCGTCGTATCGTCTGTTAGATCGGAAGGAGTGCCATTATCATTCCAGCGCAACGGGACCCCGCTCCCGGTCTCTGGGTTCCAGGTCAGGAACTCACGGCCCCCGTCCCAGTCCTGCAGCGCGATCACATTCCCGGCGCTCCAATCCGGCGGCTGCAACGTGCCCGTCGTAATGTCTACCGGAAAAGACAGCACGGTGCCGGTCCAGTCGTCGCTGTCGAAGCGGGCCTGATAGATCCGGGTCGATGTCTGCAGGCTGACCGAGTTGGCCACCACCGAGGCAGACGACGAGGTCGTCGCGATGGTCGACAGGAAGGCCGCCAGCTTGGGGCCTATCTGGGAAGGGTCATCTGCGTAGAAGAAGGTATCGGCGAGGCCGTTGTTGTCCGAATCCCACTCGGCAGGATCGTCTGGCACACCGCTGTCGTCGATATCGTTGAACGAGCCGTACTTGGCGGCCAGCTCAAGCGGGGACGGCAGGTTGCTGGCCAGCGAGGTACCCGGAGTGAACTCCACGACGACGGGTGTGGGCTCGCGCGACGGATTGATATTATCCAGGACGCTGAAATTGCCAGCGCTGCCATTCTGCTTGCGCAGCGTGACATACTCACCATCGGCGGTGGTTCCCGAGACCACAAAGCCGACTTTCATCGACACGCCGGCATTGGCATGAACGATGCGGGTCGTTGTCCGCGCGACACCTGTCCCCGCCGGCGTATCGTTGGAACCGTCGCCATCATCATCGTGGTTGGCGCACTCGGCGCCCACGCAGACAGAGATACGCGATATCACGTCCATGTCGTAGTCGTTACCCGCGGCCGAATCTTCCCAGACGGCCAGGAAGCGGGCGTAAATCAGTTCCTGGCCGCTGTAGACCGTCTCTTCGACCGTGACATCTGCCAGACTGGACGACTTCCAGAGCGTGCTCACGACCGGCGGTGTGGAGCCTGTAGGCCCCGCATAGGCATGGGGTACCACCACGATACGGCCGGTGCCGACCGGAAAGGCAAAGTCCGGCAGGTTCTTTGCCATCGCGATGCCATAGGTGTTGATCGTCTGGCCCTCGCCGGTCCCGGGATTGTTCTGGCGATCGGTGCGTAGGTCTGTCGTCTTCGCTGTGTACGCAAGGCCGGCGATCGCATAGCCGCCCTGGCCGACCGGGGTCGCGGGACAGAGTCCGCGCATCTGCGACAGACTGGTGAAGGCCTTTGCAGAACAGACATTGCTGTCGGGGTTGGCGATCGGGGACGAACCCACTTCGCCGATGAAGACATCGCCGCCGAAGCCTTCGGCCGCCCCGATCGCGTCGGTCGCGCTGTTGATACTGCCGAGCACCGACGGCACGGTGCCGAGATGGTCGGTATCGAAGTTGTTGTCACCACTCGACAACACGACGATGTTCATGGGCGAACACCACTCGTCGCTGGTCATCGGGTCGTTCCAGGTCGCGGACTGCAGCCCCAGCGGATCCGACGTTGTGTTGAAGGTGCCGGTAGGGCTACCCTCGCCGATCAGGTAGCGGACCGATTCCAGATACAACTCGGAAAGTGGGTTACCCCAGTTCGAACACTTGTCCGTCGCATTGGCATCGGCCAGATAGGCAGCGATGGTCTTTCCGAACGGCCGGCAGTCCTGATAGACCTTGGCTGCATAGTCCCAGTCCGTGATGCGCAGCGCATTTATCGAAGCGATAATGCCGTTCACGCTGGTATTGAAGGTACCGTCCGCCAGATTGATTTCGTCATCGGCCGGGTCGGTATTACGGGCGATATAGCCAACCGCCTTGCGCAGCACACCACCCTTGTCACGCTTGTCGTAGCTGCCGGTGGTCAGGCCGAAGCGCAGGGTCTTGTCTTCACCATACTCCTGTAACAAGCCGATCGGCTTTGCCTCGGTCCCGGAGTTATAAATTCGGCAGTTTTCCTCCACCTTATTGGCGACACAGACGTCGACCCTGACGCTGGGCGCGTCGCTGCTGGAAGGCGCGAAGAGATTGCTCGATTGTCCGGGACTGCTGCCCGGCGAACTCCCACCGCCTGCAAGTCCCGCAGCGATTCTTTCTTCGTGCCAGAGACACTGCAACACTTCGTCTGCAGCCCAGCGTCCCCAGTCACCACTGGCGATCCGCAGCTTCGGCGGATTGATACCAGTGTTGATGTTCTCCGTCCGACCGGTGCTTGCCGGCGTGCTGCTACACAGCGAAACAGTCCCGGCACTCGCGTAACCGGACGGAAGATAGTTGGCAATACTGTCGCCTGAAGCGGGGGTGAAGACTTTGACGAAAGAGTGCACGTCACTGGGCAGCAGCGCACGCTCGAGGACGGTCTGCGCGTCGGTATCGACGGCACGTTTGCCACCGAAGAGTGCCTTGCGAATGACATCGATACGGGTCATCGACGCCCAGTTCAGAAAGTTGCCGCTCCAGTCTCCGCTCACCCCGGCACAGTGGTGATTGTTAGGCCCCGCGGCTTCATCCTCTGGAGAGAACAGGCCATTGCTGTAGGAGTAACATCGATTGCTGTCGAAATAGCCGTAGTAATCGAACGAGTCGGTGTAGGTGTTATCGATGATACCGTCTTTGTTCAGATCCGAATAATCGGCAAAGGCCTTCTTGAACAGCGTATGGTTGGCCGACATCGCGAACATCACCATCGGGCTCACGCCGGTGACCAGGAACAGCGGCTGCTGGGCAGGAATAGCGAATGCTGCGCGACTCGCGAAGAGCCCCCAGAGCAGGGCCAGAACGGAAATGAAGATTCGGTTACGCATGATACTTTCCTCGCGCCTTTTTCCCGATCACCGGAAGTAGGTGCTCTGCAGGATGACTTCGGCAGTGGGCGATATGCCCGTCCCCTTCGCGGTGACCCGGTAATACCGCACACGCGGCGCCTGGTCCTGAAAACCGACCGTCAGGTCACTCGCCGGCAGGGCGATCTCCGGCAGTTGTTCGATGTAGTACTCCGGCAGGGCACTGACCAGCAGCTCGCTGTCGTAGGTCAGCACATCTGCCGGAACACTGAGGCTATAGTTGCTGGCCGTCGCCGGATCAACGCTCTGCGACGAATCCGTGATCTCGTAAGTGCCGTCGGTACCGTCGAAGGCCATCGCCTCGAACTCCGCGGTATCGCCCACCGCTACCTCACCGGTGCGCAGCGCGGTCTCGGCCGCATCGAACGCGGCGCTGTAATCGCGGAAGTTACCGGCCATGCGCTCCTCCATGGTGGTGTCCTGAAGGCCGGCGGTACCCAGTACCGTCAACACCAGCAACAGGACCAGCGCGACGATCAGCGCGGCACCCTGCTGTGTCCTGCGGTTCCGGCGATTCGAATTTTTCATCGTCAATGCCCTCTAGAGCACACTGTTGCGAACGGACACCAGGGCGCTGAACTCCTGCCTCAGGCGTAAGTCACCATCTGGCGGATCGATCGCGACAGTGCTCGACAGAAACTTGTAGGGCGCCTCGACAGCGCTCGCCGCGTCGACGCTGTCCATCAGCAGCGACAGGCGTACGGCCATCACCTCGTCCCAATCGGTCACGCCACCGGGATCCCGGAAGGCATCGATCACCCCGTTGCCGTCGGTATCCAGCGCATACTCGACCTGCAGGTTCTCGACGCCATCGACCAGCTCCTCGGAATTGTTGCCGTCGAAGCGGTACAGTGCCCCGATCGCGTTGCCCGAGGAATTCACCCGTCCGGTATTGCCGACGAAGTAGGTATGGGTCGCAAACTCCATGACCACGGCGTCTGCGCCGTACTTTCTCGACAGCGCATCCTGTGTATTGCCGGAGGAGCCGTGGCCGATCTCCGTGTTGCCGCTGCTATCGTCCACCGCTGTTGCCCGAAAGATATCGGCGCCGGCGCAATCGGCGATCACTAGATACTCATCTACGGCAAAACCACGGTCCGTCCCGACGACCTCAATCGGGTCTCCGGGGAAGGTCTCCTTCGTAACGTAGCTCACAGCCGAGCGCAGCGGGCCGCGGATCTCGATCGAATCCGTGCCGGTCAGCATCGCCCTGCCGCCGTAGGTGTGCGTGCCGGTCTCGTCATTGCGGCCGTCGAAGAACTCGCCCTCGGAGAATTTCTTGAGGTAATCCAGATAGCCGGACGGACCGGTTGCCAGCGTCACGACACGCGGCCCGATATGCGGCGACAGACAACCGCCAAAACCGGCCAGCTGCAGATCGGAGGTGATCTGGCGCATGGCATAGCGGCCATTCTCCTGCAGCGTGCCGAGACCGGTCTGCATCTTGTAGGTCGTCTTGTTGGCCGAAAAGACCAGCAGCACGCCCGACAACAGCACCAGGCTGAGCGTGGTGGCCACCAGCAGCTCGACCAGCGTCAGACCGACCTGACGATTGGGCATGCGCTTCATAGCTGCACCCTTGAGACGAGCTCGAGCTTTTCGGTACCTGAATCGCTGCAGGCCACTGAGCTGTC
>JBATKF010000017.1:0-6205 GCA_049669185.1 Sedimenticolaceae bacterium | reverse complement strand
TCTACTGCTCGCGCTGACCACGCCGGCGAGGGCCGAGGTAATCGTCGCCGGCTGGATAGAGCGGGTGCGGCTGATGGATGCCGGGGTCGAGGTAGAGGCCAAGCTCGACAGCGGTGCGGAGAACTCCTCGCTGCATGCCGACGAGCTCCTCGAATTCGAGCGCAATGGCCGGCCCTGGGTGCGCTTCCAGCTAAACAACCCTGATGGCGCGCCGGTGCTGTTCGAGCGGCCGGTGGTGCGTACCGCCAGAATCAAGCGCCACCTCGGCGAGAGTCAGCCGCGCCCGGTGATCGAGTTGACCCTGTGTATCGGCGGCCTGGCGCGCAGGGTCGAGATCAACCTGGTCGATCGCGGCAACTTCCAGTACCCGCTGCTGGTCGGCCGCAGCTTCCTCAGTCAAGGCGTGCTGGTGGACTCGGCGGCTCGCTACAGAGTGCCACCCACCTGCGCATAGGTCACCGAGTCGCAGTCCATAAGGCCTCATCGCCCGCAAGAATTGTGGCTCGGCCGCCGAAATCTTCTCTGATGTCGCCACAATTTTCGGCGATCGCCGGTGCCGTGAGGGCCCCCTTTTTTCGTCGACACTTGCGACAGAAAATTGTCGGTCCGGCAAAACAAGGCCTAACAGCACGATTAACTGAGCTTTTTTGGATCTGCGTCTCGCACCGTCTGCCGGCAGGCCTGCACATGGCACGGTGCGTGCTCGATGAGGGGTAGAGACGAACACCTGTTTCTGCCATCGACTCTCAGGGAGCAGCGATCATGTTGAATAAAAAAGGGCTTTTTTCCGCAGCGAGTGCCGCCGTGGTGGGCTTTCTGTGGTTGACGAGTTCGAGCGCGACGCTCGCTGCGCCGCCGGAAGCGCGCTTCAATGAGCGTGCCCGCGTGGTGATTGACAACCACCCGCACGAGATGGTCAACCTGATCGTGACCTACCGCGACCACCCCGGCCGGGCGGACCGCGACCACTTGAACCGACATGGCGGGTCGGTACGCCACCAGTTTGGCCTGATCCCCGGCCACGCGATCACCATCCCGGCGCACGCGGCCGAGGCCTTGGTGCGCAACCCCAATGTCAGGCGCGTGAGCCGCGATGAACCGGTCAGCGGGGCGGCCTACATGATCGCCGACGGCGGTTACGAGAAGCTGCTGGCGGATTCCCTGACCCCCATACAACTGAGCCTGCCGTCGTCGGTGATGGACGGGCAACCCGAACTCGCGTCGGTGCCGTACACTGGTGCCGGGGTGCGCGTCGCGGTGCTAGACACCGGCTTCAAGAGCCACAAGGACCTGGCACCGGCCGGAACTTACTCGCTGGTCGGCGGCAAGTCCGAGGACGACAACGGGCACGGCAACCATGTCGCGGCGATCGTGGGAGGCAACGGCAACAAGTCGGCCGGCGACTATGCCGGCGTCGCTCCGGACGCCGAGGTCTACGCGGTCAAGGTACTTGATGAGGCCGGCCAGGGGCTGACCTCGGACGTCATCGCGGGTATGGACCACATCATCAAGATGAACCAGGAACACTGGCACATCCGGGTGATCAATATGTCGCTCGGCCACCCGGTGTACGAGGCCGCGGCCGACGACCCGCTGGTCCAGGCGGTCGAGGCGCTATGGGACAGCGGCGTGGTTGTGGTCTGCTCGGCCGGCAACGCCGGGCGCGACGGCTACGGCACCATCACCAGCCCGGGCAACTCGCGCAAGGTGATCACTGTTGGTTCCGTCACCACCTGGGGCGACAAGGATCCGGGCAACGACATCGTCTCTACCTACTCCTCGCGCGGCCCAACGCGGATCGACCGCTTCGCCAAGCCCGACCTGCTCGCGCATGGTAACCGGGTGATCTCGGCCAAGGCCGCGCGTTCTTTCCTGGAGAAAAACCATCCCGAGAAGCTGATCACCGCGCCGGGTGCCAGGAGCGCCGACTATTACCAGCTGTCCGGCACCTCGATGGCCGCCGCGGTGGTCACCGGTACTGTGGCGCTGATGCTAGAAAATGATCCCACGCTGACACCGGATACAATCAAGGCCCGCCTGATGCGCTCGGCGTCCAAGGTCGACTTCGCCGATGTGTTCGCGACCGGCGCGGGCATCCTCGACATCGCCGGGGCGCTGGCCGAAAACCGCAGTGTGGATCGTGCACCTTCGCCCAAGGTCATGCGTGACGAGGCCAGTGGCCGGATGGGCTTCGAGGAGACCGGCGACCTATGGGGCCACCCGCAGTTCGCGCTCGGTTATCTGTGGTCGGACGGCTATCTGTGGAGTGACGGGGGGGTCGACGCCGACGGCTATCTGTGGAGCGACGGCTACCTGTGGTCGGACGGCTATCTGTGGAGCGACGCCTACCTGTGGTCGGACGGCTATCTTTGGTCTGACGGTTATCTGTGGAGCGACGGCTACTTGTGGTCCGACGGCTACCTGTGGAGCGACGGCTACCTGTGGAGCGACGGGGCAACGACGGGTGACGGCTACCTGTGGAGCGACAACGTACTGGTCAGCGACTGAGTGCCTGCGGGCATCTGCCGCCCCCGGCAAAGCCAGGCATGACAGACAACATCCCGAGGCCCCAATGGCAAGCTACAACGACCGCAATCCTCCGCGCACACACAACGCCCACCGCAGTGCCGGCACGACATCCAACAACGTTATCCCTTTCGCAAGGCCGCTTCAGGCGCGCGAGGAGCACAGGCGGCCGCGCCCCGCGGCGGACGCTGCGCTGGCGAGTGTAGATGGCCAGATCAGCGGATCGCTCGCGCTGGCCCTCGGCGAGATGTTGAGCCGCCCGCGCGCCATGGATCGGGTGTGCGCAGTCGGCGTGATGCAAATCTCGGAATACCGTCTGCTCGAGGAGAGCTTCGGCGAGGCGGTCGGTCGCGAACTCGATCGCCTGATCCGGGGGCGAGTCCACAACGTCCTGCGTGATGGCGATGTCATGCTGCGCGTCGACCGGGACGTCTACGCCGTCCTGCTCGATGATCTGAGCGACCGGGAAGCCGTCGCCGCGGTGATGGGGCGTGTGCAGGCCTGCGCCAGCGGCGACTATCGTCTCGAGGGGCTGCGCTTCAGCCTCAGCGTAAAGGCCGGTATGGCGCTGTACCCCGAGAGCACAACCGAACCCGACGAACTGGTGCGCTTTGCCCGGGTGGCTCTGCGGCACGCCAGCGGCGAGGCGGCGAGTGATCTGCACTTCTTCGATCCGGCGCTGCTGGCGCAGCTACGCGAGCGCGTGTGGATGGCCGCCGAGCTGCAGCGCGCGCTCGATGAGGACCGCCTGGAATTGTATTACCAGCCGCAGTACGCGATGGACACCGGCAAACCGGTCAGTGCCGAGGCCCTGCTGCGATTGCGCGACGAAAGCGGCGCTTTGCTCACTCCGGACCGTTTCATCGGCATCGCCGAGGAGACCGGCCTGATCGCGCCGATGGGTCGCTGGGTGATCCACGAGGCCTGCCGGCAGTTGGCCGAGTGGCGCGACGCCGGGCTGGCGATGCAGCGCGTCGCGGTCAATGTCTCGCCGCGCCAGCTGCTCGACGAGGCATTGATCCCGACCATCCGCGCCGCGGTACATGAGCACAGGCTCGCCTACAAAGACCTCGAAATCGAGCTGACCGAGGCGCTGATGATCGAGAATTTGCCGATGGTGTCGGATGTGCTGCAGGAGATCGATGGCCTGGGTGTGCTGATATCAGTCGACGACTTCGGCACCGGCTACTCGGCACTCGCCTATCTGGCGCGCCTGCCGCTGAAGCGGCTCAAAGTCGATCGCTCCTTCATACAGGACGCGGTCGACGACCCCCGTGCCGGTGAGCTCGTTCGCGCCGTCGTCACGATGGCCAAGCAGCTGCGTCTGGAGGTCACCGCCGAGGGCATCGAGACCGAGGCGCAGCGGCGCCTGGTCGCCGAGTCCGGCTGCCATCTCGGCCAGGGTTTTCTGATGTCGCGGCCGATGCCGCCGTCGCACCTGCTTAGTTTTTAGCCCGGCTGTCGTTCGGCCAGTCCTTGGCGATCTGCTCGGGGCCGTGCCGGAGAGGGATGAAGCTGATGCGTGGCAGAGAGCGGCCAATGATCTGCCACAGTCGGTCAGGTTCGGGCCTGGCCCGCTGGCGTCGCGTTGCGGGGCGCCGATCTTGCTGTCGGCTGGCCTTGACCTCCCGCACCACTTTTTTGGCCCCTCCCACCGAAATTTTCGCTGTGGTCGCCACAAATTGCGCCGATCGTCACGGGGCGGCTGTCCCCGTTTTGCTGCGGGCTCCGACAGAAGATCGGCGGCCGTTGCGCGCTCGGTCTAACCCCCTGATCAATCGCGCTTTTCTTTCCGCCCGCTGCTGCGCCTCGCGGCGGCTCGGCAATTGGCAGGGCGCATGCTGGATATGGGGTAGAGACGAACACGCGTTTTCGCCCATCGACTTGGAAGGAGCAACGATCATGTTCAACGGGAAACGAAATTTATCCGCATCGATCGCCGCCATGGTGGGTCTGCTGTGGCTGGCCAGCTCGAGTGCAACGCTCGCCGCGCCGCCGGATGCGCGCCTCAACGAGCGCGCCCGTGCGGCGATCGGCAACAACCCGCACGAGATGGTGAATCTGATCGTCACGTACCGCCAGCGCCCCGGCAACACCGACCGCGCCCACGTGACCCGCAACGGCGGTTCGGTGCGCCACGAATATAACCTCATCAATGGCCACGCGATCACGGTTCCCGCACACGCGGCGGAGGCCCTGGCGCGCAACCCCAACGTCGAGAGGGTCAGCGTCGATGAACCGCTGCGTGCCGCCTCGACACCAGTCAGCCTGCCGTCGCCGGTCGGCCAAGCCTTCGCGTACCTCGACGCCCTGCCGTACAGCGGGGCCGGCATCGGGGTCGCGGTGATCGACTCCGGCATGCGCTCGCACCCCGACCTCAAGCCGGCCGCCGCCGAGTCATTCGTCACCGGTAGCAGCAAGACCGATGACAAATATGGCCACGGCAACCACGTGGCCGGGATCATCGCCGGCAGCGGCGACCATTCGCAGGGGCCCTATCGCGGTATCGCCCCCGACGCCACCATGGTGTCGCTGCGCGTGCTCGACGAGCAGGGCGAGGGCCTGACCTCGGACACCATCGCCGCGCTCGATTGGCTGCTGGCCAACAAGGACGAGCACAACATCCGCGTCGCCAATATCTCGCTCGGCCATCCGGTGTTCGAGGCGGCCGCCGCCGACCCGCTGGTGCAGGCGGTCGAGGCGCTGTGGGATGCCGGCGTCGTTGTGGTCTGCTCGGCCGGCAATGCCGGTCGCGACGGCTACGGCACCATCACCAGCCCCGGCAACTCGCGCAAGGTTATCACCGTTGGTTCGGTGACCAGCTGGGGCGACGACGACACGGCCAACGACATCGTCTCGACCTACTCGTCCCGCGGCCCGACCCGCATCGACCGCGTGGTCAAACCGGACCTGGTCGCCCCGGGTAACCGCATGATCTCGATCAAGGCCAAGGACTCGTACCTGGCCAAGAACGAGGAAGATCGTCTTATCTACGCGCCGGGCAAGGCGACGGCCGAGTACCTGCAGCTGTCCGGCACTTCGATGTCGGCCGCGGTGGTCTCCGGCGCAGTCGCCCTGATGCTGGAGCAGGATCCCGGCTTGACGCCGGACACCATCAAGGCGCGCCTGATGCGCTCGGCAGCAAAGGTGGATTTCCCGGACGTGTTTGCGACCGGCGCAGGGATCCTCGATATCGATGCGGCGCTGAGCGAGACCGGTATGGTCATCGATACGGCGCTGTCACCGCGTGTGATGCGCGATGAGCTGCAGGTCCGCATGGGTTTCGAGGACACCGGTCTGCTGTGGGGCGGTGAGCAGTGGGCGCTCGGCTACTTGTGGTCCGACGGTTATCTATGGTCTGACAGCAGCGTCGAGGCCGACGGCTATCTGTGGTCCGATGGCTATCTGTGGTCCGATGGCTATCTGTGGTCCGACGGGTATCTGTGGAGCGACGGGTATCTGTGGAGCGACGGGTATCTGTGGAGCGATGGGTATCTATGGAGCGACGGTTACCTATGGTCGGACGACGCGATGGATGCCGACGGTTATCTGTGGAGCGATCGTGAGCTGGTAGACGACTGAGCAATCTGGGCCGCCGCTCGCGGCCCAGCCTCGATCCAAGCGATTGCTGGCGGCGGTCTGCGGCAACGCGACCGCAGCTCGCCGTTGCGGCCGGACC
>JBATKF010000016.1:0-19820 GCA_049669185.1 Sedimenticolaceae bacterium | reverse complement strand
CACTGGAAGATGGCGTTATGTTCGCTGTCAATCGGCAGAATCTGTGCGCCGCTCGCGTTGGCAGCCGCCACGAACAGCGCGCCAGAGACCACCAGCGCCTCCTTGTTGGCCAGCAGGATGCGGCGCCCGAGGCGCACTGCGGCCAGCGTAGGAACGACGCCCGCCGCGCCAACGATCGCCGCCATGAGATCGGTCGCATCAGGATGCGTGGCCACCGCTGCGAGGCCGGCCGTACCGGCAAGAACATCGACCGCCAGACCTTCCGCCTGCAAGGCCGTTTCGAGGGCCTGCGCACTCGGCGGATCGGCCATCGCGGCAAGTTGCGGGAGAAACTGGCGACACTGGGCCAGCATGCCCTGTACGTCGGTATTGGCGCTCAGGGCCACCACGCGGTATCGGTCAGGGTGGCGCGCAATGACATCCAGGGTGCTGACCCCGACCGAACCGGTCGAACCCAGGATTGCAACAGATCTCATGCCTTTGCCCCGACCAGGCCGATGCCGAGGGCAAACACCGGAGCTGCCGCGAGCAGACTGTCAATGCGGTCCAACACCCCGCCGTGCCCGGGCAAGAGCCGCCCGCTGTCTTTGACGCCCGCCTCTCGCTTCAACCGGCTCTCCCAGAGATCGCCGCCGATTGCAACGACGGTTACCAGAACAGACAACAAGACCAAAGCCCACAGCGGTGAATCCCGGGTCAGGCCGCTCAGTGAGAGCGCAAACCCACTGGCCACCGCGCCCAAGACAGCGCCCCCGGCACCGGCCCAGGTCTTGCCAGGGCTGACGAATGGCGACAACCTACGGCGGCCAAAGGCACGCCCGGCAAAGTATGCGCCCGAATCCGCAACCCAGGTCAACACGAAAAGAAACAAAACCAGCGCTGGGCCCTGCGGTCCCGAGGCATGCAGCATAGCGATCGATAGCCAGGCGCTCACCAATACCAGACCCCCCAGCAACAGGATCGCCGGGCGCATGGATTCCACCAATGGCAGGCGGCTGTGCCGCACCAGCAGAATGACAGTCATCGACAACCACCAGATGGTCATGGTCCATTGCAGCAGGACGATATGCGCAGGCAACAGATAGCGCCACGTGAGCCAGCATGCCGCCGCCACCGCAACCACGAAGGCCAGCCGGGAAGGCGCGCCACCCAGGTGGCACAGTTTCGCCATTTCGTTGGCCGCCAGCGCAACGACGACCCCGAGCAGCGCGGCAAAAACCGGACTATCGAGCAACAAGATACTGCCAATGACCAGTGGCAGCAGCAGCAGCGCCGTCAGCAGACGCTGCCACAGCATCAGGATGTCTCCCTCAGCTGCGCACTGGTCTGCCCGAAACGGCGCTGACGTCGCGAGAACTCGGTGACCGCCGCGCGGAATTCCGCTGCGTCGAAGTCCGGCCACAGCACCGGCGTGAAATAAAGCTCTGTATAGGCACAATGCCACAGCAAGAAATTGCTGATTCGCTGGTCCCCGCCAGTGCGGATGAAAAGGTCGGGGTCTGGCAGGCCGTTGAGGGCAGTGGCGCGCGCAAATACCTTTTCGTCAATATCCTGTGGATCCATATCACCGCTGCGCACCGCAGCGGCAAGCCTGCGCGTTGCCTCGATGATGTCCCAGCGCCCGCCGTAGTTTGCGGCGACCTGGAGAATCAGGCGATTGTTGCGCCGTGTCGCATGCTCGGACGCGCGAATGCGTTCTTGCAGTTTCTCCGGGAAGGCGGAGGCATCGCCGATCACGCGCAACTGGATGTCATTGGTCTGCATTCGCTTGACCTCGCGTTGCAGCGCGGTGAGAAAAAGATCCATCAACAGATTGATTTCCGACTGCGGACGCCGCCAGTTCTCGCTACTGAATGCAAACAGGGTCAGTACGCCGATACCCTGTCGGATGCATTCCTCGATGGTACTGCGGACACTGGCCACGCCCGCC
Organism: Sedimenticolaceae bacterium; assembly: GCA_049669185.1. GTDB lineage: Bacteria > Pseudomonadota > Gammaproteobacteria > Chromatiales > Chromatiaceae > Thiosocius. The sequence continues at coordinate 17,890 of JBATKF010000016.1, read as the reverse complement.
CGGTGTCCTGCATGGCGCGCCTCGCCACGCGCCTCGGCCCAGCGGCCGTTACCGTCCATAATGATCGCCACATGCACCGGGACAGGCCCGGTTGTCATCGGGATCTCGCCGGTTTCGATGTCGTGCGCCATGCCCGACCCGGCACCCTCAGACGGACATCAGGTCGGTTTCTTTCTTTTCCAGCAGCTCGTCGATCTCCTTTACGTGCTGGTCGGTCAGTTTCTGAATGATCTCCTGACCCCGTCGCTCATCGTCTTCGGAAATCAGCTTGTCCTTGACCAGCGCTTTGAGGTCGTTGTTGGCGTCGCGCCGAATATTGCGCACCGCCACCCGCGCCTGCTCAGCCTCGTGGCGCACGATCTTTGTCATGTCACGCCGGCGTTCTTCGGTCAACTGCGGCATCGGGACGCGAATCAGGGTTCCCGCCGTGTTCGGATTGAGCCCCAGATCTGATTCCATGATCGCCTTCTCTACCGCAGCTACCATCTGCTGCTCATAGGGTTGTACAGCAATCGTGCGCGCGTCCTCGACGCCGATATTGGCGACCTGTTTTAGCGGAACGTCGGCGCCGTAGTAAGACACCGTCAGGTGATCCAACAGGCTCGAATGAGCCCGCCCGGTGCGTACCTTCGCCAGGTTTTCACTCAGTGCCTCGACGCTCTTGCCCATGCGGCTCGCCGCATCCTTTTTTACGTCGTCGATCATGACTCCTCTCCACTTGTAACCAGGGTCCCGACATCTTCGCCCTGAACGATGCGCTGTAAGGCGCCCTCAACGTTAATGTTCATTACTCGCAGCGGCATGCCGTGCTCCTTGCACAGGACCACAGCCGTCGCGTCCATTACCGCCAGACGCTCGCGCAGCACACGATCGTAGCTCAGTCGAGGGTAAAATTCGGCAGCGGGATTATGTACGGGGTCAGCCGAATAGACACCATCGACCTTGGTTGCCTTGATCATCAGGTCTGCAGCAATCTCTATTGCCCGCAGGCTCGCGGCCGAATCCGTTGTAAAATAAGGATTTCCAGTCCCGGCCGACAGAATCACCACGCGGCCGGACTGCAGATGATCGACAGCCACGTCGCGGCGGTAATGTTCGCAGACCGAGTCAATTCGGAACGCCGACATCACGCGCGCGTCCATCTGGCGTTTGTGCAGCGCATCCTGCATCGCGAGGGAATTGATCACGGTCGCCAGCATTCCAACATGATCGCCGGTGACGCGGTCGAATCCACCGCCGGCGAGGCCGGCGCCGCGGAATATGTTGCCGCCCCCGATGACCAGCCCGAGCTGGATGCCGCGCCTCGCCAGGTCTGCGATCTCTCCGGCGATGCGTTGCATCATCGCGGGATCGATGCCGAATTCACTGTCGCCCATCAGGGCCTCGCCACTGAGCTTTAGTAGTATCCGGCGTGGGGCGGCGGCGTCTGGCATAAAGGGACTGATCTGACCTCGAATTAGCAGCGGAAAGCAAACAGCCCGCGATAACGCGGGCTGTTGCCTGGATCAATCGCCGCGTGCGGCCGCTGCCTGGGCCATGACTTCCTCGCGGAAATCTTCGACCTTCTTTTCAATGCCTTCGCCCACCTCGAAGCGGGTAAAGGCATTGACTTTGGCAGCGTGATCCTGGAGCAGTTTGCCCACCTTCTTGTCTGGATCCTTGACGAATGGCTGACCGACCAGAGTCACTTCGCCCAGATACTTGCGAATTCGGCCCTCGATCATCTTCTCGATAATGTTTTCCGGTTTGCCGCTCTCTCGGGCCTGAGACTCGGCAATCTCGCGTTCTTTTGCCAGCATCTCCGCCGGCACCTCATCTTCGTGCACGCAAATCGGATTGCTGGCAGCGATATGCATGGCCAGATCGCGCCCCAGGTTCTCGTCACCCCCGCTGACGTCGACCAGCACGCCAATTCGCACGCCATGACTGTAGTTTGCCATCGTGCCCTGCGCCTCATGACGGAAGAAACGGCGCACGGTCATGTTCTCGCCGATCTTCGAAACCAGGGCCTGACGCGCCTCCTCGATCGTGGTGTCCTCCCCTTCGTGAAGGGGCAGCGCCATCAGCGCGTCGACATCGACGGCATCGCTGTTGAGAACACGCTCCGCCACCGCATTGGCGAACGACTTGAAGGTATCGTCTTTGGCGACGAAATCAGTCTCGCAGTTTACCTCGACCATGGCTGCACGCCGGCCACCGTCTGCCTGCACAATGACAATCACACCATCGGCGGCCGTCCGGCCTGCCTTCTTGGCGGCCTTGGCCTGACCGGATTTTCGCATGTTCTCGATAGCGGCCTCGATGTCGCCGTTCGTTTCGGTCAGTGCCTTTTTGCACTCCATCATGCCTGCGCCGGTGCGCTCGCGCAGTTCCTTTACCAGAGAAGCAGTGATCGCCATGCTGTTTACCTCGGAAATTCTCAATATGGCTGATAACAAACGACCCCCGGCCGGCAAGCCGGACAGGGGCGCATTATCGAATCGTTGTCGACGGTGGCTCTAGCCGGCCGCCGCCTCTTCCGTATGCCCGCGACCCGCGGCTGCCGCCGTTGCCGCGGCTGCACGACCTTCTAGGATAGCCGCCGAGGCCCCCTGCACGTATAGCTGCACTGCACGGATGGCATCGTCGTTGCCCGGAATTACATAGTCGATGCCTTCCGGGTCGTTATTGGTGTCGACAACACCGATAACGGGGATATCCAGCTTCTGCGCCTCGGCAACGGCAATCTTTTCGTGACCGGTGTCGACGACGAACAATGCATCCGGCAGGCCGTTCATCTCCTTTATTCCCCCGAGACTGCGCGCCAGCTTGTCTTTCTCGCGACGCAGTGTCAGCGCCTCCTTCTTGTTGAACCTGGCCGCCATCGAGCCATCGGCATCCATGGCCTCCAGCTCTTTCAGCCGCTTGATCGACTGCTTGATGGTCTTGAAATTCGTCAACATGCCACCGAGCCAGCGATGGTTGACGTAAGGCATCCCGCAGCGCTCCGCCTCTTCCTTAACCACGTCGCGTGCGGATCGCTTGGTGCCGACAAACAGTAGCCTGCCACCGTTCGCCGCCAATTTGCCGACGAAGTTCATCGAATCGTTGTACAGCGGTAGGGTCTTTTCGAGGTTAACGATATGGATCTTGTTGCGGTGACCGAAGATGTAGGGACTCATCTTCGGATTCCAGTAACGCGTCTGATGGCCGAAATGTACGCCAGCCTCTAACATCTGGCGCATGGAAACGTTGCTCATGGGTAGGATTTCACTCTGTTAAGGTTGGGTTGGGCCTCCACGTACCCTGACGGCCAACCCGAAATCTATCGGGCACCCGGACGCCAGATCGCAGCACGTGTGTGTCGTTGTCTTAGGATACACCGGGCCGGTCCGTGACCCGCCGCCGGTGGCTCCCGATAACCCTGAAAACAGGGTTGCTTGACGCTCATTGCCGCCAAGCGGCGCGTTTTATACCATAACTGGGCCTGGGCCTCAATCTGGTTTTGACGCCAAGATGTTGTTTTTCTCACCAATTCCACACGCGGGGCGCCGATGGCCGTTATCATCAAAACGCCGGAAGAGATCGAAAAAATGCGCGTCGCCGGCCGTCTGGCCGCTGACGTGCTGGAGATGATCGGCGAGCATGTGAAGCCTGGCGTCAGCACTGAACAGCTGGATCGTATCTGCCACGACTTTATCGTTGACGTTCAAAATGCGGTCCCTGCCCCCCTGAACTACCGTGGGTTCCCCAAGTCGATCTGCACCTCCGTGAACCACCAAGTCTGCCACGGCATACCGGGCAGCAAGGTGCTCAAAGGCGGCGATATCGTCAACATCGACATCACGGTGATCAAGGACGGTTTTCACGGCGATACGAGCAAGATGTTTTTCATCGGCAAGCCATCAATCCTTGCCCAGCGCCTAGTCGACGTGACGCAAAAGGCAATGTGGAAGGGGATCGAGCTGGTGAGGCCAGGTGCGCATCTGGGCGATATCGGGCATGCGATCCAAACATTCGTCGAATCCAGCGGGTATTCGGTGGTGCAAGAATACTGCGGTCACGGCATCGGTCGAGGGTTCCATGAGGATCCCCAGGTCCTGCACTACGGGACGCCGAACAGCGGCCTTCAACTGCAGGCTGGGATGACCTTCACAATCGAGCCAATGGTCAATGCGGGCCGGCGCAACGTCAAACTTCTACCGGACGGCTGGACCGTCGTCACCAAAGATCGCAAGCTCTCGGCGCAGTGGGAACACACCATCCTGGTAACCCCAAGCGGCTACGAAGTGCTGACCCTGCGCAAAGAGGAGAGACAGGCCGCAACCGGCTGATCGCATGATCGATTCCCTAATGGCAAACCTCGATCGGCGGCTGGACGCCGGCGAACCGCCGCTCTCGACTTTCAAGGCGACGGTGCGCGACGCCCGCGCGCTGCTCGCCACGCGCTTCGAGCAAGGGACCCGCGCCAGCGTGCTGGTGAGGACAGCGGCGCGGTTCACCGACGCGGTAATGCAGCGTGTGTGGCCGCGTTTTTTGCCCGCCGATGCCGGGGCCAGCCTGATCGCCGTCGGCGGTTATGGTCGCGGCGAACTGTTTCCCGCGTCTGATGTGGATGTGCTTATCCTCACCAGCGACGATCCGCAGTCGCTGGCCGGATACATCGAACCGCTGGTGATATTTCTGTGGGATATCGGTCTCGAGATCGGTCACAGCGTGCGCAGCCTCGGACAGTGTGTCGATGAAGCACGCGCGGATATCAGCGTGGCCACGAACCTCGTCGAAGCGCGCTGGCTCGCGGGCAGCGGCGAACTGTATGCGCAGCTCGGCGAGGCAACCGGACCGACGCTTATCTGGCCGAGCCGGGAATTCTTCTCCGCGAAACTCGAAGAACAGCGCCGTCGGCACGCCAAGTTCGACGACAGCGGCCACAATCTCGAGCCCAATGTAAAAGAGGGCCCCGGAGGATTGCGCGATATCCAGACCATCGGATGGGTGGCGAAGCGACACTTCGGCGTAAGCACAATGTCGGCCCTGGTCGAGCATGGTTTCCTTAACGACCAGGAGTATCGCCAGCTCAAACGTGGCGAAGAGCACCTGTGGCGCATCCGCTATGCGTTGCACCTCTTGACGGGTCGCCACGAAGACCGCTTGTTGTTCGAGTATCAGCGGGTGCTGGCCAATCAGTTTGGCTACACCGACGCAAATAGCAATCTTGCCGTCGAGCAATTCATGCAGGACTACTACCGCAGGGTGGTAGAAATGCAGCGCCTGAACGAAATGCTCCTGCAGCTTTTCGAAGAGGCGATCCTACTGGACAACCAGCTCGGGGAACCGGTGCCGATCAATCGCCGCTTCCAGGCGCGCAGCGGTTACCTGGAGGCGGTGAATTCCGGGATATTCGCCCGTTACCCGCTGGCCATGCTCGAGTTGTTTCTGATCCTGCAACAGAATCCCCAACTTCAGGGCGTGCGCGCCAGCACCATTCGTCTGATCCGTGCGCACAGGCACCTGATCGATGAACGCTTCCGCAGGGACATCCGTGCGCGCGCACTATTCCTCGAGATATTCAGGCAGCGCGAGGGGCTGACCCACGCGACCCGACGTATGCACCGCTATGGCATCCTGATGCGCTACCTCCCCGCGTTTCATGCCGTGACAGGGCTGATGCAGTTCGACCTATTCCACGTCTACACCGTGGACGAACACATCCTGATGGTGATTCGCAACATGCGCCGCTTCGCGCTGCAGCAGCACTCGGCAGAATGCCCGCGCTGCAACCAGGTCTTTGCGCGGATCCCCAAGATCGAACTTCTCTACCTAGCGGGCCTGTTCCACGATATCGCCAAGGGCCGAGGCGGCGATCACTCCGACCTCGGCGCCGAGGATGCGCGCGAGTTCTGCCTGAAACACGGTTTGTCGACGTTTGATGCCGATCTGGTTGCGTGGTTGGTAAAGAAACACCTGGTCATGTCCTCCACCGCCCAGCACCGCGATATCGATGACCCGGACATCATCCAGGATTTTGCGCAGATGGTCGGCAGTCAACTACGCCTGGACTATCTTTATCTGTTGACAGTTGCTGACATGCGCGGCACCAACCCGGGACGCTGGAACTCGTGGAAGGCGGCGCTGTTGGATCATCTCCATGCGCGCACCGGCGCGGCCCTGGAGCGTGGTCTCGACCAACCGCAGGAGCAGGATGAGGTAATCACCGAACGTCAGGCCGAGGCACGGGTTCAACTGCTGAAGCACGGCTACGACCACGACCAGCTCAACCTGCTGTGGATGTCCCTGAGTACGGACTATTTTCTGCAGAATTCAGCGGATGCGGTCGTCTGGCACACGGAACTACTTTGGCCGCCAGGCAAGATTTTCAATTGCCTGCAGGTGGAGCTGCGCGCCGATGCGGTACATCGCTGTACCGATATCTGCGTCTATGGACCCGACAGTGACGAGCTGTTCGCCCACTCTGCGGCGCTGCTTGACCAGTTGGGTCTTAACATCCTCAGCGCACGCGTTCAGACGACGTCTCAGGGGTTGAGTATAAGTACCTATCTGGTCCTCGAAGAGGATGGCAGCCAGATCGTCGGCGAGGAACGGGTGCAAGGTATCAAGTTTTATATGCAGGATGGTCTCAACAGCGGCGAGCCGCCGCAGGGCAGACCCCGCATCCCACGCCAGCTAAGGCCCTTCCAGACCGCATCCGAGATCCGTTTTGAGCAGGACGAAGGCCGGATGCTGACATTGCTCAGACTGAAAACGAGTGATAGGCCTGGCCTACTGCGCCTGGTCGGCCAGGCCTTCGCCGCCCACAAGCTGCGGCTGTCCAACGCACGCATTGCGACGGCCGGTGCCGAGGCACAGGACACCTTTGCGATCACAGATCGCGAGAACCAGCCCATTACCGACCCGGAACGGCTGCACGCGATTGCCAAATCACTGCAGGAAATCCTGGACGATTGAGCGCTGAGACGCCGCTATGGCGGGGTGCACGCAGTGGAAGGCGGTGAAGGCGTAGTCGACACTACGTCGAACCGCCTGCAACGAGTGCGCCCCGGCAGGGCGAGGGTATCGGGGGCCGCAGCAGGAAATCGGTGAGATATGCAGGCTAGAGTCGCATGGCGGGACCGGTCAGGGGCGCTGCTCTATCAGCTCCCATGCATTGCCATCGGGGTCACGACAGAACAGCGCCCGACGTCCCGATTTGCTCAGGGTGTAGGGGATCCCGGCCCCGTCCAGGCGCGCGATAAAGCCGTCCAGGTCGCTTACCGCCGCAGCGGTATGTCGATCGCGCCCGCCGTGTGGCGGCCGCCCCCTCCGCGGGTCCGGATTTGGCAGCTGCAGTAAATGGATCTGCTGATCACCCAGCCGCAACCAGACACCCGGGAAGCCGAGCTGCGGACGCGTCGCATCGATCGCCAAACCCAGAATGCCCTGATAAAAGGCCAGTGAACGGCGGCTGTCCTCGACGACAAGACTCACATGATGCAGACAAATGACCTCGCTCATGTCGGCAGCCCCTCCTTGAAAATCGCTATCATTGCCGCGCTGACTATCAACGCACCCCCCAACCACTCCTGCAGCGAAATCATCTCGGCCGCCAGCAGCCAGGCCGAAAACGCGCCGACGATCAGTTCAAAGAGCATGATCACCGCAGACCGCTGTACCGGCATATTCGATACACCGTAGACCACCGCCAGCGTCGACAGCATGAAGCCGCCGACTCCCAAGGCTATCGCACCCGCCCAGGCCACCGGCGCAACGTCGGGCAGCGCCGGCGACTGGAACAACACGAAAAGCGTCGCGACAATGATGACACCAAACCATGCCAGGTGGGTCTTGGCGCGGATCCCCATCTCGGTAATCCGGCGCGTCATCACATTGGTTACCGCGAACGCAAGGCCGGCGCTCGCCGCCAACAGATCGGCCTGGTTCAGCGGTAAGTGCCCGATCACCGGATCCCAGAGCATGATGATAGCGCCGCCGATACCCAATCCCAGCATCGCCCAGGTATAGCCGTCGAGCAGCTCGTGCAACAGCCACCGACCCAGCAATACCGTCCAGATGGGGGACAGGTAGAACAGCAGGACCACCCGAACGACCTCGCCCTCCAGCACCGCCAGCACGAAAGCCACATTGGTCCAGCCGGCGCTGAGCACCAGCATCAGCGCCTCCCAGGGCTGCCGGCGCAGCCCCCGAGTGGCAAAACGCACAAAGGGGGTAAAGGCCAGGAACGCCGCGGCGTAGCTCACCAGGGCCAACCAGGCACCGTGCATGCCCATGACTTCGAGCATCCGCAACGGATACCAGACCACGCCCCAGAATGAGGCCGCAAACAACAGTGCCAGCACCGGCGCCATGGCCAGCGTAGAGGCGTTCACAGGCGTGACCGGCGGTGCGCGGCCAATGCGATCATACGCCCGGCTCGCGTCGCATCGTGTTGGATTGTGGGAGGTGCCCTATAATCAGGCGCCCCAAAAGACACTGTCGCTCGCATGAACCCCGACCTGGACAAACTACAGCCCTACCCCTTTGAGAAACTGAATGCCCTCAAAGCGGGCACTTCATCGAAGTCGAAACCGCACATCGCGCTGTCGATCGGCGAGCCGAAGCATGCCACACCCGAACTCATTACGGCAGCGTTGCAGCGGCATCTGGGCCCAGGTCTCGCCAGCTATCCGATGACCAGGGGGATCCCCGAGCTGCGCCAGGCAATCTGCGAGTGGTTGTCGCGGCGTTTCTCGCTACCACTCGATTCGCTCGATCCGGAACACCATGTGCTGCCGGTGAACGGCACCCGCGAGGCCCTGTTTGCGATTGCGCAGGCAGTCGTAGACCGCACACGACCCGCCGTCGTGGTGTCGCCAAACCCGTTCTATCAGATCTACGAAGGTGCAGCGCTGTTGGCAGGTGCCACACTGCACTTCGTCCCCTGCCTTAGTGAGAACGCCTACCTGCCGGATTTTGACACCGTGAACCCGCAGACCTGGACAGACTGTCAGCTGCTGTATCTCTGTTCGCCCGGCAATCCCACTGGCGCGGTGATGTCGCAGCAGGGCCTGCAACGGTTGATCGATCTGGCGGAGCGCTATGACTTTGTGATTGCCGCCGACGAATGCTATTCGGAGATCTATTTCGACGAGGCAGAACCACCGGTCGGTCTCCTTCAGGCGGCCGCCGCCATGGGCAACACCGACTATCGGCGATGCCTGGCGTTTCACAGTCTGTCGAAGCGTTCCAATGCCCCGGGTCTGCGATCCGGCTTTGTCGCCGGCGATGCCGCTGTACTGACCGAGTTTCTGCGCTACCGCACCTATCATGGCTGCGCGCTGCCGCTGCAGCATCAGCATGCCAGCATTGCGGCATGGCAGGATGAGACGCATGTGCGCGAGAACCGCCGCCTATACCGTGAAAAGTTCGCCGCGGTGCTCGAGACACTCGATGGCTGCCTGGATGTGACCACGCCCGATGCCGGCTTTTATCTGTGGCCGAGGACGCCGATCAGTGACGAGGATTTTGCCCGCGAGCTGTTTGCACAGGAGCAAGTGACGGTACTGCCTGGACGCTATCTGTCACGCACGGTCGCAGGCGCCAATCCAGGCGCCGGGCACGTGCGGATGGCCTTGGTGGCCAGTGAGGCCGAGACGGTCGAGGCCGCTCGGCGCATCAAAGAATTCGTAACCCGCCTTTGAACTCAAGACACCGCGAGGAGAATCTCATGAGCGACATCCAGGCCATTATTGGCGATGCCTTCGAACACCGGGCCGATATCACGCCGCGCAACGTCAGCACACCGGTGCGCGATGCCGTTGTGGAGGCCATCGAGCAGTTGGACCGCGGCGAGATCCGCGTCGCGGAAAAGCGCGACGGCGCCTGGGTCGTCAACGACTGGGTAAAGAAGGCCGTCCTGCTGTCGTTCCGCATCAACGACAACGACTTCATCAAGGGCGGCTTCACGAATTACTATGACAAAGTCGCGTCGAAGTACGCCGATTACAACTCACGCGAATTCCGTGACGCCGGCGTCCGCGTGGTGCCGCCAGCCACTGCGCGCAAGGGCTCGTACATAGCACCCAGCTGCGTGCTAATGCCCTCCTACGTCAATATCGGCGCCTTTGTCGATTCCGGCACCATGGTCGATACCTGGGCCACCGTCGGATCCTGCGCGCAGATCGGCAAGAACGTACATCTGTCGGGCGGGGTTGGCATCGGCGGCGTTCTAGAGCCACTGCAGGCTGCACCGACGATTATCGAGGACAACTGTTTCATCGGGGCACGGTCCGAGGTCGTCGAGGGCGTCATCGTGGAACACGGCTCGGTGATCTCGATGGGCGTCTACATCGGTCAGTCGACGCGGATCTACGACCGTGAGAACGATGAGATCCTCTATGGACGCATTCCCGCAGGCTCGGTGGTCGTGTCGGGCAATCTGCCCTCGAAGGACGGCAAGTACAGCCTGTATTGCGCGGTGATCGTCAAGCGCGTCGACGAAAAGACGCGTGCAAAGGTCGGCATCAACGAGCTGCTGCGCGATATCTAGCGCGATGCACTCTGTCCTGGACTGCCCTGGAGCACTACGTGGTAACGATCTACGGAATTCCGAACTGCGATACCATGAAAAAGGCACGCGCATGGCTCGGCGAAAACGCCATCGAGTGTCATTTTCATGACTACAAGAAGGTCGGCATCGACGAACGCAGGCTGCGCAGCTGGGTCGAAGAGCTGGGTTGGGAGGCGTTGCTCAACCGTCGCGGCATGATGTGGCGGAAGCTGCCGCAGGGCGTCAAACAAAGCATCGACGAGGCGGCGGCGGTCAGGGTGATGCTGGAAACGCCGAGCATCATCAAGCGCCCGGTGCTCGACACAGGAACGGCAAGGTACGTTGGATTCAGTCCGGAGCAGTATGCAAAGATCTTTTTCAATCAATGAGTCACCTGTCGGCACGGCCAGCCGCGCGAAACGCGCGAGGCCGGCCTCCCATACAGCGCCGGACGTCAGCGTTACGTCATGAGCGATACCCTCGAACTCGCGCTTGACCTGATCCGACGACCGTCGGTCACCCCGGAAGACGCCGGCTGTCAGGCGCTGATGATGCAGCGCCTGGCGGCGCAGGGTTTCTGCACCGAGCCGCTGCCTTTCGGCAACGTGGAGAACTTCTGGGCGCGGCGCGGGCGTGCCGGCCCGGTCTTCTGTTTCGCAGGCCACACCGATGTGGTGCCGCCCGGTCCGCGTGATCTGTGGCGCTCGGATCCATTCCAGCCCGCGATTCGCGACGGCGTCTTATACGGAAGGGGTGCGGCAGACATGAAGGGCTCGCTGGCCGCGATGGTCACGGCCAGCGAGCGCTTCGTCGCCCGGTACCCCAAGCATAAGGGTTCGATCACCTTCCTGATCACCAGTGATGAAGAGGGGCCTGCGATCAACGGCACAGTCAAGGTCATCGAGAAACTGCAGGCACGCAGCGAGGCCATTGATTGGTGTCTGGTGGGGGAACCGTCTTCCACGAGCCGGGTCGGGGACGTGGTGAAAAATGGCCGCCGGGGTTCCCTGGGGGGCGTGCTCGTCGTGCGTGGCGTCCAGGGCCATGTCGCCTACCCGCATCTGGCGAGCAATCCCGTACACGCAGCCGTCCCGGCGCTATCGGAACTGACGGCGACCGAATGGGACCAGGGCAACGAATTCTTTCCCAAGACCACATTTCAGATCTCCAACATCCATGCCGGGACCGGGGCGACCAATGTGATCCCGGGGACCTGTGAAGTGGTATTCAATTTCCGTTACTCGACGGAGAGCGATGCCGAATCATTGCGCACCCGCGTCGAGGCCTTGCTGGACCGACACGACCTGGACTACGCCATTACATGGATCCCCTCCGGGCTACCCTTCCTCACCCCGGGCGGCACGCTGATCGAGGCGGCACAAGCGGCCATTCAGAGCGTTGCCGGTTTCGCCACGCAGCTCTCTACCGCCGGCGGCACCTCGGATGGCCGCTTCATCGCGCCGACGGGTGCACAGGTCCTGGAGCTCGGACCCTGCAATGCGACCATTCACCAGGTAAACGAATGCGTTGCGGTCGAGGACCTCGACACGCTCTCGGCGATGTATGAGCAGATTCTCGTCCAACTGCTCACTTGATTTAGAATAGCCTGCAAATCTCACCGTTTTTCGTAACGGGTACGCCTCGTCACAGCGAGCATAACGACGTCCGCAGCAGGAAATCGGTGAGATAAAGCAGGCTATGTGCTATCGACCCCGGCCAAGCGCGGCCAGCAGTTGCGCACCGACCGTGACGGCCCAGGCACCCAGCTTACCCAGCACCAGCAGCAGCAGAATCACCGCGAGCCAGGCCAGATAGTGGACCAGGCCCTCGCCGCCGATCTGCACTTGTGCGGCAACCTGGGTAGTCTCGCGAAAATAGTTGGCAAACTGGGCAATCCCGTCGGGTCCATGGAAAAGCCCCCAGGCGACGTAGATCGCCCCACCCAGCGCCCAAACGCCGAAGCCGACCAGGATCAGACCGAATAGGCCGAAAATCGCCAGCAGCAAGGTGGCGAAGGGGCCGTGCGGCGACTCTGTATTCGATTTCATGGGTTGAAAAGCCCCTGCGTTGGGGTGCGGTCGGATGCTGCCCGGCCTGAAGCCGACTGCCGGCGACAGCGTGCACTGCCTATTCCTTGAGGTTTATCTGCAGCTGCCCCTCGCGCACGCTAATATCATCGACGCCGTCGGCGAAGCCTTTCCAAAAACCCTGCTGATCACCGAATTCGCCGACCAGGTCGATGTTCTTCAGGCCGCCCAGCCAGGCGTTGGGTATCGGGATACCCATAATACTGACACCCTTGAGTACGACCGTCGGCCGATCACCCCGATATGCCATCTCGACGCCGGCCGCGACGCGCAGCGTCTTGCCGCCGAGGAAGGGAAAATCAGGATCGACCGGGACCAGCAGGCGCGCGCTGACCAAGTCGTCGGCGAGATCGACCGCCAGTTTCTTGGCCAAGTCAGGGTTCTTGGCAAGCATCGCATTCAACTCGCGTTCACTGAAGCTCACCGCGCGCTCGGCACCGGCCTCCGAGTAGCGCTCGGGCCTCAGCCATTGCGCATCGGTCTCCTCAGATGCCTCGACGGGCGGCTGCAGCGACGTGCCGGGATCGTAGCCAATCGCCCGCAGCTTTGCGTCCAGCGTCCGTTGTTCCGCAACGCTGAGTTCGACCGGGGTGAAGTCTTTGGCATAGATATAGGTACTGACCACCCAGTAGGTCGCCGCAACGGTCACCAGCACGGTGGCCAATACAATCCATAGGACATGGCTGCCGCGCAGGCCGCCACTGCGTGTCGGGCTTTCGATCCCTCGGGTATCTGAACTCATCGGCAATATAGGCTAACGCAGGTTCCTGCCCGCCACCGGCCAGCGAGTCTTGCCGCGCTGATACCGGATGGTCTGTTTTGCGCGTGCCTTCGCACGTTCGATCGCGCGCTGCTGAGAACCGATCTCTTCGGCCTCGTCGCGCGGCACGCGCTTGACATAGCCGCCGTCGGACTGCATCTCCCAACCGTTGCGGTAGTCTGCCAGCTGACTGTCGAGCGTCTCACGCAGTTCCTGACGCAGACTCTCACCCTCGACGGGCGTCACCACCTCGACCCGTGATTCCAGATTTCGCTTCATGCAATCGGCCGAGCCGATGAAATATTCTTCATCGCCGCCATTTTGGAAGTAGTAGATGCGCGTGTGTTCGAGGAAGCGACCGACAATGCTGATGACCCGCGCGCTTTCCGACAACCCCGGGACGCCGGGACGAAAGCGACAGGTATCACGCGCGATCAGATCCACCCTCACGCCCTCGCGACTGGCCTCATACAGCGCCCGCGTGATGTCCACGTCCTCGAGCGCGTTCATCTTGAACTGGATGAGACCTGGCTTGTCCGCGCTGTGCAGCGAGCGTTCGCGCTGGATGCGCGCCAGCAGCGCCACTTTGAGCACCTTGGGCGCCGGCAGCAGCTTGCGATAGTAGCGCTCCGGGGTATATCCGGTGGTGAGGTAGTTGAAGAGCTCCGTGGCGTCGCGCCCTAGATCCTGATCATTGGTCAGAATCCCGAGATCGGAATACAGGCGCGCCGTGCCAGCATGATAATTACCGGTACCGATGTGCAAATATCGTCGGATGCCGTTGTAGTCATTGCGCACTACCAACACGATCTTCGAGTGGGTCTTCAACCCGACGACGCCATAGGTCACATGGATGCCGGCCTCTTCCATGCGCGCCGCCCAGCGTATATTCGCTGCCTCATCGAAACGCGCCTTCAGCTCCACGACCACCGCAACCTGTTTGCCATGGCGTGCCGCGCGCACCAGATTGTCGATCACCTGGGTATCGCTGGAGGTGCGGTACAGCGTCATCTTGATGGCACGGACCTTTGGATCGAGGGCTGCCTCCTTCAGAAAACGTTCGACCGAGGTACCGAAGCTCTCATAGGGATGCTGCAGCAGGAACGGGCCCCGGTCGCGAATGAGGTGAAAAATGTTGGTGCCCCGACTCAGATCGGGGTGATCCACGGCTTGAAAGGGTTCGTCATGCAATTCCGGCGAATCTATTCCAACCAGTTGAAACAAGTCGCGCATAGCGAGCATGTCCCCCCCTGCATTGAAGACATCCTCGTTCTCGTCCAATCCCAGCTCTGCCGCGAGCATCCCGCGGCTCGTCTCGTCCATGTCGCCCTGGATCTGAAGCCGCACGATAGGCGCAAAACGCCGATCACGCAGCTCTGATTCGATCATCGACAGCAGGTCATCGGCATGCTCCTCGTTGCGCTCGGTATTCGCATTCCGCGTGACCCGAAAGATGTACACGCTGATAACCTCCATCTCCGGCATCAGCATGTCGAGATTGTTGCGCAAGACCTCCTCGACCGGGACGAAGTGATTGCGCCCGGGTAGCCCGATGAACCGCGGCAGGTTTTCGCCGGTTGGCACCTTGACGCGGGCCAGGGAGCTGCGCCCCTCCTGGCCCGGAAAACGCACATGGACGAGGAGATTGAGCGAGAGATTGGAGATAAACGGAAACGGATGCGCCGGGTCGATCGACTGTGGCGTAATCAACGGAAAGATGTAATCGTGAAAATGTGCGCGCAGAAAATCGATATCGTCCCGTCCCAGGGACTCATAACCCACGATCTCGATCTCGTGCGCAGCGAGCTCGCCGCGCAACTGGTGAAAGATTGCGCGCTGCGCCTGTTCCTGATCGCGCACTACGCTGTAGCACTCGGTGATCTGCTCCCTGGGCGTTCGGCCATCGACGGTCTTCACGGTCATGCCGGCGCCAACCTGCTGCTTGAGGCCGCCGATGCGCTTCATGAAGAATTCGTCGAGGTTGGAACTGACGATCGCGAGGAACTTCAGGCGCTCCAATAGCGGGTTGCGCGAATCCTCGGCCTCGTAGAGTACGCGTCGGTTGAACGCCAGCCAGGTCAACTCGCGGTTGAGATAGAGCGCCGCGTCGTTGAGATCGATCGTCTCAGGCGCAGTCGGCTCAGTGACATGGTCGGTGTCTTGGGGCAGCACGTTCGGTTCTTTCATCGCAATTGACTCCCGGTGGCACGCTATCAGATCAAGTATGACGGATTCGGGCGCCGACCGGTGTGACGCGACGCATTCGATGGCGCTACTGGCGGCGCGATTTTCAGGCTAGGCGTAGGCGTCGAATCCGAGGAGTTCGCGCAGCGCATGCCGATCGCTTTCGCCGCCCACCTCGGCATAGGTCGCCAGGGCGCGATCGATACGTGCCGATCCGGCCTGGCGTGGCACCGGGACCGCGATATCCTGGCTGGGGCGCTCGCGTTCGGCCCGATCGTTCGGCTGTGCAAGGATGGCGCGACGGTAGGCCTCGTCGGTGGGATCACGCGTTTGCTGCGTTGGCCGAACCGCGCCGACAGCAGTCGATCCCCGATCCACGGGGCGTTGGGACGGATTCGGCAGTGCCGGCGTAACGTTCAAGGCGATCGCCTATAGATTCTCATAAGCGCTGCTTATTATAGACGGCTTTAGACCGTTTCGTTCCTCTAACCCGCATTTTGCACGAAGGCGGATCGATGCAGCTAAGTTTACCGCATTATTTTCGGTGATTGCGTTCGAATTGAAGCTTTTCACTTCGGTCGCAGTTCTTCCTTTTCGGGCTCAGGCCGCGCTGCGAGACGAAGGCCTGACGGCTACATGTAGTTTGCAGCTTAACCTGGGGGCCAGTGCATCATGCGGCCACCCAGCAGATGCAGGTGAAGATGGAACACGCTCTGCCCGCCGGCCTCGTTGCAGTTCACCACGGTGCGATAGCCGGCATCGGCAAGGCCCTCCTGATCGGCGATCGCGCGCGCAGCGCCGTACATCCGGCCGAGAATCAGCTCGTCTTCCGGCTGCATGTCGTTCAGCGTCGCGATGTGTTTGCGGGGTATCACCAGGATGTGTGACGGTGCCTGCGGATTGAGATCGCGAAAGGCGATGACATGATCGTCTTCAAACACCGTGTCAGCGGGGATATCGCCGCTGGCGATCTTGCAGAAGATACAGTCTTGCATGGGTCCCCACCTCTTGAAATCTGTGGACCCGGGCCAAAGCCTGGGTCAGTCATCGCTACTCTGCGGCCACGCGCCGACGACCGGCGAAGGCATGCGCCAGGGTCCCGCCGTCGACATACTCGAGCTCTCCCCCGAGCGGTACACCATGCGCGATGCGCGAGGTCGCGACGCCGCGCTCGGCAGCCAACTCACCGACGTAATGTGCCGTGGCTTCACCCTCTACGGTCGTGGTCATCGCCAGGATGAGCTCGGTCGGCCTGAGCTCGTCGAGACGCTGCGCAAGCTGATCCATCCCCAGCTCTGCCGGACCGATGCCGTCAAGCGGCGATAGGCGTCCCCCGAGTACAAAATAGCGGCCGCGAAAACCCGTCGCCTGCTCGAGGGCCATTACATCGGACGGATTCTCGACAACGCACAGCACGCTATCGTCGCGCGTCGAATTACGACACAGCTCGCAAAGCGTATTCTCGGTCAGGGTGCGGCACATTTGGCAATGACCGATCGACCGTACGGCCTCGGCCAGGACCGCCGCCAGGCGCGCGCCGCCGGCGCGGTCGCGCTGCAGTATGTGGAAGGCCATGCGTTGAGCGGACTTCGGCCCCACACCGGGCAGACAGCGCAGGCTGTCGATCAGCTCAGTCAACAGCGCCTTTTCAGGCATCCTGTCGCGTGCCTCGCGCGGCGATCAAAACGGCAGCTTCATGCCGGGCGGCAGGTTCAGCCCTGCGGTGACCCCGGCCATGCGTTCCTTGGTTTGTTCCACGATGCGGTGCGCCGCGTCATTGCAGGCCGCCGCGACTAGATCCTCCAGCATCTCCTTGTCATCGCTCATAAGACTGGCATCGATCTCCACCCGACGCACCTCGTGGCGGCCATTCATCGTAACCTTGACCAGCCCACCACCGGATTCGCCGGTCACCTCGGCATTGGCCAACTCCTCCTGCGCCTTCTGCAGGTCTTCCTGCATCTTCTGCGCCTGCTTCATCAGATTGCCCATCGGTCCTTTCATCTCGATTCCTCTTGACTGAGTGAGTCGATACGGCGGATCGAGTCGGGCACGATCTCCGCATCGAAGGTCTCTTTTACCGCCACCACCAGCGGATCCCCTGAGATATCCGCCTCGGTCTCCGCCTGACGCGCCCGCTGCTCTCGGGCCCCGTGCTGCGCCGGGGTCTCCTCGCCCACGGGACCGGCTGCGACCCGCAGCACAACCGCTTGACCGATGGCGGCCGCCACCGCCTCTTGAAGACGCCGCTCGGCAAGGCTGCCAATCAGGCTGCTGCAGGCAGGATCCAGGCGCAGCGCCAGGCGTTTGCCGTCCCATGCCTCGAACACGCAGTTC
>JBATKF010000015.1:0-4098 GCA_049669185.1 Sedimenticolaceae bacterium | reverse complement strand
TTCGAAGCAGAGCGCTATGCCCCGCTCAGCGACATGTCCACCGAGCGGGGCACATATTTCCAAACCCAGTTGCCTGTCCTGGCAGTCTTGACCTCGGAGGCGGATGATGCCACTGGACGCGCCTTCCCGGCGGGCCGCTGGTTTTCCACTCTGTTCGAGAAGACGCGGGAAATGCAGCGTGACAACGGGGTGAGTGGTGAGACGGAGACCATCAAACAGCATGATGCAAATATCACGGCAGTGGGCCACTTCGATCCCTACATCACCCACAGTCTTCGTGCCAAGGAGGTGCAGCAGCCGAATGCTGCTACCCAGCTGTCGGTGGAACGCTCTACCGATTTCTTCTATCGGATCAGCCAGAGCTGGGAGGACGATGCGCCGGGCAGTCGGATCGAGTTCCCGAGTTCTGAGCTCATCCGCACCCAGACCTCCGCGGGACGGAATCCCTATTTAAACGTGCGGGTCGATGGGGAATTGATCAAGGACCACAACGACATCGATGATCCGAGGATTATCGAGTTTGTCACCCAGCTGATCCTGATCTCGGGTCAGAGCGAGGATCCGGCGGAACGAAGCATGATGCGGAGTCGTGGTCTGGGCAAATAGGGATCGTCTACGCTCGCGATAGGGCTTGTAGGGATCCGGGGGTCGGACCGACGCAACGTTTTGAATCCAAATGTCAGCATCGCCAGCTCGCTCGGGAGGACTGGTTGGAGTCGGAGTAGATACCTGAGCGGTTCGATTATGGGTGATTGGAATGCGAAGAGGAATTCAGTCAGTCGTAGCTGGATGCGCTTTTGCGCTTGCGTCTCAAGCGATGAGTACGGCTCACTTGGAGTTCGATGGTTTTCCTGATGCTTTCGACCCCTGTCGTCACCACCTACATACTCTCGTTGCCTATTTGAAAGAAACTGCACAGCTGGAGGGCAAACATTTTTCGGCCGAGTGGCGACAGGATGGTTCGGTTGTGATTCGATGCACGGGTTTTTCCCAATACATCTGGTGCGATGATGGTGAATTCCACATTCGCTTCGGCGACCCGATTTCAGGAGGATGAGCCGCCGCGGACTCAGTCTCACCATCCAAGATCAAGATCAGAAAACTATCCCACGCAAGCGAGAACTCGTCATCCTAATGGCTGTTCCTGGCTGGGAGCGGCCCGAACAAGATATTGGCGAACGCCGCATGAAGCCTACTTCTGGGCTCCATCAAGAATGGGAGATTACACTTAGCTATCGCTATGAGGTCTCATCGAGCGAAGTGCCGTCGGTCTCATTCTCCCAATCGTAACGTTTCTCATCGGGTTTCGGGTCCGTCCGCCAGAATAGCAGCGCAGCTAGCACACCGGCTGTACCGCCGAACAAGTGGTACTCGAACGAGACATGTTGTTCACTCGGCAACACACCCCAGAACATGCCGCCGAATAGCAGGGAAGCCATCATCATCAGCGCGATCGAACGCCTGTCCCGCCGGAGAACACTGACGACCAAGAAGAAAAAGAACAACCCATGAGTTAGACCACTCGCGCCGATATGGAAGCTGGGGCGGCCGAACAACCAGACGCCAATGCCGGATAGCACCCAGATCGTTCCTAAAACCCTCCATCGGGACTTTGGAAAACCGTAAAGCAGAGCGGCACCCAGAACAAGCAAACCAAAGGTGTTCGTCGCGATATGCAGGAATGACCCGTGAATGAGCGGTCCGAACAAGATACCCGCGAGATTCTGTGTCGAGAGCGGATAAACGCCCAGCGTTACGAGTGACCAATCCGAAATCCACTCCCAAAGTTTGATGCCCCATAGAAGAGCGACAAAGGAGAGGGTGAGCGTGACGCTCTGTCGCAATCTTGCATCTGCGTTCATCCGCCGGATATTGGGGCAGAACGGCTGAAACAAAGGGGTGCTTGGATTAAGGTATTGCACATCCGGCTGGACCGGTGGTGAAGATGCGGTCGGGAGGCCCGCTCCTCGCTGGCAGCGCCCATTAGCGGGCGCTGCAGGGGCCGCTCTACGACTCGGTCTGTTCCGAGATCGCCAAGGCGTCATCGACTTCGATGCCCAGGTATCTAACGGTGCTCTCCAGTCTATGTCCTGAAGGACATAGTCCAGCTTGGTGTGGCCCAAGAGGAGCTGGACAGCCCGCAAATTTCGCGTTCGACGGTAAACCAAGGTGGCTTTTGTGCGCCGCAACGAATGCGTGCCGTGCTCCTTGGGGTTCCGCCCGATCATCGCGGCCCAGCCCTTAACGATCCGGGCATACTGCCTGGTCGACAGGTGTGACGAACCGGGCACTCTACTCGGAAAAAGGATAAGCGTCGTGGTCGAGAGCCGCGTGACTGCGCCAGTTCTCGATGGCGTCACGCGTCTGCTCTGTGAGCTAAAAGCGGACAGGCTGTTGCGTCTTGTGCTGAATGACCATGGCGCGGGAGACGGCGTGGTGCCCGTGCATCACGTCGCTAACCTTGAGCCGAACCAAATCGCAACCCCGTAGCTTGCTGTCGATCGCCAGATTGAACATGGCCAGCTCGCGGATGCGGTGCTCAATATCGAGCCGAATTCGGATGGCCCAGATTTCCTGGAGTTTGAACGGTGGTTTCGGTCCGACGAGCTTGCCTTTGTTCCAAGGGTCACGTTGAATGGGATTCGCCGGGTTATGCGTAAGCAGAAGCATTGCGGGTTCCTCCAATTGGTCGGGGAACCCACAGGATCACCTCTGATGCCTTTCAGCTGTATGCGGGCAATAATCCGATTGTCAGTCGGGCGGTCGTGGCATGGCAGAACGGCGTGCCAAAGCCAACCCCTTGTAACTCAGCGCGCTAGAATCGTGCCATGCAGCTACCTGACTACCAAGGCGGCAGTATCGTCAATTTGATGGCCTCGTTACAGGTTGGGTTGGGGGGTGCGCCACACCCCTACGAACCCTTGAATCTGCTTTCACCGGAATGGGTTGGCGCGCATCATCAGGTGCTGCTACTGGTGATAGACGGCATGGGTCTCCACTACCTGCGCGCCCATCCGCAGGCCGAGTTCTTCAATCGGTATCTGGTCGGCGGTATGACCTCGGTATTCCCGCCGACCACCGCGACCGCGATCACCACTTACCTGACGGGTGACGCCCCGCAGCAGCATGGCCTGACCGGATGGCATATGTATTTCCGCGAACTCGGCAGCATACAGGCCGTGCTCCCGGCTCGTCCCCGGTACGGTGGCGCTGGGCTTGGCGAGGCGGGCATCGATGTCCTCCGCCTGCTCGGGCCACGGCCGTTTGCCGACCGCATCAGCGTTCCAGCGTACACGGTATCACCGGACTCCATCGCCCAGTCGGATTTCAATCGTGCCCATCTGGGGGCGGCCCGGCTAGTCGCCTATCGAGACCTCGACGACATGCTGCAGCGTTGCACGGAGTTGTTGCACGCACCCGGCAGCAAGTACCTTTACGCTTACTGGTCCGAACTCGATGGTCTGGGGCATCGTCACGGGATCTGGAGTGAGGCCGCCGTTCGGCATCTGCTCGAACTAGATCGGGCATTCGGTCGCCTCCTCGGCATCGTTGAGGGCACCGACACGCTGGTCCTTGTTTGCGCCGACCACGGCCAGATCGATGTGCCTGTGCAGCACCGGATCAGCCTGGATGATCACCCGGCATTGAGCGATTGTCTGGTTTTGCCACTTTGTGGCGAACCACGTGCGGCATACTGCTATCTGCGACCGGGATGTGAGGACGATTTCGACGACTATGTCCGCCGTGAGCTGCCCGAGGCAGCCGAATGCCTCCCGAGTGCATCCCTGATCGACTCCAGCTGGTTCGGGCTGGGCGCGCCGCATCCGCATCTTCAAGAACGCATTGGCGACCGTGTTCTGCTGATGAAGAACGGCTATATGCTTAAGGACTGGCTGCCGCAGGAAAAACGTTTCGAAATAGTCGGGACCCATGGCGGGCTCAGTGCAGACGAGCTGTGGGTGCCATTCATTGTGGCCACTGCGTAACTCGGGTGAGGCATTTGCCTTAAAGCCGGTGGTTTCGGGTTACGGCTGAAAGCCGGATCGGTCGGCCGTTCGGCCGACTGTCCCCTCTCCCAAGATTGGGAGAGGGCTAGGG
>JBATKF010000014.1:0-6261 GCA_049669185.1 Sedimenticolaceae bacterium | reverse complement strand
GGTTGGTACCGAGCACGCGCATGCCGCCAACCAACACGGCCATCTCGGGCGCGGTCAGCCCCATGAGCTGGGTACGGTCGAGCATCATCTCCTCCGGGGTCACGACATAGTCCTTCTTGACCCAGTTGCGGTAGCCGTCGTGAAGCGGCTCCAGTACCTCGAACGCGGCAACATCGGTCATCTCGTCCGGCGCGTCACCCCGGCCGGGAGCAAACGGCATGGTGATGCCGAAGCCCGCCGCCTTGGCCGCCTGCTCAATGCCGACGTTTCCGGCCAGCACAATGACATCGGCCACGCTGGCGCCCGTGTCGGCCGCAATGCCCTCGAGCACACCCAGCACCTTGGCAAGCCGCTCGGGTTCGTTGCCTTCCCAATCCTTCTGCGGTGCCAGACGGATCCGTGCACCATTGGCGCCGCCACGTTTGTCCGAACCGCGGAAGGTTCTGGCGCTGTCCCAGGCCGTGGCGACCATCTCGCTGATGCTCAGCCCGGAGGCCACGATCTTTGCCTTGACCGCTTCGACGTCGAAGCTCGTGCTGCCCGCTGGAACCGGGTCCTGCCAGATCAGGTCTTCCTTGGGCACGTCAGGACCGATGTAGCGCGACCGCGGGCCCATGTCGCGGTGCGTGAGCTTGAACCAGGCACGGGCGAAGACTTCCGAGAAGTACGCGGGGTCTTTGTAGAAGCGTTCCGAGATCTTGCGATACGCCGGATCCATCTTCATGGCCATGTCCGCATCGGTCATGATCGGGTTTTGGCGGACCGCCGGGTCCTCGGAATCGACCGGCTTGTCCTCATCTTTGATATCCACCGGCTCCCACTGCCAGGCGCCAGCGGGGCTCTTCACCGACTTCCATTCGTGGTTCAGCAGCATATCGAAGTAGCCGTTGTCCCACTGGGTCGGACGGGAGGTCCAGGCGCCTTCGAGACCACTGGTGACGGCATCATGACCAATGCCGCGCTTGGTTTTGTTGTTCCAGCCCAGGCCCTGTTCCTCGATACCGGCAGCTTCGGGTTCCGGCCCAAGCAGTGCGGCATCGCCGTTGCCGTGACATTTTCCCACGGTATGGCCGCCGGCAGTCAGGGCGACGGTTTCTTCATCGTTCATCGCCATGCGTTCGAAGGTCACGCGCACATCGTGGGCGGTCTTGAGCGGGTCGGGTTTGCCGTCGACGCCCTCGGGGTTCACGTAGATGAGTCCCATCATCACCGCGGCCAGCGGGTTTTCCAGATCCCGCTCGCCGGAGTAACGGCTGCCTTCGCTGCCGCTGGGCGCCAGCCACTCCTTCTCCGAACCCCAATAGGTATCCTTTTCCGGGTGCCAGATGTCCTCCCGCCCGAAGCCGAAGCCGAAGGTCTTCAGCCCCATGGAGTCATAGGCGATAGTACCGGCGTAGGCGATCAGGTCGGCCCAGCTGAGCTTGTTGCCGTATTTCTTCTTGATCGGCCAGAGCAGACGGCGCGCCTTGTCGAGGTTGGTGTTGTCAGGCCAGGAGTTGATCGGCGCAAAACGCTGATTGCCGGTGCCGGCGCCGCCACGCCCATCGGCGATCCGGTAGGTGCCGGCCGCATGCCAGGTCATGCGAATCATCAGGCCACCGTAATGGCCCCAGTCCGCAGGCCACCAATCCTGGTTTTCTGTCATCAGCGCAAGGAGGTCTTTCTTGAGCGCTCCGAAGTCCAGCGACTTGACCGCCTCGCGATAGTCGAAGCCCTCTCCCATCGGATTGGTCTTTGTATCGTGCTGATGCAGGATGTCGAGATTGAGATTTTTGGGCCACCATTCCGTGACTGACGTGTCGCTCGTCGTAATAGCGCCATGCATCACTGGGCATTTGAGCTCAGACATGTTTTCCTCCTGTCGTGTTTGCGATGTTCTCGATCGGTGACGTCGTATATAGGCTCATGGTTACGATTAATCCAATAGATTAATTTTAAATGTTTGATAGGGTTTGACGATCGGCGTCCTGTCGGACGATAACGCGGTCCGTCCAATACCGATTCCAAGCAATCTCAACCGGCGCGAAAATCGCAGCGACCCACTTTCTCTCCCGCGAATACCTAACTGCCTGATCCCCGTGGGCATTCCCTACCCGCTCCGTCATATTCGGCTGAATCCCTTCATTCAGCAGCGGGAAAACCTGCCGCATCCTGGTCCGGGAGCACCTCGGCCTCGACCCGGTCGATACCGAGCTGGTCGGCGACCGCCTGGGCCGTGGTGCGGCTGTCGCCGGTCAGCATGACAAGCTGTATCCCCTCCGCATGCAGTGCGGCGATCGCATGCAGTGCGGCGATCGCATCCGGTGATGACGCCTTGATCGGGGATGTCCGGCTTTTCGTCCAGCAGCTGCTGGACAAGGTCCGCCGGCACCTAGCCTTCAATGTCGCACTGTCAGTCCAACGCGCTTTGGGGTGTTCCTGGCTCTATTCACAAGCGACCAGAGTACAGCCTGCCGCGACCAACAAAATTATTCTTTGCATTGACCGAGCCCTCTCAGAACCACGCCCGCAAACCGGCGACAATCTGGACATCGTTGGTGTCTTCACCTTCGTCGCGCGCAAAATCAGCGGTATTGCCGAATGTCTTGGTCCAGTTCACCCCCAGGTAGGGCGCCAACTCGCGTCGGATCTCGTAGCGCAGCCGCATCCCCAGCTGGAGATCAGAAAGACCGGAACCCACGCCGACCTTCTCGTCGTTCTTGCTGTGCAGGTCCATCTCCAGTTCGGGCGACAGCACCCAGCGCTGGGTGAACATCCACTCGTACTCCCCTTTGAGGCGCGCGGCGAGCTGGCCGCCCTCGCCGATGAAGGCGGTGCCCTCCAAATCGAACCAGTAGGGGGCCAACCCCTCCACGCCGATGGCGAGCCAATCGCGACTCGGTTCCGGACGGATGTCATGCCGCCATCCCACCTGCAGATCCCAGTAAGGGGCAATCGCACGGCTGTACAGCGCCTGGACCTCGGCCTCCGTGGTCTTGCCGTCGAGATATTCGCCCTCCACCTTGAGCCAGAACTTGTTCAGGTCCTGCCCGACCCAGCCCTGGGCATCGAGCACCCAGGGATCGGGCCCGTCGGTTGCGCGCACCTCGAGCAGATCGATCATCACCTTGGCGAGGACCGGGTCATCCTTGCTGGCGGCCTGCGTGAGTCCTGGCAGCGTCAGCACCGCCACCAATCCGTACGTTGTTATTTTCATCTGACGACTCCTCAGCTGACCACGACTTTGCGGAACATCCCGGGCATGTGATAAAGCAGGTGACAGTGATACGCCCAGCCCCCCATCACATCGGCGGTAACCAGATAGCTGAGCATTGCCCCGGGTTGAACGATTGCGGTGTGTTTGCGCGGGATCTTTTTTCCATCTCCTGTCTCCAGGTCGCTCCACATCCCGTGCAGATGAATCGGATGATTCATCATGGTGTCGTTGATCAGATTGATGCGTACCCGCTCGCCGAATTTGAGTTGCAGGGGTTCGGCATCGGCGAACTTGATGCCGTTCATCGACCACATGTAACGGCTCATGTTGCCGGTCAGGTGCAGGTTGATCTCGCGCCCGGGCTCGCGCGGGTCGTCGGTCGGTCCCAAGCGGAACAGGTCGGCATAGGTCAGTACCCGCCGGCCGTTGTTGCGCAGACCGACACCAGGGTCGTCCAGCCGGTACTGCGCGGCATCCGCCAGCATATCGACCTGCGGCCCCATGCGGACCTCGTCGTAGGACACGGGTTGCGCAGTCCCATAGCCTGCTCCGCCGGATCCCATTGACAGCTTCTTGGATTGCCCCATGGCCGACATATTGCGTTGACTGTGGTCCATCTCGGCCATGTTGTGCTGGCTATGATCCATGCCCGCCATGCCGGACTGGCCACTGTCCATAGCTGACATGTCGTGCTGGCTATGATCCATGCCGCTCATGCTGCCCATGTCATGCACGCTGTGGTCCATCGCCATCCCCATGTCGCCATGGGTCAGGATCGGTGCAGGGTCCATCTCCGGAACCTCCGCTACCACCGAAGGGTCGGGTGCCAGCGTCCCGCGTGCATATCCGGAGCGATCTATCGCCTGGGCGAAGACCGTGTACGCGCTGTCATCATGCGGCTCGACCAAGACGTCATAGGTCTCGGCGACACCGATCCGAAACTCGTCCACGCTGACGGGCTCGACGTATTGGCCATCCGCGGCGACAACGGTCATCTTCAAGCCGGGGATACGCACGTCGAAGAAGGTCATGGCGGCAGCATTGATGAAGCGCAGCCGGACCCGCTCACCGCGCTTGAACAGCCCGAGCCAACCGTCGGCCGGTGTGACACCGTTCATCAGGAAGGTGTAGGTGTAACCGGTGACGTCCGAGATGTCGCGGTCGGACATGCGCATCTGGTTCCACATCCCCCGGTTGGCCCAGAATCCGCTCCAGCCCTTGTCCTCGATCTCCGCCATCGCCTCGCTGACCGTGCGCTCGCGGAAGTTGTAGTAATGCGAGAGCTTCTTCAGCTTGGCGTAGATCGCATTCGGATCTTCGTCGGACCAGTCCGACAGCATGACCACATACTCGCGGTCGTAGAGGAAAGGTTCGGGTTCCTTGGGATCGATCACGATCGCCCCGTAGGCGCCAGTCTGTTCCTGAAAGCCGGAGTGGCTGTGGTACCAATAGGTTCCGTTTTGAATCACCGGGAACCGGTAGCTGAAAGTCTCACCGGGTTTGATGCCCTTGAAACCATCGCTGATGTTGGGCACCCCGTCCTGCGAGCTCGGCAGGATGATGCCGTGCCAGTGGACCGAGGTGTCTTCGGCGAGGTTGTTGGTCACGTGCAGCGTGACGATGTCGCCTTCCCGCCAGCGCAAAACCGGCGCCGGCACCGAACCGTTGATCGCGGTGGCAAACCGCTCATTGCCGGTGAAATTCACCGGCGTCGGACTGTAGGCCAGGTCAAACCGAGATCCTGTGAGAACCTGAGGCCCCATACGGGCACGCAACTGATCGGCGTAGCTGTGGCGCGGGCTCAACCCCGTAGCCAGCAGCGCACCTCCGGCCGCCAAGCCTTGAACGAAGCGACGACGCGATAGCGAGATACCACCTTGCGGCGGGAGATAAACCTTCAGCATGACAACGACTTCCTTCCAAATCACTGGGTCCCGGAGGGGACCAACGCCGTAACAACCGACCCCGCAGGGCCGGAAGTTCGCAGGGAAATAGAGAAAGTCAGATGCGGGGAGGTCGGAAGAGTGAAGTCAGCCGCTCGCTGAGCGCCATCAGCCGATCGGTCGATGAAAAATCGCCAAAAGGCATATTGAGCGGTGAATCGTAGCTGGTCGTCGCAACCGCGCCCATGCTCCCACAAGCATGGGCGGAGCACACGTTGCCAGAACAACAATTTGCCGAGCAACCAGGACACTTTCCCGCAAGTTGCTCGTTGTCCGCCATGTCGTTACCCGACGGCGCGGACCCTTGCATGTGTTGGGATCGCCCGGCTGGCATTTGCATACCGCTTTCGCCCTGACCGCATGTATAACTCATCGCGTATGCACTGCCCGTCGGCCCAAGGGCAACGGATAAGGCAAGCTAAACAGCAAGCGTTCTGTTCTGGCGAATTGGCATTTGGGAGGCCCAGCCCGTCGGCCTGGATTCTGCTGGTGAGATTGGCGCATCACGCCAAAAGTTCCACACACAACAATGTATCTCGCGTAAAGATCTGATAAATCGAATAAATCCGCACGCCGACTCGGCGGGCCCGACCGGAACAGCGCCAGCCAAGGTGCTTCGCGCGATGCCTGGCGCACCAACAAAAAACGGGGGTCCGAAGACCCCCGTTCGTCGTGGCACGCCCCGAAGGGGGTGCGGCAGACCGGCTAGGCGTTAGCTGACGACCTGGCCGGAAACGCCGTTCTGGTACTGCCAGTTGGCAACGCCGTTGAAGCCGCCCACGTTGCCCGCCTGGCTGATGGCTGCGCTCTGGCCCTGGACAAGGAAGTGTGCGCCGACGTCGATGGTCGGTGCGTTCGCGATAACGAAGCCCGGCGCCGGCATGATGGTCAGCGCGTCCGAGCCACCACGCACGGTGGTCATCGCGGCACGGTCGAGTTCTTTGCTTGCGGAAAGGTCTTTGATGGTCAGCATGTCAGTATCTCCAGTCTATTGGTTGGGGTTCAAGTGTTGAGCGTTTCTGCTCACACTTGGTACTTTGCAGTTGGCGTGCCAAACACCGACGAACGTTCTACAAATATTATTATCCAATTGTTTTTATTGAATAAAATATACTTCGGCTC
>JBATKF010000013.1:0-2014 GCA_049669185.1 Sedimenticolaceae bacterium | reverse complement strand
GTTTAATCGCGTTTGCCTGGCTGTCTTGATGCCAACGGTTCGACATTATCTTCGCACGGGCTTTAAGGAATGATTTTTCCGTAAGATTCCGGACTCCAAAAGCATAGGTCGGCACGTTCGTACCTTTCCTTTCATTGCAGGTCACCGCTGGAATTACAACACAACGACTTCGTTCGCTCAGCCCTAAGCCGACATCGAGATTGATGCAGACTTTGGGCTGCCTGGTGTTGCTGACGCTCACCGATGGCTGAGTGCAGAGCCATCTGACGTTCGGGCAGGCGCTCCGATTGATGTGTCTTGTGGGCCGCAGCGGAACTAGCCACGAGCCCCAGCCTCTGTGTAGGGGACATTGCGGACTGTGTGCGAACTTCCGAAAGCAGCAGGCAAGAAAAAAGCTAGGAATGATCCTAACCCTTTGTTTCTTATGTGGCTCCCCTTCGTGGACGCATATCGAACGCTCTGCATCGCGCCGCCTCCTGAAGTGAGAGCAGTCCTCCAGGGCATTCGGGCGTTCGGTATCGTCGGTTAGCAGACCAGGTTTGCCTTCGCGATTGCTGTGTACCGGGGAAATGTCCGACCCGAAGGCGGAGGCTCGCGTTCACCTGCTTGACACGACTCTTCCCGTGCCCCGTCGGTCTCCCCGCTGAAACTGGCCATGTTTGGGAGAGCCGCCCTCGGACGTCATCTATACTTGCGGCTATGAAGGTCAGAGAAGCGATACGCTTGATACAGGCGGACGGCTGGTATCAAGTCGCAACTCGGGGAAGCCATCGGCAATACAAACATCCAACGAAGCCGGGTCGCGTGACAATTCCGGGAAAACTCGGGGACGACCTGGCTCAAGGCACGAGGAACAGTATTTTAAAGCAGGCGGGTTTGAAGCAATGAAATATCTCATCGTCATAGAACCGACTGAGACTGGGTTCTCAGCGTATTCCCCGGATCTCCCCGGATGTGTGTCGACGGGCGCCACGCCGGAGGAAACCGAATCGAATATGCGTGAGGCGATTGCGCTTCATCTGGACGGGATGCGGGAAGACGGCGAGCCGATTCCGAAGCCCACCAGCCTTTCTAGGTATGTTGAAGTCAATGCTGCGTGAGAAGCCCCCTGCTGATTGCACCGACTCCCCAAAGCACTTAATCGCCATCTGACCCGGGGCCGGATACGGACCAGGAAATGTCGCGGAACCGTTGCCGATTGGCCCGGGGCGGGGCACGCCTGGTTGGATGGGTTCTAGTCCTGTCTGGGTGCGGCCACCCAGGACTAAAAAACAGAGAGTTAGAACTGGCGCCCCTTCGTGGACACATATAGAAATTTGTGCATCGCACCAGACGTCGGCGTTCGCGAGTGTTTCAGCGGCATCGCTTCGCTGCTCAGATAGCCTTTTTTGGGCTTGGCCATCGTCGGCTTACGATACAAAATCGTCACACCGGTATACCGGGTGCAAAGTCAACTGCACCTGCCAAACCGGACCAACAACCGACCAGGTCAGTTGGGACTGGCTCGCCGAAATAATCAGGCGCCAGCAATGCAGTGGATAACAGTCCGACCTAGATCTTTCGAATCCGATGTCGCGGTTTCGGCGATAATGCGCGCCGACCCCGATGCACCGGCAGGCCACATGAAGGGCATATCCGTTGTCTAGAGATTGGCTCGACCGCCTGGAGCGAGCCGGCAACCGGCTACCCGATCCGGCGACGCTGTTCCTAATCGGCACGCTGTTGATCATGCTGCTGTCGCAGCTCGCGGTCAGCGCCGGCTGGTCGGTCGACAAGGTCGTCGAAAAAGACGGTACGCCGGTCATCCAGACGATTGCTGCGGTCAGCCTGCTCGACAGCGACGGTCTGTGGTGGGTGGTCTCTCACCTGGTCGAGAACTTTGTGAGGTTCCCGCCGCTCGGCCTGGTGCTAGTCGCGCTGATCGGGATCGGTGTCGCCGAACGCGCCGGCCTACTGCCGACGCTGTTGCGGCGGCTGATGGAATCCGTCTCGGACCGCTTGCTGGTGCCTGTGA
>JBATKF010000012.1:0-6405 GCA_049669185.1 Sedimenticolaceae bacterium | reverse complement strand
CACGCCTGCTCGCGGTGCTCGACCGGGGTAACCGCTGGTTGTATTCGCCGCGCTCGCCGCTGAATTGGTTCACTCGGCGGCGCCTTATGCGGGTCGTTCCGCGCAAGCCCGAGGGCACGCCGCACGGCAGGCGGCTGCTCAACGGCAGCGGCATTGGCCTCGTAGAGCTCGATGCGGAAGGCGTACCCTGGCGCATCCGGGAATTGCTGGCCGATGGCCGCATCGTGGCGTTCAGGCGCCGCGAGGCAGAGTCGCGCTGGGACTGATGGAGCCCGCGGTAGCACCGTGACAAAAGGGAGCAAGCGATGCTGAGAGTCCCATTATCCCGCCCGCTCAGGGCCACCGTGTTGCTTGCTGTCTGGGTGCTCAGCGGCTGTTCCCCGGCGCCCGACAGCAGTCAAGAGGTTACAGAGACGCCGGGCATTACGCTGCCGACAGAGGCGTTCAGCGGTGATCTGGATCAGATCCGGGAGCGGAAAATCCTGCGTGCGCTGGTCGTGCCGAGCAATACGGATTTCTTCCTGTCGGGGGCGAAGATCGAGGGCCTGCAGGCCAGACTCTTGCGCGAGTATGAAAAGTTTCTCAACAAGGGGGTCAAGAAGGCGGCCGACAAGGTCCGCGTCCGCTTCCTGCCGGTGACCTTCGAGCGCCTGATTCCCGAACTGCTGGCCGGCCACGGCGATGTGGCCGCGGCTATGCTGACGCTAACGCCCCAACGCCAGGCCAAGGTCGCCATGCTGTCGGGCAAGGGGATGTCGGTCGACGAGGTCGTGGTACGCCACCGCGATGTCGATCCGCTCGCCAGCATCGACGATCTCGCGGGACGCGAGGTCCATGTGCTGCGCGGTAGCAGCTATGCAGAGCACCTGCGGCAGTTAAACACCCGGCTCGAGGCGCAGGGCAGGCCACCGGTGAAGATCCGCGAGGCCGATCCCCTGCTGCACAGCGAGGACATTCTCGAAATGGTCAACGCCGGAATCGTGCAGCTGAGCGTTATCGATGACTACAAGGCCCGTCTGTGGTCCCAGATCTTCAAAGACATCGTGGTGCAAGAGGATGTGCTGCTCAACGCGGGCGGATATGTCGGGTGGGCCGTACGCCCCGATAACCCCCAGCTGCAGGCCAGCCTGGGAGAGTTTTTGGGGCGGGTCAAGAAAGGCACGCTGCTGGGCAACGTGCTGACCAAGCAATATCTGACCGAGACGCGCTGGATCACCAACCCCACCAGCGCCAGCGAACGTGAAAAGCTCGAGCGTGTGATGGCCTTGTTCAACCGCTATGGCGAAAAGTACGGTATCGATCCGCTGGCCCTGCTCGCGCAGGCCTACCACGAGTCCGGCCTGGACCAGAAGCGCCGCAGCCGTCGCGGGGCGGTCGGCCTGATGCAGCTTCTGCCCAGTACCGCGAAAGATCCGAACGTCGGTATCTCGGATATCCACACAGCGGAGAATAATGTGCATGCAGGGGCCAAATACCTGGCTTTCCTGCGTGATCGCTATTTCTCAGAGGCCGGCATCGATTCCGAGGACCGTATGGCGTTTGCCTGGGCCGCCTATAACGCGGGGCCCGCGAATGTCCGCAAGATGCGTCGGTTGGCTGGGGAGATGGGGCTGGACCAGGACCGGTGGTTCGGCAATGTCGAAGTGGCAGCGGGTAAATTGATCGGGCAGGAGACGGTGAAGTACGTGGCCGACATAAAAAAGTACCACACCGCCTATCGCCTGCTGGATGAACAACAGCACCTGAAGCAGACGCTGCGCTGATCACCGGCGGCCTCAACGCATATTGAAGACGCTTCTGGTCTGCTTTGATTTGGGCGACCAGCAGAATTTAGTAGGCGTCGGGTGCGTCAGGCGTGAGCCCCCAGCACCCGATGCCGTTATTTTTCCCTACAGCCGCTCGAATACCGCAGCAATACCCTGGCCGCCACCGATGCACATGGTGACCAGTGCATATTGGCCGCCGGTGCGGTGGAGTTCGTAGAGCGCCTTGGTGGCGATGAATGCGCCAGAGCAGCCGATCGGGTGTCCCAGCGCGATGGCACCGCCATTCGGATTGGTCTTAGCCAAGTCCAGTTCCAGTCCTTTGGCGACCGCCAGCGCCTGAGCGGCGAAGGCCTCGTTGGACTCGATGACGTCCATCTGATCCAGGCTGAGGCCGGCCTTCTTGAGCGCCAGGCGCGAGGCGGGGATCGGTCCCTCACCCATCAACTCGTTGGGTACCCCGGCAACGGCATAGCCTGCAAGACGCGCCATGGGCTTGTAACCTGCATTGGCAGCGACGTCGGCCGCGGCAAGCACGAAGAACGCGGCGCCGTCGTTGATGCCTGATGCATTACCGGCCGTGACGGTCCCGTCTTTCTTGAACGCCGGGCGCATCGTGGCAAGTTTCTCCACGGTCGTCCCGGGCCTGACATGCTCGTCGGTCGCGAAGCTGATGTCGCCTTTGCGGCTCTTGATCGTGATCGGCGTGATCTGTGACTCGAAATGCCCCGCCTCGATGGCCGCCGCAGCGCGTCGATGAGACTCTGCGGCAAACGCGTCCTGCTCTTCCCGACTGATGTTCCATTTCTCCGCGAGATTCTCGGCGGTGATACCCATGTGGCCCACGCCGAACGGATCGGTCAGGGTGGCAACCATGCCGTCGATCATCGGGCTGTCGCCCATGCGCGCCCCGGAGCGCATCGCAGCGGATAGATAGGCACCGCGCGACATGACTTCGACACCGCCACCGATCGCATAGTCGCAATCGCCGAGCATTACGTTCTGTGCACTGGTCACTATGCCCTGGAGACCCGAGCTGCACAGGCGATTGACGGCCATCGCCACCGACTCCATCGGCAGGCCGGCCTGGATGGAGGCGACGCGTGCCACGTAGGCGTAGCGCGAATCGGTCGGGATACAGTTGCCCACCGTGACATAGTTGATCGCGGCAGGGTCAACATCGGAGCGACGGACGGCCTCTTTCATGACCTGACCGGCCAGCTCAGGGGGCTCGATCTGGCTGAGACCGCCAGCGAAAGTGCCAATGGCGGAACGAACTGCGCTGAGTACGACGACTTCACGGGTCATAGTGGGATCCTCCTAACGATTTATGCGAACGGGGTCGAGGCCGACTCAGTGGTCTCGATCGCGCTGGCCGCTGTGCCCCGGCAGCAAGCAAGCATCAACAGGTGTTGGTGGTTGACTTTGCGGCCCCAGCGTTCTGCGCTGAGCTGTCTGAGTCTATTTATCCAAAAGATATTGGATGGAAACGCCGGGCGCTAACCCATTATTTCTTAAATGCTCAATAGCCGAGTACCGAGGACGAATCGAGGGGTCAGCAACCTCTAGTCGTGCATAGAGCGGATAAAAAACTCTAAGTAAGTTAAACAAGTCTTTGTATAAAAAATGTTTTGATTTACCATGGCCGCGTCGAATCTGCCGTCCAGACAGGGCATCGAGGCGTGCACGGTTCAGTCGATCCACCGCGCCAAGATGGCTGATCGTGAATTGTTAGAGGTCCCCATAAGTGGGCTAGGCCCGCGCGCGTCTGGCCTTGCGGGTGACAGACGGCGCGTCCTCGGGACAAAGGAGTTTGCACTTCATGCGCTGGCCGACAAACAGGCGATAGCCCTCCTTTTCCTCCAGGTATTCGAGCAGATCCACCAGGTGATTCTGGACCTCCGCGAGCCTTTTCGTGCCGTCTAGGTCCTCGATATTCTGCACAGCGCGCATGGCTTCGAGGGTCTGCGTGACCGCCTCGCTGGGCGGCATGCGGTGAGGAGACCGCACCACCTCGCGGAATTCGTAGTAGGAGATGGTGTCCATCTCGGCACCGTATTCTCCTTCCACGCTGTGCATCACAATTTTACCCAGTGCCTTCTGCTCGGCGGCGAAGAAGTTGAACGGCCCCACAGGACAGCCCTCTCTGGAAGTGGCGAAGGCCCTTCGGATCGCGGCCGAATACTTTATTACGACAGGGTCCTGTGTGTAAGGGCCGTAACGGTTCACCGCTGCCATCCACCCGAACAGGCGGACGATGAGATACAGGGTCTCATCGGCATAGGCGCCGTCCGAATAGCGGTCACGCAGGCTGCTCAGCCCGCCGAGTTCCAGCAGCTTGTAGATCCGGCTCTGCAGATCCTCACAGGCGGAGAGGAAGGGATTGACGTACAGCGCGGTCATGCGCTCGCGCTCTTTCTCGCGCTCCAGGGACTGCTCATGTGCCCAGGTCCAGACGGCCCAGACCGCAGTGGCAGCCGGCACCAGCCAAGCAGTGGGTAGCTTCATGTCGCACCCTCGCGGAAACCCAAGGTGTAGTGGCGAAGTATCTCATATCACGGGGGTCGGAGAACCGCCGGGTTTCGCGCAATATGCGGGTTAGCAGCCTGTCGGACTTAACACTGTTTGGCTGCAAATCCCTGGAAAGCGATCAACTCCGCTTATCCTCTTCGTCAAATAGCTGGGCTATTCTCCTCAGACGATAACCCGATTTGATTCGCTCCCAGTGATTTTCGCCGCAAACGGTCAAGTCCGACAGACTGCTCGCCCTGGACCCAAGCCAAGGCCGCCAAGCTATCAGGAGACCGTATGACAAACTGGCCTGACAAACTCCGCCTGAAGGCCTTGGCGGAGGAGGATATCTATTTCGCCAAGCGCGATCGCGCGTTGATCGAGGCGCTGCACGAACGCAGGCTGGCCAAGCACCTGAAAGTCGATGCAAAAAAGGCGAAGAAAAAGGCCAAGACCTTGCAGAAGGCGTATGCCGACGTGACGTTAAGCCACCGGGGCAAACCCAGGCGGCTTGCCAGATACTATCGAGGCCTTATCAAGAAGGCGCTGAAACTGGTCACCAGGAAACGCCACTGAGGCGGCTGGCTGCCGCTGCCGGATGTCACTCCTGCTGCATCGTCGACTTGAGGAAGTCGATCAAATCGTGGCGGTCTTTCGCCTTCGGGATACGTTGAAGCGGCATCTTCGATCCGGGCGTCACGACGTCCGGCCCGTCTTTGAACAAGGCGTCGATGGTCGCCTCGTTCCAGACGAGTTCCGTCCTGGCGAGCGCGGCTGAATAGGGGTAACCAGAAAAGGTGCCGGCTCTTCGGCCAAATATCCCATACAGGCTTGGCCCGGCGCGACGCTTGCCATCTGCCTCCAGTGAATGGCAGACGCTGCATTTCCGGGCAAACTGGCGTGCCCCATTGTCGCGCTCGTCGAGTGGATGAAAGCGTCTTTCGCCTCCCGTTGCCACCGGCGACGAAGCGTCATTGAATGGAATGCGAGTAACGAAGTCGTCGAGGCCGGCAAGGACAACGGACTCGCGGTTCGGCATAAGAACCATGCCCCAGACCGGTCCCTTGACGGCGCGAAAATCGTGCTCGACTTCACCGACATGCGCATCGGCGATCAGCACGCGGCCCTCGGAATCGCCGAAAGCAATGAGCTCTGTCCTGGGATCCAGCGCCAATGAGACCACCGGGGCGCCATCCGCGGCATAATCGACCGCGGGTCCTTTGCCACTCAGAGAGACCGACCGCATCCCGCCGTTGGCCGTGCCATAGGCGAGTAGATCGAGGTCTTCGTCAATCGCCAGCACGTTGATACCCCAACCGTTATCCACCGGACTTCGCAAATAGCGCGCCTGGCGTATGTCCCACAAGCGGATATGGCCATCGCCGCCCGCGCTATACAGCGACAGTCCGTCCTTTGTGAATTGGGCAGCGTTGACCGGGCCGTCATGGCCGCTCAGAAACGCCAGATTCTCGAACGCGGGTACGGACCACAGCCCCAGGGTATGGTCCCAGCTGCTCGAGGCAAGCCGCTGACCGTCTGCCGAGAATGTCAGGTGCACGACTTTGGCGGTATGCCCGGTCAATACCTTGGGCACCGGCGCCGGGGTCTTGTCCAGTAGCTGATCCATTCTCCATACGCGCACCGTCCGGTCATCGCCGGCAGTGACCAAATAGCGCCCATCGGGCGAGAACGCCGCGGCGTTGACGGCCGCCTCGTGACCGACCATGGTGCGCCGTTCGGAGAAATCCGGCACCGACCAGAGAACCGCCGTATAGTCGAAACTGGTACTCACCAGCCAGCGACCGTCGGGAGATAAGGCCAGGCCCTTCACCGGGCCGCCATGCGCGGTGTATTGTTCAAAGGCCGAAGCCGACGTGCCGTATGTGGACCCGAGCATCAGCAAGACCGCAGTCAGCCAAGTCCTTACCCGAATCGATTCTGTGTCTCCGCATAGCAATCGGAACATGGCTCCCCTCTTACCCTTAAATTGATTCTGCGGCCGGGTTACAGTGCCCGACGTCGGTTCTCTTTGGCGTTAGACGGTGAGTATAGTCCCGGGTCGGTAACCGGCCATCCTGGCGCGTCTGCCCGATATGGACCGATAAGCCGGTGGCTGGGCCTTGTCGGCCCC
>JBATKF010000011.1:0-20123 GCA_049669185.1 Sedimenticolaceae bacterium | reverse complement strand
CTTTCGCCGGGCAGCAGGAGACCGTGCTTAACGTCTCCGGTCTGGGAGAGGTCAAGTATCGTATTCATCAGGTATTCGCGTCCCTGTTTAACGACAGGGCAATCTCCTATCGTGTGCATCAGGGATTTGACCATGCGCAGGTCGCGCTGTCGGCGGGCGTCCAGAAGATGATCCGCTCGGATATCGGTGCCAGTGGCGTCGTTTTTACGCTGGACACCGAGAGCGGCTTCCGCGACGCGGTGTTCGTCACCGCCAGCTACGGACTGGGAGAGATGGTGGTACAGGGTGCGGTCAATCCCGACGAATTCTATGTCCACAAGCCGACGCTTGCGGCCGGTCGTCCGGCGATTCTGCGCCGCAACCTGGGCAGCAAGGCGATCAAGATGGTCTATGCCGAAATTGGCGACCACCCGGTGACCACCGTACCGGTCGACGAAGCGGACCGACGCTTGTTCTGCCTCACTGATGACCAGATCGAGGAGCTGTCCCGTCAGGCGGTGCGCATCGAGCAGCATTATGGCCGCCCAATGGACATCGAGTGGGCACTCGACGGCATCGATGGACAGTTGTATGTCGTCCAAGCGCGGCCGGAAACGGTGCAGAGCCGCAGCGGCAGCGTCATCGAGCGCTATGAAATAAAGAGCCATTCCGAAGTGCTGGTCGAAGGTCGATCGATCGGCGCACGTATCGGTGCCGGTGCCGCAAGGGTGGTTACCAATCTGGGCGCCATGGGAGATATTGGTGACGGCGATGTATTGATCACCGACATGACCGATCCTGACTGGGAGCCGATCATGAAGCGCGCCTCGGCGATCGTCACCAACCGCGGGGGAAGGACCTGTCATGCGGCCATCATCGCGCGGGAACTGGGGGTACCGGCGGTGGTGGGTTGTGGCGATGCCACCGAGCGCGTCAAAGAGGGTCAGGCCGTTACGGTGTCTTGCGCCGAGGGAGATACGGGCCTGGTGTACGACGGCATTCTGGATTTCGAGCTCAAGCGGATCGAGTTGGACAGCATGCCGGAGTTGCCGGTCAAGCTGATGATGAATGTCGGCAATCCCGAGCGCGCCTTCAGCTTTGCGCAGATCCCCAATGCCGGCGTGGGACTGGCCAGGCTGGAGTTCATCATCAACAACATGGTCGGGATACATCCGCAGGCCCTTCTGGAACTCGAGCGCCTGCCGGTCGACGTGCGCACCGAGATCGAGACTCGCATCCTGGCCTACGGCGACCCCCGGGAATTTTTCATCAAGCGGGTAGTCGAGGGTATCGCCAGTATCGCCGCGGCCTTTCATCCTCATCCGGTGATCCTGCGCATGTCGGATTTCAAGTCGAACGAATACGCAAACTTGGTTGCCGGCACCCTGTACGAGCCGGAAGAGGAAAACCCGATGCTCGGCTTTCGCGGGGCCTCGCGCTATCTGGCGCCCAATTTTCGCGGCTGTTTCGATATGGAATGCGAGGCAATCCGGCGGGTGCGCGAAGACATGGGCCTGGACAATCTCGAGATCATGATCCCCTTCGTACGGACGCTGCAAGAGGCCGAGGGCGTTATTCGACTGCTCGGCGAAAATGGCCTCAAGCGTGGGGAAGACGGTCTGCGGGTCATCATGATGTGCGAGTTGCCCTCTAATGCCCTCTTGGCGGAGGAGTTTCTGGCGTACTTCGACGGTTTCTCGATCGGCTCCAATGACATGACCCAATTGACGCTCGGCCTTGATCGCGATTCCGGTCTGGTGGCGAAAAGCTTCGACGAACGCAATCCGGCGGTACTGAAGTTGCTCGATATGGCGATCAGCGCCTGTCGCAAGGCCGACAAATACATCGGGATCTGTGGTCAGGGGCCATCGGATCACCCGGACTTGGCAAAGTGGCTGCTAGAGCGAGGTATCAGCAGCATCTCTCTCAATCCCGACACCGTAGTCGATACCTGGTTGTTTCTCGCCGGGCAGGCGGAGCCGGAATGAGCGGCGATATGCACCATTCGGACGACGGCGACTGGCGTTTCGTTTGAACCCGGCGATTGGAGGCTGGGGCTGCACGCCATGTGCATGACTGGATGAGATGATCGGTATCTGATCCAACACTGACTTTTTTGCACAAGGTTAGGCGGCGTGCCCACGGATGTATCCGTTCTGGTCATCAAGGTGTGCTTGGCATGTCGGAGCCTTCTGTCGAACAACCTCCCGAGTGTCTTTCACGAAGCCCGCGGCCAACTGGCGCTCCCCAGAAGGGAGCCGCCATAAGCTCAGCATGAGCGGATGTAGAATATGGTATATTTCTAATGTAGCTACGATGTTTGTCATGAGAGAAGCGGTGCCGAGGATGAAATCACCGGAACATTTCCTTGTGGGTAGTCGCCGTGCAGCGATTGTTTTGGCGGTATTGCTTGTCATGGTTTTAGTCGCATACCTCGCGACTGCCTTCCGTCTAAAGGCCGCGCCAAACTTGGTGTCAGAGAAAGATCGGCACTCCATTATCGCGATCACCTGTCCTTATGCGCCTTATTTCGGGACTGGCGGCAGCAACGGCAGAGAATGGCGCTTGATCGTCTCTGCTTTTCTTGAATTCGGGCAGCAAGTTCAACATCTCTACGTCTCTTACGAGGATGCCCTGCGCTATTTTGAATCCGACGAAGTCGAGGGGGTGTGGGTATGCGGTGGCATGGGGATTCCGGATGAGAACTACTACCCATCAGCTCCGCTGCTGGAACGACGGTTCGTCGTGGCGACATTGGCCGAAACCGGATTGGAATTCGAGCAACTCGATGCGCTAGAAGGGTTCAAGGTCGGCATTCATCCTGATGTGTTGAGGGTGCTGCAGCCGCAGATGCCGCAGGCGCTGCAAGGCTCGAAGGACTTCGAAGAGATAGCGAATCATGTACTGCTGGCCTCACTATTGTTTACCGAGAGAATTGATGCGCTGATCACTGAAGAATCTGTTTTCGACGAAAACCTACGCCTCGTGCCGCATGCAGCCGATCCTGCGCAACCGATCCAATTTCATCGCCTATTCAAGCCGGTGTTTCCGAGGATCGTGTTCAAGGATCAGGCATTGCGAGATCGCTTTGATAAAGCATTGGAGAAAGTCACTATCAGCCGAATTGGTGATAGTTGAGGGATCGTCAATGCAGGTGGTGAAAAATGGAAGACCTCCAAACACACAGGTTCAAGAGTCTCGCCCTCTCATTAGGAGGTGCGATATTTGGCGCTGCCTTTCTTTTGATCGTCCACTTCATGAGCCAGATGGCCGACAACATGGATGCCATGACCGCATACATGGGAGGAATGTATGGAGACATTCACTCAATGCACGATCACATTGCGATTATGGTCAGCGAGGTCAGCAAGATCGACGATGTCATCAGCCACATGGATGAGAACATGAATGCGATGAACAACGAGGTCAATTTGATTGAGAATTCCATCTCCGACGAGTTGCGCACGCTGGACAGTTCGGTCGCTTCGATCGCCAACTCATTACTCTGGATGGATGCGAAAGTTGGAAATATCTCGGTTGACGTCAATCGGATGTCCGGGATGATCGGTGGCGTCACTTACGACGTTCACCGTGGTACGCAATCATTCACGTCACCGATGGGTTACATGATGAATATGATGCCCTAAAGTGATGACGACGGTTCCACATAAATGCCTTCTGGCTTTCCATGTAATGGATCCGTGGTCTTCGTTTCATCAGACTCGAAGTGAACCGTACTCATCGCTTGCGAAGCAAGCCCAAAAGCGCATCCAGCTACCATTGATTGAATTCCTTTTAGCACTCCAATCCCCAATGAGCTGGCGACTCAGTTATTCCCATTCCAGTTCTTCAAACACGCGTTGCGCATTACGGCCCTTCAGGGCGTCGAAATTGTCCAGATAACGGAAGCGTGATTGATCGATCTTGCCGATCTCTTCCATGCCATGACCCTCGTCTATAAACGCATGGACGGCTTTGCGCAGGAAGATCAGATAGTCGTAGCTGTCAGCTGTCGCCTTGGAGAGGTCAGCAGGCCGGCCATGTCCTCCGACAACGATCTTTGGCTGTTTGTCGGCCACCGCCTCATAGGCGGCAATCCAGCTGCGGTGGGCGGACTGCGGGCCAATGCCCAACATCCTGTCGGTGTAGACGATGTCGCCAGCGAAGACGATCTCTTGCTTGGGCAGCCAAACGAAGCTGTCGCCTGGGGTATGAGCGTGACCGGCGTGATGGAGCTCAATGCGGATGTCGCCGACCGTCAATATTTTGTGTTCGGCGAAGGTCTCGTCTGCATACACGGGTTCAGTGCCCATAAACCCGTCGCTGCCGATTGAATTCTCCATGCCGAGCCGCTGGTCCTGCAGGCGGGCCTTCTGATCGTTTACTGCCTGTTCGTTCGCGATAATGTGGGCGCCAAGCGCCTTGAAATAGCCGTTACCCAGCCAGCGGTGATCCTGGCCACCGGTATTTATGACTAGTGCGATGGGATCTCCTGTGATCGCGCGAACTGTGTCGTGGATCATCTTTGCGCCTTTGTAGCTGCCGCCTGGGTCCACGAGGACCACGCCTGCATCTGTGACGATCACCCCGAAGTTCGCATTGTTGCCCAGATTCTGTGGATCACGGTCGGTTGTCGGACCGATTAAGGCGTAGACATTGTCGGCAAGTTTTTCCGTCTTGAGAACGGACTCGGCATTTGCGCCGTTAGTTGCGCTGACAATGCCAATGCAGAGGAGAAATGCGAATCGATTCATCAGTCGAGTTCCCTGTCGTGTGCAAGTTGATCGGTAGGGGCTCAGAACAGAGCCTGCGCAAGATAGCCGGTAGTGATTGCGGTGCCTAATCTACTGGCGTCAAGGGAAACCGTGATTGGCTCGCCCTGTATAGCCGTGGCCTTGTCCAGCCGATAGGTAACGACGCGTTTTCTCTGCCGGCAAGCACTCCTGTAGTGCACCGATCAGAAAACCGATCAGCACAAACAGCACCGCCAGTTCGGCGCATATCTGCTGGGCCTAGGCCCCAGTATCCA
Source organism: Sedimenticolaceae bacterium (assembly GCA_049669185.1). GTDB lineage: Bacteria > Pseudomonadota > Gammaproteobacteria > Chromatiales > Chromatiaceae > Thiosocius. The sequence goes on along the minus strand of JBATKF010000011.1, from coordinate 15,115 downwards.
GCAATCGTTGAAGACCTTCCGCTAGCATCTGTTAAGCGGATACTCCTAGTATTCTCGAAAACTTGATCCAAGTTTTTTCAGGCCGAACAGTTGCCTTTGCAGCACTCTTCGGTCAGGTACTCGACGGTTTCGTCGAGGGCATCGAACTTGGGGATGCAGTACAGAACCCGGCCGTCGCGACGCTGTTCGACCAAGCCCGCCGAGACCAGCCTGGAGAGGTGGTGTGACAGGGTCGAACCCGGGATACCAAGGATGCGCTTCACATCGCCGACGGGGCAGCCATTGGGTCCACATCTCACCAGATGGCGGAAGATGCCGAGTCGTGTGCTATGGCCGAGTTCTGCGAGTCTTTTTGCTGCCAGTTCCAGTTGCATCGCGCGAGATTAGCGGTCTTGGGAAACAATTGCAAGATTCTAGAATTATCGAATGGTAAATGTTTCCTGAAAGGGCGATGGTCGACTTCGGCCAGAGGCGGGGCATTCACTCCAATGTGCCGTGATCCGTAGCTCAGATCCCGCAAGTCTCGCGGCCATCTGGCGTAGCGCCGGGATACCAAAGAGCCGATTCGGGATTTCTCAATGTCGACATCTCAAAGAAAACAAGAGTAGATGGTGCGCATTTGCCCGGTATTTCAGGCGTGGAGCGCTAGAATTGTCGACACAATAAAACCATTGTGGTCCGGGCCGTTCCATGCAGTGGCCTGTCGGCAGGGCACAGACGCGCCGCGGGCTGCATCCGACCATTGATCGATGAGGGGGATACATGAACGACTACCAGGCTCTTTACCGGCGTTCACTGGAGGAACCCGCAGGCTTCTGGGGCGACGCGGCTGCCGCGCTGCATTGGGACAAACCCTGGGAGACCGTGCTCGATCTGGATGCCAAGCCGGTGCCGCGGTGGTTCGCCGGTGGCGAGTTGAACACCTGCTACAACGCCGTGGATCGCCATGTCGAGATGGGCCGCGGTAACCAGGCGGCCCTTATTTACGATTCGCCGGTCACAGGACAGAAGCAGACCTACACCTATTCGGAGCTGCGCGACGCCGTCGCTCGCTTCGCCGGCACCCTGCGTGCGCAAGGGGTCGGACGCGGTGACCGCGTGCTGATCTACCTGCCGATGATTCCCGAGGCGGCGATCGCCATGCTCGCATGCGCGCGGCTGGGCGCCGTTCATTCCGTGGTTTTCGGTGGATTCGCGGCCAATGAACTGGCGACCCGGATCAATGACGCCAAGCCCAAGGTGATCGTCAGCGCCTCTTGTGGCATAGAGCCGAACCGCGTGGTGGTCTACAAGCCATTGCTGGACGAGGCGATTGCAAGCGCGACGCACAAACCCGAGGCCTGCATCATCAAGGCACGCCCACAGGCGGAGGCGCCTTTGATCGAAGGCCGGGATCTCGACTGGGATTCGGCGGTGGCGGAGGCACAACCGGCGGCATGCGTTGCCGTCAAGGCAACCGATCCGCTGTACATCCTCTACACCTCGGGGACGACCGGCCAGCCGAAGGGCGTGGTGCGTGACAACGGCGGTCACGCGGTGGCGCTGCACTGGACCATGAAGAACATTTATAACGTCGAGGCCGGCGACGTCTACTGGGCGGCGTCCGACGTCGGCTGGGTGGTCGGCCACAGCTACATCGTCTATGCGCCGCTGCTCGCAGGCTGTACGACCGTCATGTACGAAGGCAAGCCGGTGGGCACGCCGGACCCCGGGGCCTTCTGGCGGGTGATCAGCGAGCATCGGGTAAAGGTGCTGTTTACCGCGCCGACAGCGTTTCGTGCGATCAAGAAGGAGGACCCAGAGGGCGAGTATCTGCGGCAGTACGACTTGTCGGGTATGCAGACGCTGTTCCTGGCCGGCGAGCGCTGCGACCCCGATACGCTGTTCTGGGCACGCGAGAAGCTTGGCATACCGGTGGTCGATCATTGGTGGCAGACCGAGACGGGTTGGGCGATCGCGGCCAACCCGATGGGTATCCAGCCGATGGAGATCAAGCCCGGTTCACCCACGGTGGCGATGCCCGGCTACGATGTCCGCATCCTGTCGGATCAGGGTGATGAGCTGGCCGATGGCCAAATGGGCAACATCGTGATCAAGCTGCCGCTGCCTCCCGCCTGTCTGCCGACCTTGTGGGGTAACGACCAGCGTTTCATCGATTCCTATCTGAGCAAATACCCGGGCTATTACCTGAGCGGCGATGCCGGATATCGCGATGCCGACGGTTATCTCTGGATCATGAGCCGCACCGACGACGTGATCAATGTCGCAGGACACCGCCTGTCGACCGGTGCGATCGAGGAGGTGCTCGCCGGGCATCCGGACGTCGCTGAATGTGCGGTGATCGGTGTGGCCGACGACATGAAGGGCCAACTGCCGCTGGGGCTGGTGGTGCTCAAGGCGGGCGCGAGCCGGGACGAACGGGAACTGCAGTCCGAACTGGTGCAGCGGGTACGCGACCAGATCGGGCCGGTCGCAGCATTCAAGCTGGTCACCACCGTCAAGCGGCTGCCGAAGACCCGCTCCGGCAAGATACTGCGCGGCACCATGGTCAAGATCGCCGATTCCGAGGACTACAAAATGCCGGCCACCATCGACGATCCGTCCATTCTCGACGAGATCGCCGAAGCGCTGCGCGCCTTGGGCTATGCCAAGGGCTGAGACCAGGTCGGGGGCTTTGGACGTGAGCGCAGTGGCCGACGACAGCGGCAACATCCCGGACAGGATCTTCGTGCTGCTCAGGGAGGCCATTGTCGAAGGCGGTATCGCCGCCGGCAGCAAGATCAGTGAGCCCGAGCTGGCGCGCGCCTACGGAATCAGCCGCGGACCGCTGCGCGAGGCGATCGGCCGGCTGGAGGCCTGTGGCCTGGTCGTTCGCCGTCCGAATCTTGGTGCTCGGGTCGTCACGCTCAGCAGTGCACAACTGCTGGAGATATTTCATGTGCGCGAGGCCCTCGAGGGTATGGCGGCGCGACTCGCCGCGAACAACATGAGCGATAAAGAAATCGTGGAGCTGAGGAGACTGCTCGAACTGCATGCCAGACAAATCGATCAGTCTGCGGACCACGCCTACTTTCAGCGTCAGGGCGACCTGGATTTTCACTACCGAATCGTCCAGGGCAGTCACAACTCGCGCGTGATTGCGCTGCTGTGCGACGACCTTTACCACCTGGTGCGGCTATATCGCTACCAGTTCGGGATGCCGAGCAAGCGCGGGCCGCGCGCATTCCTCGAACATCAGTACATCGTCGATGCGATTGAGCGCCGGGATGCCGAAATGGCCGAGCTCATGATGCGGTCGCATGTGCGGGCGTCGCGCGAAAACGCCGAGCGGCTGCTGGCGGCGCGTACATAACTGGGATTGACACAGAAGGTTCGCAGTATGGCGATTGAATCAGCAGGCAGGAGATTTCGAGAGGCAGTCGCGTCAGAGAGGCCGCTGCAGTGTGTCGGTGCGATCAATGCCTATCATGCACGACTCGCAGAGGCCTCGGGGTTCGAGTCCTTGTATATCTCCGGTGGCGGCGTTGCCGCCGGCTCCTGCGGTATTCCCGACCTTGGGATAACCACCATGGAGGATGTGTTGACGGATCTGCGGCGCATCACTGATGTAACGACGCTGCCGGTGCTGGTCGATGTGGACACCGGCTGGGGTGGCGCATTCAATATCGCGCGCGCCGTGCGGGCAATGATCAAGGGTGGCGCCGGCGCGATCCATATAGAGGATCAGGTACAGCAGAAACGCTGCGGTCATCGGCCCAACAAGGCGATCGTTTCGCTGGGCGAAATGGTCGATCGAATCAAGGCTGCGGTTGACGCGAAGACGGATGAGGAATTTGTGATCATGGCGCGAACGGATGCGCTTGCTGTCGAGGGCATGCAGTCGGCGATCGATCGTGCCTGCGCCTGCGTCGAGGCCGGCGCCGATATGATATTCCCAGAGGCGATCAACGAGCTGGCGCAATACCGTGATTTCGTCAACGCCGTTAAGGTCCCGGTGCTGGCGAACATTACCGAGTTCGGTGCGACGCCGATGTTCACCACCGATGAGCTGGCGAGCGTCGATGTGAGCATCGCGCTGTATCCGCTTTCCGCCTTCCGCGCCGCGAACGCCGCTGCGCTGAATGTCTATCGCGTACTGCGCGCTGAGGGTACACAGCAGCGCGTGATCGACACGATGCAAAGCCGAATGGAGCTGTATGACTATCTCGGCTATCACGAATTCGAGCAAATACTCGACCGTCTGTATGCGGACGAGTAGTCATAGACGGTAAGGCGCCAGCGTTGCGCCGGTTCGTTTGCGCCGCCCGACCGCGCGGACACGCGGGGAAAGACGAAGAGGAGTTCAGCAATGAGTGAAGCCGTACTGCCGAAACCCAAGAAATCGGTGGCCCTTTCGGGGACTGCTGCCGGCAATACTGCGATCTGCACCGTGGGTCGGACCGGCAACGATCTTCACTATCGCGGCTATGACATCCTCGATTTTGCCGAGACCTGCGAGTTCGAGGAGATAGCCTACCTTATTGTGCATGGCAAGCTGCCGAATCGAGCGGAATTGGCCGCCTACAAGCATAAGTTGCTGACGATGCGCGGACTGCCCGCGGCCGTTAGACAGGCGCTCGAGGTCCTGCCGGCTTCGGCGCATCCGATGGACGTGATGCGAACCGGCTGCTCGGTGCTCGGCAGTTGCCTGCCGGAGAAAGACGATCACGCCGAGGCCGAGGCGCGCAATATCATTGATCGGCTGATCGCGAGCTTCGGCTCCATGTTGCTCTACTGGTATCACTACGCGTTCAATGGCCGGCGCATCGAGGTAGAGACCGACGACGACAGCGTCGGCGGCCATTTTTTGCATCTGTTGCATGGCGCCAAGCCGAGAGAATCCTGGGTGCGCGCGATGCATACCTCGCTGATTTTGTACGCAGAGCACGAGTTCAATGCCTCGACCTTCGCGGCGCGTGTCGTGGCCGGAACGAATGCCGACATGTACTCGGCCATAACCGCGGCCATCGGTGCACTGCGTGGACCGAAGCACGGCGGTGCCAACGAAGTGGCGGCGCGTATCCAGAGCCGCTACGAAGACCCAGATCAGGCAGAGGCAGATATTCGCGAGCGTGTCGGGCGCAAAGAGATCGTGATCGGATTCGGACATCCGGTCTACACGATTGCCGATCCGCGCAACGAGGTGATCAAGAGCGTGGCGCACAGTCTGGCGGAGGAGAACGGCGATATGCGGATGTATCATGTCGCCGAGCGGCTCGAATCGGTGATGTGGGAGATCAAAAAGATGTTTCCCAATCTCGATTGGTTCTCGGCCGTCTCCTACAGCCAACTCGGCATACCGACGGATATGTTTACCCCGTTGTTCGTGATCGCCCGCACCACCGGTTGGGGCGCGCATGTCATCGAACAGCGACAGGACGGTAAGATCATTCGACCATCGGCCAACTATATCGGCCCGGAAAATCGCCCCTTCGTCCCGATAGGGCATCGCCCCTGATCTCGGGTGATCGGCGCGGTGCCTGAAGGGCCGCAACATTTTCGGTGATTGTAAAGAAACCCTCGATAGGAAGGACTGCAATGTCTAAAGCTGCTGTATTGGATGCATCGCGCCCCGATTTTGACAAGGTGATTCAGGATATTGTCGATTATGTCCTGCACTTTGACGTTACCCAGTCTGCCGAGGCGATGGAGACGGCACGCTATTGCTGGATGGATACCATCGGCTGCGGCCTGTATGCGCTGAATTATCCCGCCTGTACCAAGATGTTGGGTCCGATCGTACCCGGGGCCGAGATGCCGGGTGGCGCCCGCGTGCCTGGGATGTCTTATGAACTGGACCCGGTGCGCGCGGCCTGGAACATCGGCGCGATGGTGCGTTGGCTAGACTATAACGACACCTGGCTGGCCGCCGAGTGGGGTCATCCCTCGGACAACCTCGGTGCCATTCTCGCGCTGGCCGACTACCAGTCGCGGCTGAGGATGGCGCGAGGCGAGCCCTCGCTGACGATGAAAGAGGTCATTGTCGCGATGATAAAGGCGCATGAGATCCAGGGCGTAATCGCATTGGAGAACAGTTTCAACCGTGTCGGTCTGGACCACGTGTTGCTGGTGCGGATCGCCTCTGCGGCAGTGGCTGCGCAGATGCTCGGCTGTACGCGCGACGAGACGCTGAATGCGGTATCGCACGCCTGGCTCGACGGATCTGCACTGCGGACCTATCGGCATGCCCCGAACACCGGATCGCGCAAGTCCTGGGCCGCGGGCGATGCCTCGGCGCGGGGATTGTTTCTGGCGCTGATGGCAGAACGCGGTGAAATGGGATATCCGTCCGCGATCACCGCCAAGGGCTGGGGTTTTCAGGATGTTCTGTTCAAGGGTAATGCGCTGTCGTTCAGCCAGGGATACGCGACCTACGTGATGGAGAACATCCTGTTCAAAATCGCTTACCCTGCCGAGTTCCATGCGCAAACCGCGGTCGAGGCCGCGCTGGCGCTGCACGAGATCGTCAGAGACCGTCTGCCAGATATCGACAGGATCGTCATCCAGACCCAGGAATCGGGCGACCGCATCATCAACAAGACCGGGCCGCTGGATAATCCGGCCGATCGTGACCACTGCATCCAGTACATGGCAGCGATCGCGTTGATCTTCGGTCGTTTGACCGCCGAGGACTACGAGGATGCAGTGGCGAAAGATCCACGCGTCGACGCGCTGCGCGAGCGGATGGAGGTCGTCGAAGAGGCACGCTTCACGCGCGAGTACCTGGAACCGGACAAGCGGGCGATCGGCAATGCGGTGCAAGTGTTCTTCAAAGATGGGAGCGCCAGCGAGAACGTGACTGTCGACTATCCAGTGGGCCATCGGCGGCGTCGCAGCGAGGGGATCCCGCTGTTGAAAGAGAAATTCGAACGCTACCTGCGGGGGCGCATTGCGCAGAAGAACGCGGATCGGATATTGGCGATCAGTGCGGACCAAGCGACCTTCGAGGCCACGACAGTGGATGAGATGATGGTCTTGCTGCGGGTCTGAGGCGGGAGCACCGCAGCGCTTGACCTGAAGTGGCGACGAACGCACATTCGGTGCGGTGCACAGAGGCCATGATAGAGGGATAGATTCTTGAGGGCGCCCGCCCGATGCTGGATCATGGTTTGCGCCTGCCTGCTGGCGGGGATCGCCCGCGGCGAAGTTGCGATCGTGTTCTCGGTCGGCGCCATCCAGGGCGATGATTGGGGGGCGCAGGGGATCTCGATCACGCTGCGATCCTCAGCGGCGGCGACTGCCAGTGCGGTCGTGGAGATCGAACAGGTCGATCTGCCGGGCGGCTACGGTGTGTTGCGTGGCCTGCTGCTCGACTGTCCGTTGTTGCGTCGGGACGACGATCGGGGTTGGCACTGTGGCGAGGGTCGACTGGGCCTCAAGGAGTCGCCGTTGGCGGCACAAGCGGCAAGCTGGCAAGGCATGTTCCAGTCCGCCGACCATTGGTCGATCCGTATCCCGCAGCTCACCATCGGCCCCGGCACCCTGGCGTTGACGGCCTCGGCGCAGGCGGCCGGATGGTCAATGACCGTGCGGCCCCAGCGTGTCCCGGTCGAGCGGATAGACAGTCTGATCCCCGGAGGGGTACTCCCTGCCGACTGGGGCGTGGCAGGCCGCGCCAGCGGTGCCGTTGAACTCTCGGGGCAATCCAGTGATCCACGAGGGTTGGTTGCCGACCTGGTGATCGACCAGCTGAACTATGCCTCACCCGATGGTCGTCAAGCGGCGGAGAACCTGCTCATAAAGATCGGTCTTAGCGGGCGCGCCGACGGCGCGGGATGGTCCTTTGATACCAGGCTCGCCTGGCCGAGTGGCGCGGCCTACTCGGAGCCGCTGTTTCTCGATGCGTCGCAGACTGCGTTACAGGCGTCGGCCCAGGGTAGCTGGCGGCCGCAGCGAGATAGCGTGGAACTCGATGCCTGGTCGGTGGACCTGGCGAACACCGTCAGGGTGTCGGGGACCGGGCGAGCGGATCTGCGCGCGTCAGCGATCGAGCAGCTAACCATCGCCGTCAATAGCGAGCGGGCTGGGCAGTTCTACCAGAAATTGCTGCAACCGTTCTTGATCGGGACGGCTGCCGACGATCTGGATGCTACGGGTAACCTCGGTATCGTCATGTATTTCGATCGCTCGGGGGTCGAGCAGGCGGGTCTCGAATTGAACGACCTGCAGCTAGAGGATCGACAGGGACGTTTCGCGATTGGTCCTGTTGGCGGAAGTATCGCTTGGGATCGTTCCAGCGAGGTGCCGCGTTCTCGCTTAAAGGTGGAGCGCGCGCATGTCTATCGGATTCCGTTGGGCAGCTTCGAGATTGAAGCGAAGTTTGCCGGTGACCAGCTCGAGTTGGTGCAACCGCTGGTGATCCCGGTACTCGATGGCCAGGCAGCGCTCGACAGCTTCCGGCTGAGCGGCGCTCTGGTGGCCGGGGAAAGCCCCCATTGGCAGGCCAGTGCCTCATTGCGGAATATCTCGCTGGAACAGTTGACCGGTGCGTTCGGGTGGCCGCCCTTTGCGGGCGCTGTCGCGGCAAGCCTGCAGGATATGCGCTACGCCGATCAACGCCTGTCGGTCGGCGGAGGGTTGAATCTCACGGCATTCGACGGCTCGATAGAGATCCGCGATCTGCAGATCGGCGATCCGCTGGGCGGAGTACCGACACTCGAGGCCGATGCGACGCTGCGCGGGCTGAGTCTGGCGAAACTGACGCAGGCGTTCTCGTTCGGCCGTATCGAGGGCCGCCTCGACGGCAACCTCGAAGACCTGCGCCTGGTGGCGTGGCAGCCCGACAGCTTCGAGCTTCACCTTTTTACCCCACCGGACGATGATTCGCGGCACCGCATCAGTCAACGTGCCGTCGAGAACCTCACCGAACTGGGTAGTGGCATACCGGCCGGCCTGTCGGCGAGTCTGCTGAGTCTGTTTGAAGAGTTCGCCTACGACAAAATCGATCTCAGGGTCTCATTGCGCGGAGATCGGGCGGAGCTGGACGGGCTTGCACGCGACGATGGTGGGTACTACCTTGTCAAAGGCGCGGGCCTACCCAGGATCGACGTCATTGGGCGTAATCGCAGCGTTGCCTGGAAGGATCTGGTTGAACGACTGCGGCGTATTCAGGTAGAAGGTGTGGCAGTGAAATGAAAAACTCGGAAAATAGCATGGCGAGAAAAATTTTCGGTTACCCGCTCATGGTCCTGGCGTTGACAGCGTGTGTCACCATCAATATCTATTTTCCCGCTGCGGCGGCGGAAGAGGCGGCGCGTACGATTGTTCGTGATGTCCTCAAGGGCGAGGAAAGCGACGCGCCATCTCCCCCGGTGCAAGGCGACAAGGAGTCGCACCAACGGCGTGCAGGGCCGTTGATGATCGCGCTCGGTGTGCTGCTCGAGAATCTGGTGCCAGCCGCGCAGGCCGCGCAGGCGGACATCAATATCAATACGCCTGGCATCCGTGCGATCCGATCCAGCATGCAGGGCCGGCAGCCCAGCCTGGCGCCCTTCTACCGCAACGGTGCTATCGGCTTCGACAACAAGGGATCGATCAGCGTTCGCGACTTAGGCGCGGTCGGGCTGCCAGATCGCAACCGGCTGAAGAAGCTGGTGGCCGACGAAAATGCAGATCGCGCCAAGCTGTACAGTGAGATCGCGAAGGCCAATGGGCATCCCGAGTGGCAGGCGGATGTGCGTGCGACCTTCGCGAAGGTATGGGTCGAAGAGGCGCCGGCCGGCTACTGGTATCAGGGCAGCGATGGGGCATGGCGCCAGCGTTAGAACCGGGTGCGGCACCGCATTGAAAGGGATTTGTCGCGCTCTGGCGTCTACTTGCAGCCCTTGATCTTTGCGACGACTCTGGGGGGCAGCAACCAGCGCAGTTCTCCGCCGCCGACATCGATCTGTTGCCAGCGGTCGACCTCGAAATCGATACGCAGCATGCTGCCGGTCGGCACCTTGATGATCGCCTTGCCGATCAGCCGGCCGGCGAGGTCGGACCAGGTCGGTTCATGGCCGGTCAACAATAGGCATTGCGGGTCTTCATCCAAGCCCCTGACCCAGTTGAGAATGCCGCTCGGCGAGTTCTCATACAACGCACTATCTATACGCAATGGACAGCCCCAGCGCCCGGCACGCGCGGCCAATTGCAGGGTGTCGCGCGCTCGCAGCGCCGACGAGCTGATAGCGAGATCCGGAATCTGCTTGGTTTGGCTAAGCATTCGGCCCATGCAACGCGCCGCGTCCCGGCCGCGCGCAGCGAGCGGCCGTTCGTGGTCCGAGGCCACCGGCTGGTCCCAATCGGACTTGCCATGGCGAAACAGGATCAGACTGAGCACGTTACTCTCATCGGGTGGATTGCAGGCGTCGTCAAGCTAACACGATAAAGGGGCTAAGCCTATGTGCTTTGGCGGTGTGGGAATTGCAGTCCCGCTGAGCAACATCAGGCGGGCGGCGGCTTTCGCAACAGGTCGACGCGCGTCGGATTGTGAAACTCCGCGATCCCGTCATCGTTGATATGCGGCAGGAAGCGTGCCTTGACTTCGTCATACAGGGTTGCATCGACGTCGAACGTCGAATGTGTGGCCCTTAGGACGCGACCCTCAAACTCCGCGAAACCCTCGAAGCGACTGAGGCTCGTAAAATGGATTTCACGTTCGAGTGACAGCTTACCGTCCTCGACGGCCCTCACGGTCGCATCGAAAGCCGCCTGTCGCACGGCCCTTTCGTCATTGAACAGTCGCAGTATCTCGTTGAACTCGCCCGCATATACCGGCTCGGAGATATACAGGAGACCACCAGGGCGCATGACGCGGACGATCTCTGCGAATGACCGATCCATTTCGGCGATCGGTACATGGTGCAGCGATTTCAGCATAATCACTACGTCGATGGATTCATCCGCCTGGTCGATGGACTGGGCCCCGCCGAACTGGAACTGGACATTCGGCAGATCCGGAATCAGCAGGTTTTTTTCATGCTGAATGCGATCGACCTCCATGGCGACGATCTCGCTGGCAGGGAAGCTCTCCGCCAGGCGTCGCGTGGTAAAGGCCGCACCGCAGCCGAGCTCCAGCAGGCGCGCCTGCGCGAGCGGCAGTAGGTCGCTGATTTGTTCGAAATCCGATGAGCGCGGCAAACTGCCTTCACAGGCTATCTGCATCATGTCGACCAACTCCCCATCTGCGAAATACAAGTGTAGGCACCTGGTCTGTTGTTTGACAATGGTGTGACAGCGCCTTCTGGTGTGAGGTAATACGCCGTCGGTGCGGCGTGCATGGAACGCAACGAGGGGCTTGTGCAAGAATCGTGGGATGTCCGGCGATACGGATCGCCACTGCCCAGCCGATCTACAAGGAACTCAACCGTGAGCATCGACTCCCTGGAGCAGCACGAGGCGCTAGTGCAATCCTTGATGGACGAAAGGCGCTGGCCGGCCGGCGGCGGGAATCGCCGCCGAATCGATACCCATATCTCGACGGTGCTGCTCGCCGGCGACGTTGCCTACAAGCTAAAGAAGCCGCTGGATCTCGGGTTTCTTGATTTTCTGAGCCTCGCCTCGCGTCACGCGGCCTGCCTGGAAGAGCTGCGACTCAATCGCCGGCTGGCGCCCGAGATCTATCAGGCGGTATGCGCGATTACCGGATCGGTCGACGCGCCGGATATCGATGGTGCCGGCGCCGTGATCGACTGGGCGGTGCGCATGCGGCGTTTTGATCCCGACGCCATCCTTTCCAATCTGACCGAGCGGCTATCGCCACGACTCATCGAGCGCCTGGCGCTGCGGATAGCCGATTTTCATGCCCGGGCCGCGGTAAGTCCGACCGGCGAGCCGTTTGGAGCCGCGGCGGCAGTGTTTGCACCGATGCAGCAAAACTTTGTCCAGATCCGCGCCAGCCTGCCGGCAGAGATGGCAGGGCTGGAACGCATCGCCGCCTGGAGTATGAATCAGCGCGATCGCCTCGCGGGCCTGCTCGACGAACGCAAGGCCGGGGGGCATATCCGCGAGTGCCACGGCGATCTGCACCTCGGCAATGTGGCGCTGATCGCCGGCGAGCCGGTGGTATTCGATGCGATCGAGTTCAATCCCGGCCTGCGCTGGATAGACACCGTCAACGATGTCGCCTTCCTCAGCATGGACCTGCATCATCGGCGCCCGCCGCTCGCCTATTGCCTGCTTGATCATTACCTGCAGGCGTCCGGAGATTATTCGGGTCTGCCGTTGCTGCGATTCTACGAAGTCTATCGCGCTCTGGTGCGCACCAAGATCGCGGCCATCCGCGCAACCCAGGAACTGACGCGCGCGCAACGCGATGAGGTAGAGGACGAGTTCAACGCCTATCTGGGCCTGGCCGACCGCTTGACCCAGGCGGCACAGGGTGCGGTGGTCATAACTCATGGTGCGTCGGGTAGCGGCAAGAGCCATGCTGTCCGCCATTTGCCCGAGCGCATGCCGGCTGTGCGCCTGCGCTCGGACGTCGAGCGCAAGCGCCTGCTCGGGCTCGATGCGCATGTGGACGCCACGACAAAGGGGGCCTACTCGTCCGAACTGACACAGCGAACTTACGCACGCCTCGCAGAATTCGCCGCGGACGTGGTGCAGGCGGGTATGGTCGCGATCGTCGACGCGACCTTTCTGCGCCACGACCAGCGCGCGCGTCTGCACGCGCTGGCAGACGCCCTGCAGGTGCCCTTTGTGATCCTCGATTGCGACGCACCGGTCGGGATCTTGCGCGAGCGGATCCTCGCCCGTAAGCGGCAGGCGGACAATGTATCGGATGCGGATCTCGAGGTGCTCGATGCGCAGCTGCAGACACGCGAACCGCTCACCGCCGATGAGCGTCGCTACGCGATCACCGTGGGGGCGGAGCAGCCGTTCTCGGCCGAGGCGCTGATACAGCGCGTTCGGCACAAGCCCTGATGCACCAGATGCCCTTCGTTCTCGGCGAGGGTATCGGGCCGCGCAGTGGGAAATCGGTGAGCCATGCAAGCTACCGTGCGTAGCCGCTGAGCTCCAGATAACCAACGCCACTATGGCTGCCGGACACCACCACGGCACCTTCCCAATAGCGCACCGTATGGCGCATCTCCTGATCGTCAAAGGCCGCCTCGACGCGCAGATCCATGTCCTGCCCGGGAATCTGCAGCCGCCACCGGGTGGGGTAGGCGACACCGTCATCGCTGCGCCATTCGCCCAGCGTCGTCAGCGCCACGTCGTCCAGCGACAGCGGGACGACCGTGCCGTCGGCCTGTACCAGTACCCCCTTGCTGAAGCGCTGCGCCTGCCCCTGTTTGTCACGCATGCGATAAAACATCAGATCGCGGTCGTCATCCAGCTGCAGCGCAAACCAGTCCCAGCCGGCCTGATCTTCGGCCAGCGCCGAACTCGACCATTCACGGTCGAACCAGGAGTTGCCGACGACGGCCAGCCGCCGATCGTCCAGCCGGATCTCTCCGCGGGTCGGCAGTCTGGTGTAGGAGTAGTAATACGACGCATTGCCGGGTGCAGCGCCTTTCTGGGATAGCCCGCGGTCGCCCTGCAGTACCATCGGCCTGTCGCCCGCTTGCAACTGCAGATCGATCGCCATTTCCGGTGTCTCCGCCCGCAGGCGCAGCGGGAACAGCGGCGTGCCGCTGCCCTCGATTGACCAGGGCCCGAGCCAGATGCGCAGGGGCTCGCGGCTGGCGCCGGCCAGCCCCGCGGCCGCCCGACTGAAGCGTTCGCTGCTGTGATGACGTCCTTGCGCGATATCGCTGATGGCCAGGTGACCCATATACAGCTGATGGCTGCGCCAGTCCGAATCCTGCGCTGGTTCGCCGGGTTTCAGGCCGACACGAAACAGCGTCAGCTGATAGCCAAAGCGATCGTCGTCGGCGGTACTGAGATTCCCGGTGAAGTACCACCACTCGGTCGCAAACTCAGGATGCGCGCCGTGATCTGCGGGAAACAAGAAGGTGCGCGGCTCGAGCGCGCGTGCAAAGCCGGGGTCGGGTGTGGATCCCATGCGCTGTTCGACGCTGATGGTCGCGGGGACGTCTTCGTCGACAGGGTCGGACGGTGCACAGGCCAGCAGCGGTACGACCAGGAGCAGGGCGGCAAGCTGTCGCACGCTCAGTCCTCCCGCAGCTGTGGCGCCGGGTCATGGCGACTTGCCTGCCACGCGGGATAGAGGCCCGCGAGGAGCGCCGCTGCCACCCCCAGCAGCAGTGTCCAGCCCAGCGGGGTGGCGCTCATCAGGAAGGGCATGGTCCAGCCGAAGGCGCGGAACTGAATGGCATCGGTCAACACCCAGGCCATCGCCAGCCCGGCGGGGACGGCGAGCAGGGCCGCCAGCAGCCCGAGGGCCGCTGACTCGATCATGATAAGCAGGCTTACCTGGCCGCGCGTCAATCCCAGTGCCCGCAGCACGGCAAACTCCTTGCGACGTTCGAGCTGCACCGCCATCAGTGCGCTAAGGATGCCGACGAAGGCGACCGCGACAGACAGCAGCCGCAGTACCTCGGTGATACGGAAGGTGCGATCGAAGACGGCCATCGACTCGCGATAGATCTCGCGCGCGGCGGTGAAGGACAGTTCGAAGTCATCGCTGAACCGCGCGCTGGCGGCCTCCTGCAACGCGCCCGCATCGCCGGTCGATGAGAACAGGGCGATGGTGTTGACCTGCATGTCGGACCACTGCCCACGATAGTGCGTAAGATCGAGGAACACCCGGCCGTGTTCGCTAGCGAAGTCGCGGAACACGGCGGCGACGGTAAATCGCGAATCCCCGGCCGGTGTCGGTAAGACCAACGGGTCACCGGGTCGCAGACGCAGCCGATGCGCCAGGGGTTCTGATATCAGGACCTCGCCCGCATCGAATCCCGTCCACGGGTCGGCGGCTGTCCTGGCCACGAAATCGAAGCCGCGGCGTGACGGCTCGGCCAGCTGCGTCGCCACCAGCCGGACGCGCCGATCGCCGACCTGCAGCCTGCGGTCGCGATACAGGCTGTAAGCCGACACCTGCGGAAGCTGCGGGGCCTCGCGAATCACCGCGTCGGGCAAGGTCGCGCCGTCCTCGAAGGCGTCCGCGGCGATATACAGATCGGCCGTGAGC
>JBATKF010000010.1:0-1762 GCA_049669185.1 Sedimenticolaceae bacterium | reverse complement strand
GCGTACCCCGACCGGCACGGCGTGCCTCGAATCCCCGGCCGCGCAGCAGCGCCGCGGCGATCCGATGCACTGGCAGCCCGGCAACTGGTATCGCCCGCTGTGGCCGACCATGAAGGCGTTTGCGTTGCCGACCTACTCCGAAGGCCTGATCCGCATCAATCTGCGCGGACGCGAGCGCGATGGCCTGATCGCACCGGAGCACTACCACAGCACCTGCGATGAGCTCTGCGACTATCTGCACGCGGTCAAGGATGGGCGGACCGGCAGGCCCATGGTGCGCGAGATCGTGCGCACGACCACAGATCCCATGGACGATACCGCGCTGGGGCCGCCTGCGGACCTGATCGTGCTGTGGCAGGAGGACTCACCCACCGATAGCGTCGACAGCCCCTTGAGCGGACGCATCGGGCCACTGCCCTATTTCCGCAGCGGCGGCCATTGCTCGCGCGGATTTGTCGCCGCGCGTGGACCCGGAATCGAAGCGGGATCACGGCTGGAATCTGTGCAGGCCACGGACCTGACCGCGACGCTGCTGGACCTGATGGGTCGGGAGATACCCGACTACATCGACGGCCGGCCCGTGCTCAGCCGCCGATGAGACTGTGAGACCGGACGGTGTGCATCAGCAGGCAAAACGGTAGGCGCGAATGCGATCCCATCTGCGCTGGCGATAATGCCCCCAGGCCTCGTCCAACCAGGGCCCCAGCCGTAAATTGATCCGCACCTCGAAGTCGTTCGCCACCTGCTGGTGGAAGGCACGGGCGCGGGACAATGTGGCCTTCACCGCAGCAGCGTCACCCTGCCCCGCCTGGATCTCGGCCAGCACCATCGCACTGTTCAGACACTCGACCGGATAGGCTGTCGAACAGGCCTCGGCCGCCACCGACAGCAACGCCGCCGCCCGTTCGAGGTCGCCCGCGCGGAACTCCGTGTACCCGAGAAACCAGTGATAGCGGAGACAATCGGGCTGCTGCCGCATCGCGCACAGCAGACGTCGCCGATAACGTGCCACCTTGGTGGGGCCTTGCTTGGGGTCGGGGAAATGATCGACCCTGAGGGCGTCCAGCCAGTAGGCCTGCAACCCGCGGGCACGGATGTCCAGCTGCGCCACGTCGTGCACCAGTCCGATCGGCCGCAGTCCGCGACGATACACAAACAGCTTGTAGTCCTCGAAGGCGGGCTCGCCCCGGGTATGGTTTATCCAGTGGCCGAAGTAGCCTGCAGCGCGGTCGTCATCGGCCATCGCGCGTATCTGCAGGAGGCCTTCGCGGTCGATGCGCTCGTCGGCATCCAGGAGACAGACCCATGGCGTGGAGAGCCTGTCCAGGGCCGCATACCGCGCGTCGCACAGACAATGGCAGCGCTCGGATTCCAGGTCTTTATGCAATACACGGATACCGAACCGGGATAGCAGCAGTTCGGGCGTGCCGTCGCGAGAGCCGGTGTCGGTGATCGCGACCTGATCGAAGAGATCCAGCACCGGATCGAGGCACTCGGCGAGCTGGTGCGCCTCGTCCTTCACAACCATGCACAAGCCGATATCCATCACCTCGCTGCCCCCTCCGCATCAGACTTGGGCGAATATGCACGAAAGGGAGCTGACCTCTAAGCATCCGAGCACAGAAGGTCTGACCCCTACGAACCGGGGTCAGACCCCTTGCGGCCGCCATCCCTTACGCCCACTACGCCAGCGCAGCAGTGCCTTCTCCAGTTCGACCAGCGCGAACAGCGTTAGACCGAACGCCAGGATGCGTGCCCAGGC
>JBATKF010000009.1:0-13601 GCA_049669185.1 Sedimenticolaceae bacterium | reverse complement strand
CGCCAGCAGGCCCGCCGCCACGCGATCGACCGCCGCAGCCAGTTCCGCGTAGGTCATGCGGCGTTGCTGCGGCAGCGAGACGACCGCCTCGCGGTCGCCGTGCATTGCGACAACCCGGGCAAAGTGTTCCGGAATGGTGGAACCCAGCAGCGGCGTCTGGCCGCCCCGATGGCAGTAACTGTGCGTCAGATCACCCATGTTTCAGATCGCCATGGTGAGCGGCTCCAGACTGCGATGGTGCGCACGGTGCACCCTACCGACTGCCCGTATACCGGATCCGGTTTTTTCAAATAGCCACATCCGCCCAATATTCATCGACCTTCTCCTGCATCCCGGTCAGTTCCGCAGCGTTGCGCCGCGGCTCGAATAGATGTGCGAAGCGGCCCTGCAGCCCCAGGTATTCCTCGACCGGCTTGCGCGGATGCGGCGTCTTGGTGTGCACGACCCTGCCGTCGACATACTCCTTCAGCGGCCAGATCCCGGTGCGGACCGCCAGCCGCCCAATGTCGACGGTCAGCTTCGGATCGAAATCCCAGCCGGTCGGACAGGGTGCGAGCGCCAGGATAAGCCTAGGCCCCTTGATCGCCATCGCCCTCTCCACCTTGCGTGCCAAATCCAGCGGCTCGGCACCGATCACCGTCGCCGCGTAGGCCGGACGGTGGGCGACCCAGATGTCGAACAGATCCTTCTTGTCGCCGCGAAAGCCGCCGCCTATCCGGCTGGTCGCGGTGCGCGCGGCATGCGGTGTCGCCCCCGAATACTGTTGCCCTGTATTGCCGTAGCCCTCGTTGTCATACACGATGTAGAGGAAGTCCAACCCACGCTCGATCGCGCCCGACGTCGCCGACAGACCCATGCCATAGGCCGCGCCGTCACCAGTCAGCACCACCACGCGCAGATCTTCCTCGGGCGGCATGCGATCCTGCTCGAGCAGGATGTCCAGCGCATCGCGCACACCCTGGGCACCGGCCGGTGCCGACGCCATCGCGGTATACAGCCAGGAGCCGCGGAACGGCGTGAAGGGATAGACCGACAACAGGGTCATGCAGCCAGCGGCGTTCAGGAACACGGTCTTCTCGCCGAGCACATCGTAGATCTCGTGCAGCGCCTGCAGGCCGCCACAGCCGGCGCACATCGGCGTGCCGGTACCCAGCAGGTGGGTCGACGGCAGATCCTTGATCCTGTGAAAGCGGGTCTCGACGTCGCTCATCTCCCGGCCCCCAGGCTATTGCGTTCGACATGCGCCAGCGTCTGCAGCTTGCGTATCTCGCGCAGCTCGTCTTCGGTATACAGCAGTCTGGGCGGCGGCGCCTCGCCACGCTGCGCCGCGGCGGCGACCACTTTGACCATCTCGAAGAATTCCTCCGGTGAAATGTCGCGGCCGCCGAGCCCACCGACGAAGCTGACCAGCAATGGCGCATCCCTGTGGCCATAAAGCACCGACGCGACCTCAGCGTATAGCACGCCACCCTTGCCCATCGAGATATTCTGATCGATGACGGCGACACCCCGCTTGCCGACCAGGTGTGCGACCAGAGACTCCGCCGGGAACGGCCGTAGCAGGCGTGGCCGCAGCAGGCCGACGCGTCGACCCGCGTCGCGAAGATTGTCCACCGCGGCGCGCGCCTTGGTGGCGAACGAGCCCATCATCAGCAACACGATCTCGGCATCGTCGCAGCGATAGGCCTCGACCGCCGGGTGGGCCCGGCCAAACCGGTCGGCGAAGTCGGCGGCGATCTCATCATAGACGGCCAGGCCATTGAGCAGGGCCAGATGGGTCTCGTAACGGAAGTAGGAATAAGGCCCACCACCCAGTACCGCCACCGCCTGGCTCTCCGGTGCGCTCGCGCGAAACGCAATGGACTCGGCATCGAACGCCGGAAGAAAGTCGTCGACCTCGGCCGGCCCGGGGACGGTCACCGGTTCGCGGGTGAACGACAGGTAGAAGCCGTCGAGATTGACCAGTACCGGTTGACGCACGCGGCTATCCTCGGCGAGTCGATAGGCGATCAACACGCTGTCGAGCACCTCCTGGCAATCGGCGCAGTGGATCTGCAGGAAACCGCTGTCGCGTGCCGCGAGCACGTCGTTGTGATCGGGTTCCAGCGTGATGGGCGAGGACAGGCCGCGAGAGACATTGACCAGCACGAAGGGCGTGCGCCAGCCGGCCACCGTGTACAGCATCTCCATCGCATACAACAGCCCCTGGCTCGAGGTCGCGCTGAACACGCGTACCCCCGTGGCCGCGGCCGCACCGGCGGCGGTCAGCATCGAGTGCTCGGACTCCAGCGTCACCAGCCGTCCGCGCATCTCGCCGCCGTCGATCCAGGACGCCAGAGACTCGATGATCTCGGTCTGCGGCGTAATCGGAAACGCCGGTACATAGTCGACACGGGCGAGGCGCGCACCCCAGGCCGCGGCGCCGTTGCCGGTCAGCAACACGCGGCTCACTGGGGCGCCTCCAGGGATTGTGCGGCACGCTCTGGCTGTGCCTCGATCGCATGTGGTGGGCAGACGGCGACACATACCAGGCAGCCCTTGCAGTGCTCATAGTCGATCGTCGGCCGCCCCTCCTCGACCTGGATCGCACCGTCCGGGCACAGGCTGCTGCAGACCCACCAGCACTGGTTGCAGCGATCGTAGTCGATCACCGGGCGCAGCGTGCGCCACAACCCGGTCTTGACCGCCGAGCTGGTGAGACCGGCGTGGATCACCGGCGCGGAGACATTGGCATCCTCGAACGGCAGGCTGATCCATTGCGGCGGCATATAGTCAGCCGCATTGGCCTCCCTGCCCTCAGTCACCACGCCACCACGCACCTCGACCATCTGCCGGTAGGCCGCCAGCGCCTTGTCCAGATTGCGCTGCACCACGGCCTCGCCGAGTGGACCTAGCTCATCGCGCAGTGCCTTTGCCAGGGCGTCCTCCGAGATCATGCCCAGCAGGCAGGCGGCCGCACCCGCACAGGCGGCTCCGACGTACGGCAGGTCGGCGCGGTCCACCGATTCTTCGATCAGCGGCAGGACCAGCACACGCGCCGGCGTGTTCAGGCGCCTGCGCCAGGTGTCGGCAGATTCGTGACTGTGGATCAGCAGCACGCTGTCTGCGTCGAGGCCGGCCAGCACACCGGCCGCCGGGACCGGGACCAGGGTGTCGTCGGCCACTACGACCAGGTCCGGCCGGCGGATGATGCCGCGTTCATTGATCGGCCTGCGGGCTGCACGGACATAGGCGAAGATCGGCGCGCCACGGCGCTCCGCACCATAGCGCGGGGCATCCTGCACCTCGAGGCCCTCGGCGAACAGCGCCGAACCCAGGATGCGACTTGCGGTCTTCATCCCCTGGCCACCACGCCCGTGAAACCGTATCCGGTACATGTCCTGGCCCTAGACCCAGCCGGGCGCCGTGGAGAACAGACTGTAGCGCCGCAGGCCCATCGCTTTGCGCACGCGCGCCTCGGCCATAGCCTGTGCGGCCTGGCGCGGCAGGATGCCGCGTTCGCGTGCATCCTCCAGCACCATCTGCGTATTGCGACGCAACTTGTCCTGGATGGTCTGCAGCGCAGCCGTCTCCGTCGCCCCCTGGTACTCCATCGCGGCACAGATGACGCCACCGGCGTTGGCGATGAAGTCCGGAACGCAGAGCACCTCCCGGTCGTGCAACATGCGCTCGGCCTCGGGGGTGATTGGGATGTTGGCCCCCTCGATAACCAGCTTTGCCTTGAGCTGACCAACGTTGTCCGCACGGATCACGTCCGGGCGGGCGGCCGGGATCCAGACATCGCAGTCGACACCGACTGCCGCGTCACAGTCAAGGCTTTCGCCGTCCTCATAATCGACCACGCTGCGGCCTGACTGCTTCAGCGCGATCAGGGCCGCCACGTCCAGCCCGTGCGGGTTGTGCATCGTACCCCGCGAATCGGCGACACCGACCAGCAGCGCGCCGCGTTCGCTGAGAAAGCGCGCCGCGTGGCTGCCGACCGCGCCGAAGCCCTGGATGACCACGCGCGCGCCATCGAGCGACACGCCGGCATAGGGCTGCGCCACATCGGCGACATGGCCGAGACCGAAGCCGGTAGCGCCGATCTCGTCCAGCGGGATGCCGCCAACCTCGCGCGGCAACGCCACGACCCGACCAATCTCGTCCTTGACCCAGGCCATGCATTCCTCGTCGGTACCCATGTCCGGGGCGAAGATATAGTCCTCCGCGTAACGCAGAACCTGCGCCAAACCGCGGATGAGTCGCTCCTTGTCGGCCTTGGGCATCTTCGGATCCCCGTACACCACCGCCTTGCCGCCGCCGTGCGGAAGGCCCGCTGCGGCGTTCTTGAACGTCATCGCACGGGCCAGACGGAAGCATTCCTCGACACTCACGTCGGGTGCCATACGCACTCCGCCAATCGATGGGCCCTTCGCGACGTTGTCGACGACCAGTATCGCCCGCAGCCCGATCGAGGGCTCATGCACGTGGATGATCTTCGACGGCCCTAGGTCATCGGCGAAAGTGAAACAGTCCTGCATCAGGCACCCCGTTTTTCAAGCCCCTTTTTTTGGACAGGTTACCCCTTTCACCCGGGGGTTTCCTTGCGGTATGCCAAAAAGCCCGGCACCTGTCTGGAACTCTAGCCCGCAAATGTCGTATATGCTCCTTGGTCATGAAGGACGTCAGTGTCTACGCCGGCAAACAGCTCGGGGCCTACAACTTCGGCGCCGACCACCCGTTCGGCCCGGCCAGGCTCGATGCATTCATGGCCCGGTTTCGCGAGACCGGTCTGGACAGGCGCTGTCACCTGGTGGAACCGGCCATGGCGCAGCGGGCGGAGATCGAGCGATTTCATAGCCCGGCTTACATCGATCGCGTACGGCGAGCCTCCGTGACCGGGACCGGCTATCTCGATCAGGGCGACACCCCGGCCTTCGTCGGCGTGTACGAGGCCGCCGCCAGGGTCGTTGGCACCGTGCTGGCAGCCGTCACCGACCTGGTAAGCGGCAAGACGCGGCGGGCCTTCGTACCCATCGCCGGACTGCACCACGCCCGGCGCGATGCCGCCGCCGGTTTCTGCGTCTTCAACGACTGCGGTGTCGCGATCGAGACGCTGCGCCGGGTTCATGGCATCGGTCGCGTCGCCTACGTGGACATCGACGCCCACCACGGCGACGGTGTGTTCTACGCATTCGAGGACGACCCCGCGCTGACGTTGGTGGATCTGCACGAGGACGGACGCTTCCTCTATCCGGGCTCGGGCACTGTGGAAGAGACCGGCAAAGGAGCAGCCAAGGGCACCAAGCTCAACATACCTATGCCCCCCGGGGCCGACGACCGCCTGTTCTTCATGGCATGGGACCGGGTGGAATCCTTCGTCGACAACGCACGCCCCGAGTTCATCCTGCTGCAGTGCGGTGCAGACAGCATTGCCGGGGACCCGATCACCCATATGGCCTACAGCGTAGAGGCACATCGCCACGCGGCCATGCGGCTCAGCATATTGGCTGATCGGCACTGCGACGGCCGTCTGCTCGCCCTCGGCGGCGGTGGCTACAACCTTTACAACCTCGCCGATGCCTGGTGCTCTGTTGTCGGCGCGATGCTCGAATCGGGTCTGGCCGGACCCCCAGGTACGCGGGCGGTGCGCCACGCCGGTACCAATTGACCTGGATCATGCACCTATTGGAATACCGCGCTGTCGCCGACCCAAGCATCACCCAAGATCTATCAGTCACCACATCTGAGCGCCCGCGCCTGCTCGGCCTGGTGCGTGGCGCGTGCAGATAAGGCGCGGCCGTCCATGCCCATTCACAACGCCGATATCGCCGCGATCTTCGAGGAGATCGCCGAACTCCTGGAGATCCAGGCCGCCAATCCCTTCCGGGTGCGTGCCTACCGCAATGCGGCGCGCACCGTTGGTGAGTTCGGTCGCGATCTGGCCGCGCTGATTCAAAAGGGCGAGGCATTGCCGAAGATCGCGGGCATCGGCGATGACCTGGCCCGCAAGATCCACGAGATCACCGAGACCGGCAGGTGTGCGCTGCTCGAACGGCTGCACAAGGAACTCCCCGCGGCGGTCACCGAACTGCTGAAGATCCCGGGACTCGGCCCCAAGCGCGTCAGGGCCCTGTATGACGAACTGCATGTGAAGGATATCGAGGACCTGCGGGCCGCCGCCGAGAAGGGTCGCATCCGCGCGCTGCCGGGTTTCGGTGAGAAGACCGAGCAGCGTATTCTCAATACCCTGAAGACGCACGCAGCACAGACAAAACGCTTCAAACGCCCGATGGCCGCGCAGTATGCCGAGGCCCTGGCCCAGGCGCTGCGTGGAACCAAGGGCGTCGATACGGTCGAGATCGCCGGCAGCTACCGGCGCGGCAAGGAGACCGTGGGCGATATCGATATCCTGGTCACGGCACCCTCAGGCAACGCCGTGATGCGGCGTTTCGCCTCTTACGACGAGGTCGAACGGGTGGTCGCACAGGGCGATACCCGTGCGACCGCCGTGCTCCGCTCCAATCTGCAGGTCGACCTGCGCGTGGTGGAGGCGGCAAGCTATGGTGCGGCACTTGCCTACTTCACCGGTTCCAAGGCGCACAACATCGCGCTGCGCAAACGGGCGCAAAAGAAGGGCCTGAAACTGAACGAGTACGGCGTATTTCGCGGCAAAAAGCGCATCGCCGGCGAGACCGAGGAATCCGTCTATGCGGCGCTGGGCCTGCCATGGATTCCACCCGAGCTCCGCGAGGACCGCGGCGAGCTGGAATGGGCCGAGAGATCCAAGCTGCCGAAACTGATCGAGCGCAGCGATCTGCGTGGCGACCTGCACAGTCACACGAAGGCCAGTGATGGACACGCGACGCTGCGGGAGATGGCGGAGGCGGCCAAGGCCAGGGGTCTGAGGTATCTCGCCGTCACCGAGCATTCTCAACGGCTCACCGTCGCTCATGGTCTAACCAGCGAACGGCTGCTCAAGCAGATCGACGAGATCGACCGCCTGAACGACCGGCTCGAGGGCATCACGCTGCTCAAGGGGGTCGAGGTCGACATCCTCGAAGATGGTGCGCTCGATCTTCCAGACGACGTGCTGGGCCAGCTCGACCTGGTGATCGGTGCCGTGCACAGCCGGTTCGACCTGCCGCGGGCCAAGCAGACCAAGCGGCTTCTGACGGCGATGGACCATCCGCATTTCACACTGCTCGCCCACCCCACGACGCGCGAACTGGACAGACGCCCGCCGATGGAGGCCGACTGGCTCAGGGTCATCCGTCACGCCCGGGAGCGCGGCTGCTTCCTCGAACTCAACAGCCAGCCCGATCGCCTTGACCTGCTCGACACCTGGTGCCATGTGGCAAAAGACGAAGGGGTCATGGTAGCGGTCAATTCGGATGCCCATTCGCAGCACGATCTCGATGACCTCGACTGGGGCATCGCGCAGGCGCGGCGCGGCTGGCTGTCCGCAAAAGACGTGCTCAACTGCCGGGGGCTAAGGGAGCTGCGGCCCCTGCTCAGACGGACGATGTAGCTTCCGGGCGCCGCGCCGCCGTCAGGACGTCGAGTCCGATCACGCCATTTTCAACTGCGCCGCTCGCGCTCGTAACCCACCTCGTTGCCGATCAATGCCACGAGACGCGCACTGAGATTTGCAGGTTAGCCCGCTTATCTCACCAACTTCCTGCTGCGGTCACCGTTAAGCGGGCTCCTAGAACCCAACAACCAGAGCAAACCGCCGCGGTAGTCCGTGTGTGCGTGATAGCTGCCGGAAAGTGGATTTCGATTGAAGCCACGTTGAACCTCACTTCGGCCAGCACAATCCCAACTGTGATGGAATTTTGGCCGAAGCCTCAGCGACCTCGCTGATCACAAAGTCCGCTTGGCCCTGACCTTCCGCGCTACGACCTTCCCCAAAAGTGCCCGGGGTTCTCTTCGCCACGCCGGCGGGATAATGTTTCGTATGAACACCGACCCAATGCTCAACATGAATTTCGACCAGAAGGTCGTGGTCAACACAAACCTGCAGGGGTGGATACGAAGTCCAAGCCCCGGGGTTTGGCGCAAGCCGCTGGCTCGCGAGGACGCTGAGAGCGGGCACACCACCAGCATCGTGCGCTTTGACTCAGGCTCTTACTTTTCCCGCCACGAGCACCCGCTGGGGGAAGAAATCCTAGTCCTGGAGGGCACCTTCTCCGACGAGCATGGCGACTATGGCCCTGGCACCTACTTCCGCAATCCACCCGGATCTGGCCACTCACCCTTCAGCAAGGACGGCTGTACCCTATTCGTGAAGCTCGAGCAGTTCGCCCTCGATGACACCACGGCCGTTCGCATCGATACACAGCACACGCCCTGGCTCCCCGGACAGGGGCGACTTGAAGTGATGCCTCTCCACGACTTCAAGGGCGAGCATGTGGCGCTCGTGAAGTGGCCTCCCGGCGAACGTTTCCAGCCGCACCGTCACTTCGGGGGCGAGGAGATCCTGGTGCTCTCCGGCGAGTTCAAGGACGAGTTCGGCGCATACCCTGCAGGTACCTGGATCCGTAGCCCCCACATGAGCCAACACCTTCCTTACACCGACGAGGAAACGGTGATCTGGGTGAAGGTCGGGCACTTGCCGGTCTGATCCGGACAATTTGCTTGCCGGGGAGATCAAGCTGGCTCCCAGACCTGCACATTGTCGCGCCCCAAGACTGAAATCACACCAGTACCCAAAGCGTGTTCTGACGCCGGAACTTCCAGCGCAGGCTTCAGGCCGCCACGCCCGCCTTGCCGCTGACTGCTCTTAACAGCAATGGACCAGCCCCGTTTCCAACTCCCTCCGCAATCCACGCGATATGCGGATTTCCCGCACTAAGCAGCACCTGTGTTTGGTGCCAAGCAGCAAACCCATCAGCGGAACGGGCAATGCCAGGAATAACCACACCAAAATGCAGGTCTTGAGCGAGAACTGCGCAACATTTTTGGATGTTATAGCGCGCTGCTGGGAAGGAGCCACCCGGCGTGCGTAGCGTCGCCCGCGAGGTGGCCCGGCATTCTTTATTGCTTCGCTCCGCGATATGAGCAAAGCTGAGTCGCGGCAAGTCGGACTAGCGTTTCGGCCACTGTCGCCAACCAACGGGTGGGTGTGCAGCGGCGGACATCGGCCGACGCGCGGTGGTGAGTTGCCGGCTGTGCGCGTCTCGCAGTAGGCAACCTCAGCGCGCCACCGCATCCAAAACAAAAAACGGCTAAACGATCACCCGAAGGAGGTGAAAATGTCAGATTCGACGTCAGGCGTCTTGAAACCGCTCATTTGGTTGCTACTGCTCGCGTTGATCGGCGTGATTGCGCTCTACAACTGGTACACCACTTCGCTCAAGCAGCAACTGACGGGCCAGGGCGAAGTGATGGAGCAGACCGAAATGCAGCTGCTGGAGGCCAGCAACAAGCTCGAATCTGCGGCCGCACAGGAGACGCGCCTAAAGCAAGAAATGGATGCTCTCACAGCCCGGCATCAGGCCGAGGCGAAGACCTTGGTGGGCAAGTTGGACGTTGCCAGTCAGGCCAACGCTGCACTGCAGTCGGACCTCGAGCAGCTCAAGCAATCCCACGCCGATGCCTATGCCGCGCTGCAGGCCGAAAAGCAGGCGGGTGATCAGCAAATCGTCGAGCTCAAAGGCGATATCGAGCAGCTGAATCAGACGCTGGTTGATAACGCTCAGAAAGTTGAGGCGGATATGGCCGCGGCCAAGGCCGCCTTCGAAGCCAGCCAGGCGCAGCTGCGGGAGGAGCTCGCGGAGCGCGTCGACACCTTCCGAGCCGCCTTGGAGGGCAGTCAGCCAGAACTCGCCGCACAGCTGTCGGCGCTGGACCAGCAAATCGAATCCGGCAAGCAGGCGCTTGGCATGGCCGAGGACACAATCGCGGCGCTAGAGGCCGATCAGGCCGACTTGAGTGGTCAGTTGGCCGCCGTGACGCAGGATCGCGATACCAAGGCCGATGCGCTCGCGCAAAGCGTTCGTGACCTGGAGATGCTACAGGCCGAGCTCTCGGAGCGGCAGAATATGCTGATGGCGCTGCAGGCCGATCTGGATGCGGTCAAGGCCCAGAGCGCAGGCGACATCGCCGCGCTGGAGACGAAACTGCAGGACACCGAGGCCGAATATGCGCAGGCGCAGGCGGACGCCGCCGCTGCCTTGCGTCAATCCAAGGCAGATGCCGAGGCTGCATTAGCGCAGGCCCAGGAGCGACATGCCGCGCAGATCGATGAAGCCGAAGGTCGGATCGCGCAGCTGAGCCAGGAGCTGGAGTCAAAGCGAAACGCATTGGCAACGCTACAGCAGCAGTTCGAGACCAAGACCGCAAAACTCGGTGAGGTCGAGCAGTTGCTGGCCAGCGTCGAGGCTAAACTCAGCATGACTCAGGAGCAAGCGCTACAGACCAAGGCGACGCTGGAAGGCCAGATAGCGGAAGCGCAGGCGCGGATCGTTGAAGCCGAGAAGACGCTGGCAAACGAGCGCGAGCTGGCCGCAAAAGAAATGGCCACCCTGCAGCAGGACAAGCGCGAATCCCTCGCCTATGTGCGCGGCCTGCTTTCCGATATGTCGGCGCTCGGTGGCCGCAAGACCGACGATGGCATGCTGTTCAACCTGGGCGACGAGCAGCTGCGGTTTCGAATCAGCAGCGCCAAGCTACCCGACCGCGACTTTCCAATACTCGACCAGCTCGCCGGATTGCTTAACAAGTACCCGTCGCTCACGGCGCGCATCGAAGGCCATACCGACAACACCGGACGGGAAGAGACTAACCTCAAGCTGTCGCAACAGCGTGCGGAGACCGTCATGCAGGAACTGGCGAATCGCGGCGTGGCCGTTGACCGCCTGGAGGCCGTCGGCGTGGGCCCGATACGCCCTGTCGCGGATAACGATACGCCGTATGGGCGCGCCCTGAACAGGCGCGTGGAAGTTTATGTGAGCGAGTCCTGATCGCTGTGATCCGGCCGCGCAACGTGTGATTCGCTTTTCCGGTACCAGCGATGACAGGCGAATCTGCGCATCCTGGAGATTCAGGCGATCAAAACCGTTCCTTACGTGCCCTTATCGCACCCCTTCGTCAAGCGACTGACCGGAACCCTGCGCCGCGAACTCCTTGACCCAATGTTGTTCTGGAATGCCAATGATCTGGCACGAAAACTGGAAGGATTTCGCCAGTACTACAGCGCGCATCGCGTGCACACTTCGCTCGACGGCGACACACCATCAGAAACCACTCGCGAAACCACCAGCCGCTGTGCCAGCCTCAACCAATTCCAGTGGAAATCTCATTGCCGCGGGCTATACCAGTTACCCGTGGCGCTTGAATAACAACTCGCCATGCACAGGAACCATGCAGACGGGCAACCGGTGCCATGTTGCAAGTTCACGAACTTAACTCAGTGGACGCGTCGGGCCGGACGGTATTCCGCGACACCGCCGCAGTCTTGCTCTTTTCCCTGCGTATTGGCCGGTCGCTGGCCTCGGCCTGCTTGATCGAGGCCCGCATTCCATCCGCGTTCCATAGATTCTCAGCCCAGAACATCAGGGTTAGACCGGGATCGCTGGTCAATAGTCGGTAAGCCATTCTTCGCATCGTCAGTGCGCGCCCAAGTTGTTTGGCTGATTGGACCAGGTCGCGGTAACAGCGGGTTTTGATGTTCTGTTTCTCGACATTTATCTCGTCGAGATTCCAGTATTGTCCCCAGCGTTCGACATGGCGGTGCTGAAGCGCTGAATGCGTACCGTTCGACCGAAAGATGTCCGCAATCTTTTTGCCTTCCAACAGATCCACGCCATCGTCGTCGACGGCCTCCGACAACCTGATGTAGATATCTCCGAGCTTGTGAAAATCGGCGGCTTTCGACGACTTAGGCCCGAGGGGAATTGCTGTCAGTGCCTTACGTACAGGGATGTCGCAGAGGTGCGGCTGCGTGATCTCCTGTTGATGGATGACGCCGAATTTCTTCGCCTTGACCTTGATCGTCACGCGTTCGAGATCAGTATTCGTGTTGGCCCTCATCGCAAAAAGGTAGATCGGAGGCGCCCGGTCGCGGGGCACGGCAAGGAGGTCGGGACTGTACTCGATGATGCCACCGAGCGATCGCCATTCGCATTCAGGCGCATGGCGCCGCCAGTAGGTATCGTCGGCAGCCTCGTAGGCCGCGAGGAACAACTTTTTCGTCCACCGGTCTGCAGCCGCTTGGGCCATACGGCGAAGCATGCGCCCTATTTTCGCACCGCCGAGCCCAAGGCGGTGCTTCCATGTTTCGAACACAGAGGCCTCACTGGTTGGGGTGTCAGCGGACATATTATTCTGAGTGCGCGGCGATCGATGGCTATCAATATCGGCACGCCGATGAAGGACTGGAGTGAGGGCGATCACAACATTCGCCAACTCACCGGGTGCGGCAGAGATAAGGGCCAGGTTTCGTCATACGGCCTGGGCCAGAAGCGGAACTTGACGGCTGTCCGTCGGACCGGCAGAGTCCGGCCAAAGTCAGTTTGGTCAATCTTCGCCAACACCGTCAGGAACGACCCATTCGTATCGAGCCGATTGCGCACAATTTGCGCTTTCCGCCCCCTTTTTGAAGGGAGCTAATGAAGGTCCGCATTTTCGCAATTCTCGTTCTCTTGGCGGCGGCGCCTTCGTTCGGTCAGGACGGTCCCTCGTTCGACTGCGATAAGGCCGAGAGTGCCGTGGAAAAACTGGTATGTGAGGACGCAGGACTCGCACGGCTCGATCGGCTGGTCGCGGACCGCTACGCGGCGGCCTTTGACGTGGTCCAGGACCTGGAGAGTGGAGCATCGAAGGCCAAAGGCCAATTGCGCACATCTCAGCGTGGCTGGATCAAGGGCAGGGACGAGTGCTGGAAGGCTTCGGACCTAAGAGACTGCGTCGAGCTCGCCTATCTCAGACGCGAAGGGCGTCTAGTCGCTCTATGGATGCTCGAGGAGCCCACGGGGATCGCGTTCTGGGCTTGTAACGGCAATCCTGCCAACGAGGTCATCACGTACTTCTTCGATAACGAGCTCCCCAGCATCCGCTTCGAGCGCTTTGACACCGTCGATGCGGGATCGCTGGTACCTACTGCATCCGGCTCCAGATACGAAGGGAGCTTTGGACGATCCATCTGGATCAAGGGCGAGGAGGCGACCTACCGGGAAGCCGATCCTGAAGGAACGACCTACGTGTGTACTCTTCGTCAAGAGCGCTGATCATAGCCCAAGAGACGGGAACTAACGTGTCCCTGGAGCGCTTGTGACCGCGTGCTCGGTACACCCAGCCGCCGATTTTGACAATTCCGAACGACCGTCTCAGAACGGCCAGGAACGATCATTAGTCGAGACGTGGATTCAACTACCAGGATGCGCGACACACCGGGGTCGGCTAAGGGGCGGGAGTTGTCCTTAGCCACCGACAGTGCGACAGCGGCTCTCTTCGGTCCAGCTGACGGCAGCAACCAACACACTTCGGCATTCCACGGCGCAGTGGCCAGGGTGGCAGACGGGCTGTTGGAGGGATTGAGGCGGACGACCGGAGACGACCCATTGCGGAAGTAACCGCCTTTCCCGAGAGGTGTATGGTTTTCGCCACGCCCAACTGAA
>JBATKF010000008.1:0-10273 GCA_049669185.1 Sedimenticolaceae bacterium | reverse complement strand
CCGGCGCCGGTGTCGCAGCGGTCGCGGTTTCCGTGTTGGCGCGGGTGCGCTCCGGGCTGCTGCCGGACATTGCGCCCTTGCCGGCGCTGGACAAGGCCTGGCGCCTTGCCAGTGCCAACGCTCTGGTGCTTTGGCTCTGTGCCATGGTGTTCCCCGTTTGAATCGTCTATACCCGTCAGGTTTCCGTGCGCGTGCACCGCTGGCGCAGATCAGCCGCGGCCTTCGTAGACTACGAAGCACACCCCCTGGCTTTGGGAGTAGTTGTCGTAGCCGATCAGGCGGACGTGATGATCGGGGTAGGAACGACGGCAGGCCTCGAGCTCGCCGATCACGTTGTTTATATCCTTCTCGCCGAAGAACGGGAGCTTCCACATCGTCCAGTAGTGGTCGAAGGCGCGGCTCGGATGCTCGTGCTCGATGGCCGGGGTCAGACCCTGTGCCACCAGGTAGGCAATCTGGTCATACACCTCTTCCTGGCTGAGCTTGGGCAGGAAACCGAAGGTTTCCAGCGTTTGTGCGGTCTGGTAGTCACCCACTTGGGAACCATTTGGCATTGTCTATTCCTCTTTAGAACCGTTTGATCTTTTGGTTGGCAGCTTCGAGCCGGCTCAGCCGACGTCCAGCTTGTCTACGGTCTCGAACTCGAACTTGATCTCTTTCCACGTCTCCATGGCGATCGCGAGTTCCGGGCTGTGCTTGGCCGCTTCGGCAAGGATGTCACGGGCCTCTTTTTCGATCTCGCGACCCTCGTTGCGCGCCTTGACCGACGCCTCCAGGGCCACACGGTTGGCAGCGGCGCCGGCGGCATTGCCCCAGGGGTGACCCTGGGTACCACCACCGAATTGGAGCATGGAGTCATCACCGAAAATGGTGACCAGTGCCGGCATATGCCAGACGTGGATACCGCCGGAGGCGACGGCGAACACACCCGGCAGCGAGCCCCAGTCCTGGTCGAAGAATACGCCGCGAGAGCGATCTTCAGGAACAAAGGACTCGCGCAGCTGGTCGACGAAGCCCAGCGTCGAGGCGCGGTCGCCTTCCAGCTTGCCGACCACCGTACCGGTGTGCAGGTGGTCGCCACCGGACAGCCGTAGGCACTTGGCCAGTACGCGGAAGTGGATACCGTGCTTCGGATGCCGGTCGATGACCGCGTGCATCGCGCGGTGGATGTGGAGCAGCATGCCGTTTTCACGGCACCAGTTGGCCAGACCCGTGTTGGCAGTGAAACCACCGGTCAGGAAGTCGTGCATCAGGATCGGAGAGCCCACTTCCTTCGCGAACTCGGCACGCTTGTACATTTCTTCCGGCGTGGCGGCGGTAACGTTCAGGTAATGACCCTTGCGCTCACCGGTTTCCTGCTCCGCCTTCTGAATGGCTTCACCGACAAACTCGAAGCGGTCCCGCCAGCGCATGAAAGGCTGAGAGTTCACGTTCTCGTCGTCTTTGGTCATGTCCAGACCGCCGCGCAGACATTCGTAAACGGCGCGCCCGTAGTTTTTCGCAGACAGACCGAGCTTCGGCTTGATGGTGGCGCCGAGCATCGGACGGCCATACTTGGCCAGGCGATCACGCTCTACCTGGATGCCGGCCGGCGGGCCGCCGCAGGTCTTGATGTAGGCGATCGGGAAGCGGATGTCTTCGAGGCGCAGGTGCTTCAGCGCCTTGAAGCCGAATACGTTACCGACCAGCGAGGTCAGCACGTTGACCACCGAACCCTCTTCGAAGAGGTCGATCGGATAGGCCACGAAGGCATAGAACGATTCGGAGTCGCCCGGCACGTCTTCGATACGGTATGCGCGGCCCTTGTAGTACTCGAGATCGGTCAGAAGTTCGGACCACACCGTGCTCCAGGTGCCGGTGGAAGATTCAGCTGCCACGGCGGCGGCGACCTCTTCACGCGGCACTTCCGGCTGACCCGTCACTTTGAAGCAGGCCAGCAGATCGGTATCCAAGGGTACGTAATCCGGCGTCCAATACATGTCGCGGTATTCTTTAACACCGGCGTCATAGGTCTTCACGGCCATGGGCAACTCCTGTTCGATGGTTTGGATGGCAATTCGGTGGGGCTATCGTTGATGCGACGCGCAGCATAGATAGAGTAGACTAGATCCAGCAAATAAATCCTATCATTGGTTTCTATAGATTATCATCTAAGTATTTGGCCTGGCCGATAGGGGCTGAGAGCAACTGAGGCGCGGTCGAAATACCGAGCAGCGGCCCATGGGCCTGCGCCGCGAGGTGCGCTGGTCGGGACGGCGGGTCTACAGCAGACCTTCGATCAGGGCCTCAACCGAGGGGTGGTCGAACTCGCGGCCGCCGATCGCACGAAAGCGGATGTTCCCTTGCTTGTCCAGCAGAAAAGTCGTCGGCAAGCCCTTGACGCTGTATTGCTCAGCGATCCGGCTCTCGCGGTCGAACAGGATCGAAAACGTCGGCGCCAGACTCAGCTGGCCGGTGAACTCGAAGACCAGGTCGGGATCCTCCCATTGGTTGACCGCCACCACCGCCAGACCGCGATCCTTGTATTTCCTGTACAGGCGCTCCAGTGACGGCATCTCGCGCCGACAGGGCGGGCACCAAGTACCCCAGAAGTTGAGCATCACCACCTTACCGCGAAAGTCGCCCAGCGCGTGCTCCTCGCCATCCATATCCTGCAGGGTGAAGTCGGGTGCCGGCACCGGCGGCGATACCGGGTTCATCGAGTGGCCCAGCGGCGGCAGCTCCGCAGCCCCCGCGAGGCATGCAATCGTCAGCAAAGCGACGAGTACCGGTCTAGTCATCGGTCGTTGGCGCTGCGGCGCACTCCAGATCCGGCAAGACTTTGGCATGACGTATCCCTCCGATTGACCAGACCACTTTTAGGCTGAGCCGGCTGCCATGCGGCTCGGCCATGGTGGTGAAACCCTGGATCCAGTCGCCGACCGCGAACGTCGGATCATCGGCCAGGATGGACCAGCTAAAGCGCACACCCATGGCATGCCATTCTGCCAACCATTCGCTCTTGGTCTTGATCGGGCGTTCGATGCCCGCCGCAGTGGTGTAACGCCAGTCGGCCACACGATACGACAGGGGCTGATCGGCCAGGTTGCGCACAATCGTACCGAAAACGCAGCGCGTCGCCACCGCCTCGATCATGCTCTTCGGTAGACCGCGCGCCGCATAGCTGGCGCGGATGAAATCGGGCGGCACCTGGATAAGTTCGATGCCCAGACCATCGCCCTCGTATTTCCAGTGCTTCAGTCCGCTGGCCGCCTCCACCGACACCACGAGTCCGGTCTGATCCGCCGAAGCGACCTGTACGCAGACCAACAGCAGCATCACATAGGGCATATAGCCTGTCGTCGATGATCCCCGGTACACCCGGACCTCCGTCGCCTGTGTGGTGCGAGAGTTTAGCCTGAAAATCTCACCAGCCGGCCTTAATCGAAAAAGGCCAGTACCTGGTCGAGCTCGCGGGTGCGCGCAAACGCGGGCATCGCGTCGAGAAACACCTGCCCATAGCCCTTTTTCAATAGCCGGGGGTCACACATCACCAATACGCCGCGGTCACCGGTATCGCGTATCAGGCGTCCCGCACCCTGCTTGAGTGCGATCGCCGCCAGTGGCACCTGGTGCTGCATGAAGGGGTTTCCGCCGTGCCGCCGGATAGCATCCAGACGCGCCTGCAGCACCGGGTCGCCGGGGGAAGCGAACGGCAGCTTGTCGATCATCACCAGCGACAGCGCGGCGCCACGCACATCGACACCCTCCCAGAAACTGGCGGTGCCGAGCAGGATCGCGTTGCCGTGGTCGACAAACTTTTCGAGCAGCTCGGCCTTGGGCGCACTGCCCTGCACCAGCAGCGGAAACGTCACCCGGTCTTCCAGCAGATCGGCGGCCTGGCGGAGCGCCCGATGGCTGGTAAACAGCAAAAAGGCGCGGCCGCTGCTCGCCTGCAGGATCGGCACCGCCTGGTCGACCACTGCCGCCGTGTAGCCTGGATCCGCCGGCGGCGGCATGTGACGCGGTACGAACCATAGCCCCTGGGTCGGATAGTCGAAGGGGCTGTCCCACTTCTGCGTGCTGGCGCCTAACAGCCCGAGCTGGCGTTGGAAGTGTTCGAAGCTGTCGCCGACGGCCAGGGTCGCCGACGTGAATATCCAGGCCGCCGGGTGGCGCTGCATCTGCAGCTGGAATATCTCGGCGACATCCAGCGGCGTGCGGTTCAGCCGCAGGCTCTGTAGATGGGTCTCGAACCAGCGAATATCCTGATCGCCCTCCTGCGGGCTGATCAGCAACTGCAGCTGGCTTTCCAGGATCTGGCAGCGCGCCAGACAGGAATCCAGTCCCTTGCCCCTACCCTGGATGGACTCGAGTAACACCTTGAGTCGCCTCAGCTGATCAAGGCAGACGTCCAGCGCCTGCAACGCAGCGCCATTCGCCTCGACCTCGGACCATGACCCGCGGCGCAGCGCCTCGCCGCATGCCAGACGCAGCTCGCGAGCCGACCGCGCGACGACATCCAGCTGGTCCAGCAGCTGCGGCATATCGCCGGCCTCGCGGTGGTACTCGGTCTGGGTGTCTCGGGTGAGCTCCAGCAACTGACGGGTGCTGACGGTGCTACCGAAGAAATTGCTCGCCACCTCGGGCAGCTGATGTGCCTCGTCGATGATAAAGGCATCCGCACCAGGCAACAGTTCGCCGAAACCGTCGTCTTTGATCGCAAAATCGGCGCACAGCAGGTGATGATTGACCACCACGATGTCGGCCTCTTGCGCACGCCTGCGCGCCTCGACCAGATGACACCGGCTCCACGCGTCGCACGCCTGGCCCAGACAATTGTCACCTGTCGAGGTCACCAGCGGCCAGATCGCCGCGTCCTCGGGCACGTCGCCCAGCTCGCTGATATCGCCGCGCTCGGTCAGACCTGACCAGTCGCGCACTTTGAGCAGCCAGCGCAGGTTGTCACGACCATGGCCACGACTGTCCTGCAAGGCGCTCTCGAGGCGGTGAATACAGAGATAATTGGCGCGCCCCTTCAGCAGGGCGGCCCTGACCGGGCTGGCCATAGCCTCGAGCAGCCGCGGCAGATCGCGCAGGAAGAGCTGGTCCTGAAGGTTGCGTGTCCCGGTCGAGATGATCACCTTTTGGCCGGACAACAGCGCCGGCACCAGGTACGCGAACGTCTTGCCGGTCCCGGTGCCTGCCTCGGCGATCAGACTCCCACCCTGCGCCATGACTGCGGCGATCGCCTCGGCCATTTCGAGCTGCTGCGGGCGATGCGAAAAGCCGTCGAGGGTGCGTGCGAGCAGACCGTCGGGGCCCAGGACATCGAGCAAGTCCATCAGCAGTGCCCCAATAATTGCAAGGATTCAGCCGACGTTATTGTCCCAGACCCCGTCCTGTCGCCCGTTGACGCGATCCCAGACCAGCTCCCCTATGACCTTGAAGCGCGCCACCGACATGGCGCCGCGCTTGGCCCGCCCACTGCTCGAGGCGTCGACGAACTCTGCCAGATCCTCACGCATCGCCCGGTAGATCTCGTAGGGTTCGTAGTTGTCGTCCATGAGCACAAGTACCACGGCCTCCCAATCCTGGTTCATCTTGAGCTGGCCAATGCGTTGACCGCTCTTGCTCTCGTCGAAGATCGTTCGGCTCTTGATCTGGATGCGGCGCCCGCTTTCGGGCTCTATCGCATCCCAGCCGGCTTCCGGGCTGCCCTCGGTCTCGAGACCGAGCAGACGCACGGCATCGTGCTCCGCGATCTCGTTGCTGATGCCCGGCAGGGGCTTGCCCATGGTGCGTCGGTACTCGGCCGCCAGCTGGCGAGCTTGCGCGATCAGTTTATCGGCAGCATAGGGGTTGCTCACGCTGACTTTTCTCTCCGCTTCGTAGTCGCAAGTCTATACCGAAGCCCGCCGCGGATCAGCGCGGCCCAGCGGTCGGCGTTGCGTATTCTCCTTTTGCTGGCAGCCTGTCGGACTTGACCGTTTGCGGCGAAAATCATTGGGAGCGAATCAAATCAGGTTATCGTCTGAGGAGAATAGCCCAGCTGTTTGACAAAGAGGATAAGCAGAGTTGATCGCTATCCAGGGATTTGCAGCCAAACAGTGTTAAGTCCGACAGGCTGCTAACCCTTTGGCGGCTCCCAGTAGCCGAACGCCTGCCCTGTTTGAGGTGCTTCCTGCTGCTGCGGCCGACGCTGCACCATATCCTGATAGACATGCCGCGCGAAGCCGCACAGCTCCTCCAAAAATTCTTCGCTGTCGGTGGCCGACATCCCGCGTTGGCTGGCCAACATATAGCCCGTTACCGCAGCGAGGTACTGCATCACCAGCCCGGGATCGGCCTGCGGATGTTGCCGCTGCACGGCCTGCTGGATGTCCTCGAACAGCTGCGAAGAGAGTTGAATATCTGCCATGGCGTTCTCCTGGGGCCTTAGTAAATCGGTATGCCGGGGGGCTGTCGCCGCAGCGCTGGATCATCGCAGCGAATCGGCACGTGCCTGGGCACTGCGGGCCCCTGCATCGTCGCCGAGCGCGCGACGCGCCTCGGCAATCAGCTGCCAGTTGCTACTGCGCAGCGCCTGATCGCCGGGGGCCGCGAGAGAATTCGACTTGGCCGCGAGCTCCACCACCAGATCATGACGGCTCTGCGCCTGGCGTACTTGCGCCAATCGGTGCCACAGCGCCGCATCCTCTGGCGCGATACGCAGCGCGCGTTCCAGACTGACAATAGCGCCGTCGAGATCACCCTGGCTGCGCTGATCCTCCGCACGCCGCGTCAATACCTCCACCGCGCGCTTTGGCGCGGGCCGCGCCGCGCGCGGCTGGGTCGGCGGAATATAAGCGGTGATCTGGGGCTCATTGGACTGTGCCGGCCGCGGCATCGATGAGCGATCTTCTACCTGCGCGGGACCTTCCGTGCGGCTGACACCGGCACAGGCCGACAGCAGCGTCGCAAAGACCACCACACCCAACAGTCGCATGGTGCACCGGCTGGCCGATAGACGTTCATCTGAGAGGTACATTGTGTTGCGGCATCCCTTGGACCTGGCTGGAGATTAATCGAACAAGCCGCGAAAGAAACCCCCCGGAACCTGTTTTTCCATGCAGGGCGAGCGCTCTATCGGCTGTGATCCGGCGATATAGGGAAATGCAACTGCCCCCTCGCAATGCTGCGCGGCCAGGCGTCCGGCGCCGTCCACCCAGTGGTATTCGACATCCGGCGGCGGCGCCAGCTGCAGTGAAACGTTGTCGATGCTGCGCATCAGATCGGCCCATACCGGCAGCGCGCCCTGCGCACCGGTAAGACCCGTCGGTGCATTGTCGTCGCGACCGACCCAGGCCACCGCGACACGATCGGCGGAGAAACCCGCAAACCAACTGTCACGCAGGTCATTGGTTGTACCGGTCTTGCCGGCGACCTGCAGCCCGGACGGGAGCATTTTGCGCAAGGCAGCGCCGGTGCCCGATTCCGCGACCTCGACCAGATTGCGATTGAGCAGAAACACGGCCGCCGGGTCGGCGGCCTGGGCGACGGTCAGCGGATAACGCTGCAAGGCCCGTTGCTCTGCATCCAGCACCGCGCGAATGGCGCGCAGCGGCGAGTTGAAGCCACCCGCGGCCAGACTCTGATAGACCTGCGCGACCTCGAGCGGGGAAAGCGACAGCGCGCCGAGCAACAGCGCCGGGAAGGGCTCGATCTCCCGCTGCACCCCGAGGGCGCGCAAGGTCTTGATCACCGGCCGCAGGCCGACGTCCAGGCCGAGGCCGACCGTCGCGAGGTTGAGCGATCGTGACAGCGCCTCGTGCAGCGGCACCCAACCATGCAGCTTGTGGTCATAGTTCCTTGGCTGCCAGCGCTGGCCGCCCGGCAGCCTCATATCGACTGGCCGGTCCTCGATCAGGGTGCTCAAGGTATAACGCTGCGGCAGCGACAATGCGCTCAGATAGACCGCCGGCTTGATCAGCGAACCTACCGGGCGCAGCGCGTCGAGGGCGCGATTGAATCCGGCGAACCCGGCGTCGCGCCCGCCGACCAGCGCCTGCACCTCGCCACTCTGCGCTGCGACGACGACCAGGGCCGCCTGCAGGCTGTCCTGCGCAATGCCTCGCGCCTTCTCTGTGCGCCGTAGGCGCTGGTCAATGGCTGCAGCGGCCTGCTGCTGAACCCAGGGGTCCAGGGTCGAAAAAATGCGCAGTCCCTCTGAAGTGAGATCCTCCTCACGATAGTCGCGGCGCAGCTGTCGTCTGACCAGATCGACGAATGCCGGCACGCGTTGACCATGCGCGGCGCCGCGCGCGCTGACCCCAAGCGGCAGTTTGCGCGCCGCGTCCGCCTCGGTCTGGCTCACGAAGCCCTGCGCCTGCATCAGATCGATCACCAGATTGCGGCGTTCCAGCGCCCGCTGCGGGTGCCGCCGCGGATTGTAGTAGGAAGCGCCCTTGACCAGACCGACCAGTAGTGCAGTCTCGTGCAGACGCAGCTCGTTCAGCGGGCGATTGAAGTAAAAATAGCCGCCGAGGCCGAATCCGTGAATCGCGCGTGCGCCGTCCTGGCCGAGAAAGACCTCATTGGCGTAGGCCTCGAGAATCTCGTCTTTGCTGTAGCGCGCGTCCACCAGCAGCGCCATGAACGCCTCGTTGAGCTTGCGCCACAGCGAACGGTCCGGGCTGAGTACGAAATTCTTCACCAGCTGCTGGGTCAACGTGCTGCCACCCTGCACCACCCTGCCGGCGCGGACGTTGCTCCATAGCGCGCGTGCAATCCCGCGCAGGTCGACGCCACGATGTTCAAAAAAGCGTCGATCCTCGACCGCCAGCAGGGCCTCCACCAAGTGATCCGGCAGATCGCCACGCTGCACCAACACGCGATCCTCGTTGTGCGCGGGATAGATGCTGCCGATCAGCGCCGGCTCGAGGCGGTACAGGTCGATTTCACCCCCATCCGCCGTACGCATCCGACCGATGACGCCGTCCGCGGTGTCTACCAGGATGCGTTGCGCCCGCTCTTCGCCGTCCCAGAAGAAGGCATCACGGGTATGGATGGTGAAGCGGCCGCCGCGCGCGGACCACTGCGCAGGCCCGGACACCTTGCCGACTTCGCGATAGCCGATAAAGCGCAACTCCGCCTTGAGTTGCGCCGGGGAGATTGCCGCGCCGGCATACAGGTCCAGCGGTCTGGCATAGACCTTTGCCGGCACTGCCCAACGCTTGCCATCGAACTTCACGCGGACCGTCTTGCTGAGATACAGGGAATACCCACCGCCCAACAGACCGAGCAATAGCATGATCCCGAGCGCAATGCGCCACCCGGAACCTGACCGGGAACGCGTTGTGCGTTTGCGCGCCTTCCTGCCGCCCTTTGTGGACCGCCTCTTCTTGTTTGCCATCGATTACCCTGCTCGATCCAACCACGGCGCGATGGCGCTCAAGACACGCGCACCCGGGCGGTCTCCGCCGCCCCATCCGCGATACCTGCCGCTATCGGTGGCGCGGCTTCGCGAACGACCTATGCCGTCCTTGGCGATTCTATCAGGCGATATTGCCGCCGACGTCGACCGATCCCACAGATCGCGAGATCATCCTCATGGCCCGAGGCATCATCATGAGCGAACGCGGTGTGGACCGAATCCGGCGCGATGTAGGGGTGACATCAGTCGCTAATGGGTGGGCCGCCCGGTCATGCCGGGCGGAAGGCCGTCCATCGCAGCATGGGCGGTATCGGACAACGCGGCTGTGACCACGTAACGCCAGGGAGTCCCCGGGCGTATCGCATCGAACGGGTAGCAGGTCACCAAGCGCAGTTGCGGCGGCGCCAGCGGATCGAGCAGATCGAGATCGGCTTCGTGATGCACCGCCTTTTGAACCACCACAAACCGCAGTACATTCCGGTCGGCGTCCTGCAACACGAGCTTGTCACCGCGACGCAGGTCCTGTAGCCAGGCGAAGTGGGTATCGCGATGACCCACGAGAACCACATTGCCGGACTGTCCGGGGCGCGCGGTACCCGGGATGTGGCCCGGGCCGAATGCAAGCACCCGACCACTGGATCCCGCGAGGACGATCTGGTTGACGCCGAGTCGCGCCTGGCTCAGCCGCGCCAGCGGCTGCGTATCGGCCCAGGGCCAGGGCCGCGGATCCGGCACACCGGTCAGCGTGCGCTGCCAGGCGGCCTCGAGCAGCACCTGGGCCAACCAGGCCTTGGCGGGAACGTAGCCGGCATACAGCAGACAGCCGGCCGCGAGGACAAAGCCGAGCACCGCGCCCAGGCGACGCCATCGCAGGTTCAT
>JBATKF010000007.1:0-1665 GCA_049669185.1 Sedimenticolaceae bacterium | reverse complement strand
GGGCGGGACCGAGTCGCCGGGCATGGCGGATCTG
Source organism: Sedimenticolaceae bacterium (assembly GCA_049669185.1). Classification (GTDB taxonomy): domain Bacteria; phylum Pseudomonadota; class Gammaproteobacteria; order Chromatiales; family Chromatiaceae; genus Thiosocius. The sequence goes on along the minus strand of JBATKF010000007.1, from coordinate 1,631 downwards.
CTGGGCGACCGACCAGGTAGCCAATCGGGACGGCGCGCCAATGAACAGATGTCGATGATGAGCCCGGAAGACCGCCAGGCGGTTGAGCAGATGCTGCGCCGGGTGGAAGATGATCCCGCCGCACTGCTGCGGCAACGTTTTCTGCTGCAGCACCTGCGGCGCAGTGGCCAACTGCCATGAGGAACGCCATGCAAGTGTTTAACCCGCTTATTTCGCCGTTTTCCGTCGCGAGCGGTTCGAGGCGCCGCTGTGGCGGGGCTCACGCAGCGGCGGGCGGTGAAGGCCTAGCCGACACTACGTCGCGCCGGCCGCAACGCTTACGCACCGTTACAGCGAGCGTATCGGGCCGCGCAGAAGGCAATCGGCGAGCCAAGCGGGTTAGTGCCTGGATGCTGATCTGTCTGACGCTGCTGTGCAGCGCCGAGGTATTCGCGGCGGCGGAGGCGCGCCTCGATCGGACGCGCATTGCCGAGGGCGAGACTGTCGTCCTGATCCTCAACAGCACGGATGACGGCGGCGGCATGCCGGACGTGTCGCCGCTGGCGAAAGACTTCGACCTGCTCAGCAGCAGCCAGAGTATGCAGATGAGCATGATCAACGGCCGCAGCAGCAGCAGTCGCGGCTGGCAGTTCGTACTGGGACCCAAGCGCACCGGCAAACTCGCCGTGCCGGCGATCCGGATTGGCGGCGCGACGACCAAGCCACTGGCGCTCGAGGTGCTGCCCGCCGCACAGGCGGCAGAGCTCGGGCCCGCGCCGCCGGTGCTGCTCGAGGCCGAGGTGGAGCCCAAGCGCCCCTTTGTGCAACAGAAGGTCATCTACACCGTGCGCCTGCTGTCGCGGGTGCCGCTGCGCCAACCGCGGATCTCCGAGCCGCAGATCGCGGACGCGATCGTCGAGCCGCTGGGCCGACAGACCGAGTACAGCAGCCAGCGCGACGGCCAGCAGTATCGGGTGATCGAGCGTCGCTATGCGGTGTTTCCGCAGCGCAGCGGTAGCCTCCAGATCGAGGGTCCCGTATTGACCGCGCAGCTGCCTGAGCAGAATCAGCGCGGCGGCGGCCAGCGCTATCCGGGGCGCGACTTATTCGGTGATTTCGACCGTCTATTGGGCCCCGGAGGCTTTCCCAACAGCAGCTCGCTGTTCGGGCAGACCCGTCCCATTCGGCTGCGCGCCGCAACCCAGACCCTGGACGTCCAGCCGCAGCCCGCCGGCAGTCCCTCGCCCTGGTTGCCGGCCGAGTCGCTGACCCTGAATGACGCCTGGTCGAAGGACCCGCCGCAGCTGCGCGTGGGTGAACCCATCACCCGCAGCGTGGTGATCACCGCGCAGGGACTCAGTGCGGCCCAGCTGCCCGATCTCGAACTCGAGGCGCCGACCGGGATAAAGGTCTATCCCGACAAGGCCGAGTCTCAGGCGCGGGTCGATGGCGATACCCTGGTGGCGCAAAAGGTGCTGAAGTTCGCGCTGGTACCGGAGCGCAGCGGCAGCCTGCGTCTGCCCGAGATCCGCGTCGCCTGGTGGGACGTCGAAAAACAGCAGCTCCGCGAGGCCCAGCTGCCGGCCCGCGAGGTGACGGTATTGCCCGGCGCGGCGGGCTCGCCGGCACCCAACAGCGCTGCACCCTGGTTC
>JBATKF010000006.1:0-7750 GCA_049669185.1 Sedimenticolaceae bacterium | reverse complement strand
CGGGCCCGCGCACCCACTGCCGCAGATTGACCAGCTCGACCGGGAGGTCCAGGCGATGACCATAGCGCTGCAGATGCATCGCATGGAAGGCCTCGATAGTCTGCCGCGGGCCCTGCCAGGGCAAATTCAGGGTGTAGGATTGACCCAAATACCGCACGTCGACCGAGGCCAGGGCATCGCAGTCGCAGATCTCGAAGCCCTCGTCCTGTAGCGCGTTTAATCCCTGTCCGCGCAGCTCGGCAAAGGTCGCCTCCAGACTCGATACTGACAGCTCAGACAATAGCCCGATCTGCGTGCGTGACAGCTGGCGCCCGGGCCGCGCGGCCAGCATGCCCAGCGCAGACAATACGCCGCCGTGCACCGGCACCATCGCGGCCGGCATCTCGAGCAGTTCGGCCAGCGCACAGACATGCAGACCGCCTGCGCCACCGAAAGAGACCAAGACGTGTTCCCGCGGGTCTGCGCCACGCTTGATCGAGATACTGCGCAGCGCCTGGGCCATGAGTTCATTGGCCACCGCAACGATATCCGCGGCCGCCTGCTCGACACTGCAATGCATGCCCACGGCAAGATCCTTGATCGCCTTCACGGCCGCGGCGCGCTCCAGGCGCATGCCGCCGCCGAGGAAGGCGTCGGGCTGGAGCCGCCCAAGCACCAGGTTGGCGTCGGTCACCGTCGGCAGATCGCCGCCACGCGCGTAACAGGCAGGCCCGGGTGCCGCACCGGCAGACTGCGGTCCGACCTGCAGCATACCGCCGGTATCCAGCCAGGCAATCGAGCCGCCACCCGCACCGATGGTATGCATATCCACCATCGGAACGGCAACCGGGAAGCGCCCGATGCTGCCCTCGGTGGTCAACCGCGGTTCCGCGTCAACCAGCGCGACATCGGTCGATGTGCCGCCCATATCGAAGGTCAAAAGTTGCTGGTGACCACCCGCTGCGCCGACCTCGCGCGCAGCGACCAGACCGCCGGCCGGACCGGACAACAGCATGCGAACCGCGTGGTCGGCCGCCTGCTGCGCCGCCACGGTATCGCCCGAACTCTGCATCACCGAGATCGGCACATCGCGCAGAGCACCCCGCAGGCGCGCCAGGTAACCCGCCACCCTAGGGCCGATCCACGCGTTGAGCCAGGTGGCCATGCCGCGCTCGTATTCGCGGATCTCGGGCAGGACGCGCGAAGACAGGGATACGAATACACCGTCGGGCATGGCCGCCGCGATGCGTTCCTCGAGCGTCGGGTCCAGATAAGAGAACAATAGATTCACCGCCACCGCCTGCGGCGCCAATCGTTCCACCTCGGCACGCAGATCGGCCAGATCGGCGTCGGACAACGACTCGATCAGGCGGCCGTCGGCACTCAACCGGCCGCCGGTCTCCAGGCAGTGCTCTGCCGCGACCGGCGCCTCCGCGACCGGCGGCTGCAGATCGTAGAGCGCAGCGCGCTGCTGGCGGCCGATGGTCAACAGATCGGCGAAACCGCGGTTGGCGATATACAGGGTCTCCACCCCTTTACCCTCCAGCACCGCATTGGTCGCCACCGTCGAGCCGTGTACCATCTGCAGGCACGACACATCCAGGCCCAGTTCGGCGACGCCACGCAGAATGGCCGCCTCCGGCGCCTCGGGCGTAGACAGCACCTTGTGCACGCGGACCCCACCCTGCTCATCGAGCAATACGAAGTCGGTAAAGGTGCCGCCAGTATCCACACCCAGTCTGATCATGCGCGCCATTCTACGGACGATTCACCCGCAGCGACGGCTTAGGCTTCGCAATCGGCGTCGCGCACGGTACTCTGCCGCCGCATGGAGACCCTGCTGCGCGCGCAAGACATAAGCTACGGACCGAAGCGGCGGCCGCGGCTCGAAGACATCGACCTAGAGCTGCAGCCAGGCGAACGACTCGGCCTGCTGGGGGTGAACGGTGCGGGCAAATCGACCTTGATGCAGGTCCTCGCCGGCGTGGTTGCGCCTACCCGTGGTGAGGTCTTTGTCCTCGGTCAGCCGCTGCGCCTGGCGCCGCCCTTGGTGCGCCGGCATATCGGCTTTCTGCCGCAGCGTGTGCCCGCCTACCCCGAGCTGACGGTGACCGAGAATCTGACCTGGGCCGGCAGACTGCGCGGCCTCCAACACCAGGCCTTGCGGACCGCAATCGACGACGCATTGCAGCAGGTGCAGCTCGACAGCGTCGCGGCTCGCCTGGCGGGCAGCCTGTCGGCCGGTATGGCGCAACGCCTCGGCCTGGCGCAGGCGGTAATGCATCGCCCCGACATCCTGATCCTCGATGAACCGACCGCCGGCCTTGACCCCCTGCAGACGCAACAGATCAGGGAGCTGTTGCAGCAACTCAGCGCGCAGCGCAGTCTGATCCTGTCCACGCACCTGTTGGAAGATGTGCAGCTGCTATGCAGCAGCGTCATCCTGCTCGATAGCGGGCGTAAGACCGCGCAGCATGCGGTCACATCGGAGACCGACCTGCTGGCACATTTTCGTCGTCATGCGGACACCGACGGGATGGGTGCAGGCACATGATCTGGGAGATCGCACTGCATGAGTGGCGACGCCTGCGCGCCGGCATGATGTTCTGGCTGCTGTTGGCGTTTGGTCAGCTAATCATCGCCTGGCTTGCCTTTGCGCAACTCGAGAGCTTCGCCAAGATCGCGCCTCAGCTCAAGGCCGGCGGATCGACGCTCGGCGCTACCGACCTGGTGGTGATGCCAAGCTTCAACAGCCTGACGCTGCTGTTGCTGCTCGGCATACCCCTGCTGGCGATGGGCAGCCTGGCCGGCGAGATCCGTAGCGGTCGCATGGCCGTTTGGCTGTCGTCGCCGGTGGGCAGCGGCCAGATTGCGCTCGGCAAGACCCTGGGATTGTGGCTGGCGAGCCTGCCGTTAGTGCTCAGCGCCAGTATCACGCTGGCGGCGCTGGGGATGGGTATTGCACTGGACTGGCCACGCCTGGCGCTGACTGTTGCCGGTGTCTTGCTGTTCAGCCTCTGGCTGTGTGGCCTGAGCCTGTGCATCTCGGGACTGTTCGATCATCCGGCGGCCGCGCTGGCCGCCAGCTATGGCATCCTGCTGTTCTTGTGGTTACTGGACTCACTGAGCGGACCCGAGGCCGCCTGGTACTGGCTCGCGCTGCTGCCACATACACAACCGTGGCTGCAGGGCCTTTTGCGCAGCCAGGACATTGTGTTCTTCCTCAGCACCGGCATCGGCGCGGTATGGCTGGCCAGCTACACGCTGGCGCGTCGGCGGGGGGAGATCTGATGCTCAAACGCCTGTTTTTTATGACGCTGCTGATCGCCTGCGTGATCCTGGCTGCACGGGTCAGCCAGCACCATGACTGGCAGCTGGATCTCACGGCGCAACGCAGTCACACGCTGAGCACGGCCGCGGCGCGCGCCCTCGACGCACTTGCGGCACCACTCGAGCTAACCGCGTTCGTGCCAGACTATGCGCTGACGCGCGCGCAGCTGCGGCGCCTGCTGGCACCCTATCTGGCCCATCCGAGCCAACCCTCCTTACGCTTCGTCGACCCGGTGGAGCAGCCAACCCTGGCGCGCGAGGCTGGCGTCGCGAGACACGGTGAACTGCATCTGCGCAGCGCCCAGCGCCACGAGGTCATCGCCGAACCGACGGCCGCAGCGATCGACGCGGCGCTGGCCCGCATGGCCTTGCGCGGCGAACGCTGGATCGTCAATCTCACCGGCCATGGTGAGGCCCCGATCGACCCATCGCCGGGTGGGCTGGCGACCCTCGCCGGGCGTGCCGAACGCCTCGGCTACCGCATGCTCTCCGTTGATCCGGGGTCTATCGACAGCGTCCCGGACAACACCGCGGTACTGCTGGTCGGCGGCCCGCAGCGGCGCTATGCGCCGCCTGTCGGGGAGCTGATCTCGCGTTTTCTCGACGATGGCGGCAGTCTGCTGTGGCTGGTCGGTGACGGCCCTTCGCCCTGGATCGATGACCAGTTTGGGGTCAGTCTGCTGCCGGGTATCGTGGTGGATGCAGCAGCCGCCAGCTATGGCCTGGAAAGCCCCGACAACGCGATCATCAGCGATTACCCGGTGGCGCTGTTGCCTCAACCGCCTGACGGCCACAGCGTCATGAAGCATGCACGCGGACTGCGCGTCGGCGAGCACCCCGACTGGCGGACGGCAGCGCTTCTCGAGAGCAGCCCGCGCAGTTGGAACGAAACCGGCGACCTGCGAGGGCAGATCACGCGAAACCCCGAACTGGGAGAAGACGCCGGGCCCATAACCGTCGCTGTCGCGCTGCAGCGCAGGGGCGATGACCAGCGCCAGCGGGTCGTGATCCTGGGCAGCCGCGAGCTGCTCGGCAACGACCAGGTAGGGCAGGCCGAGAACCTGACGCTCGCGCTGGGCCTGCTGCACTGGTTGAGCGATAATGAGGCGCTCGCCGCACCTACCCCGGCACAGGACCTCGATATCGCCTGGTCTCCGCAGATCGCCGGCGTCCTGGCGCTCTCGCTGATGGGCCTGGTCCCAGCCGTCTATCTGGCGCTCGGCCTGTGGTCGCGACACAGACGCCGTCAGGCATGAACCGCTGGACCCAGGCCAATTTGGTCCTCGCCGCCTGTGCGCTGGTCCTGTTGGCCATCGATCGCTGGCCTGTTGATTCCGCGCAGACCGCCACCCTGACTGACCTTTCGCCCACAACGGCCACCGCACTGCGGGTCGAGCGCGACCGCGAGCTGCGGTTCGCCTTGGAGCGTGAAAGCGAAGGCTGGCGCCTGGTCCATCCGCGACTGGCCGCGGCCGACCAACACCGTGTCGCTCAATTGTTGGCGGTGGCCCGCGCCCCGGTCCTTAGCCGCTTCCCGGCCGGGCCAGACCTGGCGCAGTTCGGTCTAGACCGGCCGACCGCAGTGCTGCAGATCGACGACATCCGACTGACGTTCGGTGACCGAGATCCGACCCAGCACTATCGCTATGTACTGTTCGATGACGAGGTGCGGGTGATCGACGATGTCTACTTCAATCTGCTCTCTCTGCCAGCGCAGCACTTTGTCAGTCCCTAACCGGTGAAATTTCCAGGCTAGAGATGCCCGAACTGCCCGAGGTCGAGACCACCCGCCGCGGTATTGCGCCCTATCTGATGCGGCGGGTCATCACCGGCGCGGTGGTTCGCCAGCCGCAGCTGCGCTGGCCAGTGCCGCCGCTGGGACGGCTGCTTGTGGGACAGCAGGTACAGGCCGTAGAACGGCGTGCCAAATACCTGCTGATACGGCTGGAGCGCGGCACCCTGATCATTCATCTCGGCATGTCCGGCAGTCTGCGTCTGCTGCCGGCAGCCAGCCCGCCACGGATCCACGATCATGTCGATATCCTGTTTGGCGAGCAGTGTCTGCGTCTGCACGACCCGCGTCGCTTCGGCGCCATGCTATGGACCGAAGGCGACCCGCTGGCGCACCCGCGCCTGCGGGGTCTGGGCCCGGAACCCCTGTCGACCGCATTCGATGGTGCCTATCTGCACACCGTGGCGCACGGCAGGCGGGTCGCCATCAAGTCGCTGCTGATGGACGGGCGGGTCGTGGTCGGTGTCGGCAACATCTACGCCACCGAAGCCCTGTTTCGCGCCGGTATCCATCCGCAACGCAGCAGCCGACGGATCTCGCGTCTGCGGCTCGAGCGGCTGGTCAGCGAGGTCAAGTCCGTGCTCGATTACGCGATTGCACGCGGTGGTACGACCCTGCGCGACTTCCTAAACGAGTCCGGACAGCCTGGCTACTTCGCCCAGGAGCTGTTTGTCTACGGGCGGGTGGGCCAGCCGTGCAAACGCTGCGGAACGCGGCTCAAGAGCCGTTCGATCGGGCAGCGGGCAAGCGCGTATTGCCCGTCGTGCCAGCATTGAAACCCGATGCTCTATAAACTCCCCTTGCAGCCGCAGAAAAAACCCTTGCGCCCGGCGCCTATGCAGTTACCGCTCGGGTCTCTAGAATGCAACCGGCTGGGTTATTCCCGCCCCGACGCGATGTACCGCGTGACCATGACTAACCGCACAGGAGAAAACACCATGAGATCCTTACTCGCTGCAGCTGCGGTCAGTCTGCTGATCGCATCTTCGGCCGGGCTGGCCGCTGGCGATGCCGCTGCTGGGCGCGTGAAGTCGGAGTCCTGCCTGGGGTGCCATGGCATCCCCACTTATCACAACACCTACCCGACCTACCATGTGCCCAAGCTCAGCGGTCAGCACGCCGACTATATCGTGGCCGCGCTCAAGGCCTATCGAGACGGCCAGCGCAAACACCCGACCATGAATGCCCAGGCGCAGAGCATGAGCGACCAGGACATGGTAGACATCGCCGCATTCTGGCAGGACCAGGGAAAGTGAGGGGGATGACGATGAATCGATTATTGGTTTCGACCGCGGCCGCATTGACTCTCGGCGCATCGCTGGCCCACGCCGGCGGCGATCCTGCGCTGGGTAAAGAAAAGGCCACCACCTGTATCGCCTGCCACGGCGAGACCGGTGTCAGCGCAGTACCGATCTACCCGCATATCGGCGGACAGTACGAAGACTATCTGCTGCACTCCCTCAAGGCCTACAAGTCCGGGGAGCGCCAAAACGCCATCATGCAGGGGATGGTGGCGGCGTTGTCCGAGGAAGACCTCGAGAACCTCGCAGCCTACTATGCGAGCCTCGAAGGGGTGCTCAAAGAAGGCGACGTTCAGCCCTGAGGCGTATCTCGCCTGGGTATAGCCGGAACGGAAAAATCGGGCATCAGGGCCGTGCTGCCGATGCCGCGAGGGTCGGAGGCCGCCGTTACCTCACCGCTGCGACGATCCCATAGGATGGCCTGCATGTTGCCATAGGGATCGTCGAGTTGCCGGACCTGATGCCCACGCCGCTCCAGATCACGGATGAGCTCCGTCCCAAGCGCCCCGGGTTCGATGTCGATTCGATCGGGCAGGTGCTGATGGTGAAAGCGGCCGCGCGCCACCCACTCCTCAACCGGTCGGCCATCGATCGCATCGAGCAGCCCGAGCAGAACCATGCTGATGATGCGCGATCCGCCGGGCGTACCGAGAATCACCACGCGCTGTTCGCTCTCGACGAAGGTCGGCGACATACTCGACAGCATACGTTTGCCGGGTGCAATCGAATTGGCCTGATTGCCGCGCAGGCCATAGGCATTGGCGGCGCCGGGCTTGGCGGAGAAATCGTCCATTTCGTCATTCAGCAGCACGCCGGTGCCGGCAGCCACGAAACAGGCCCCGAACGGATAGTTGATACTGAGCGTCGCCGCGACCCGATTGCCTTCGCGATCCAGGACCGAAAAATGGGTCGTATCCCGTCCCTCTCCTGCGTCCACCGATGCCGCAACACTCGGCGTCGCCCGCGCCATATCGATCGTCTGTGCGCGACGATAGGCATAGGCAGGGCTGAGCAACCCGACCAGCGGCACGGGGACATAATCGCTGTCGCCGAGGTAGGTCGCGCGGTCGGCGTAGGCGCGGCGCATAACCTCCACCAAAAGATGGGTTCGATCGGCCGCGGACAGCTCTTCGAACGGTCGTGCACTCAGCATATCGAGCATCTGTGCCAGCAGCACACCGCCGGATGATGGCAGGCTGGCGCTGACTACCCGGTGGTTGCGATAGTGCGCCACAATCGGCGCGCGCTCGACCACGCGATACGCCTGCAGGTCTTCGGCCGACCATATCCCACCTGCGGCGCGTACCGCGGCCACCAGCCGCGCGGCGATTTCGCCACGGTAGAACCC
>JBATKF010000005.1:0-35728 GCA_049669185.1 Sedimenticolaceae bacterium | reverse complement strand
GAGCAGGAGCGCCGCGTTCGGGATGCTCATGCGACTGGCCGACTCCCAGGCTCGCAGCAGGTGCTGTTGGGTCACATGGGCGATTTCGTGTGCCACCACGGCGGCCAGTTCGCTCTCGGTCTCGGTGGTGATGAGCAGACCGGTAAAAATACCGATATAGCCGCCGGGGCCGGCGAATGCGTTGATGCGCGGGTCGTCTATTAAGAAGAAGTGGAACGGCGTGCCGCGCGTCCCGCTGGTCTCGACGAGTCGCTTGCCGAGCCGCTGGATGTAGTCGGTCAGCAGCGGATCTTCCATGACGTTTTCTGACCGGCGTATGCTGCGCATGAAGGCCTTGCCAAGATCACGCTCGCTCTTGGGCGTCATCAGACTGCCAGCGGAGTTGCCGAGGTCGGGCAGTTCGGTGTCGAGCGCGAATGCGCGAGGCGCCTGCGCAACGAGCAGCACAGCGCTTAGCACAAGTCGCGATATCTTCCGGCTAAGTCTGCCTGTCTGCATGCGCCTTCGTGTCTGCTGCCGCGCGTTCACCGCGCTTCGCGTCAGTTGAGTTGAATCCGTTGGCCCCAAGGGACGTTCTCTTTTCCCTTGACCAGCCAGATAACGGGATAGTTCGGCTCGTACTGCGGAAACCGGCCCTGCGCGTCGGTGAAATAGACTACCAGTTCAGGGCGTTGCCCATGCTGGTCCAGCCATTCAAACACCGGCCGAAAGTCGGTGCCTCCGCCGCCGTGGATCCGCGTCGGACAGCGAAATTCGTCCCAGGGTTCGAATACCCAGGGCGCATCCGCTGACAGACTGCTATCACAGGCCAGCAGGGTCACGCGGGCGCGCATCTGCCCTTTGAGCGCCGAGACTTCAGACAGGAACTCATCCATCTCGTTCTCGCGGATCGAGCCGCTGGTATCGATGGCGACGACGATCTCGACCTGCGAACTCTTCAACGACGGCAGGATGGCATCGCCCTCGCGACGCGATGGACGCGTATAACTGAAGTCATCGCGCGCCATCGCGGTCATGTACCGTGCCAGGAGCATCCGCCATGGCAGCCGCGGTTGCAGCAGATGATCGACCAGGCGTGCCATGCTGCCGCCCATCTTGCCGGCCTGTATGGCCTGCTGCGCGGCGCCCGCCAGACGCTGCTGCCACTGTACCTCGAGCGTCTGGCGCTCTTCGTTGCTCAATGGCGGCGGGGTGGGTTCGCCGCGGCCCTCGCGATCGTCTTCATGCGGTGCCTGTTCCGCACGGGATGTGTCGGCTTCGATTGGTCTGGCGCCTTCACCGTCGCGTTGGTCGGACTGCCGGTCCAGCGGTTTGTCGCCGTGTTGGTCGCGATCGTCGTCCCGCTGTGTATCGCCGCCGCCCTTGCCTGACTGCTGCCGGGCGTTATCGGGCTGGTCGGGTGCCTTGCCCTGTTGACCTCCCCCCGACTGGTTATCCTGATCGAACAAGTGCTGATCGATGGTATCGCTGTCGTCGTTCTCGTCGATCAGCGGGTAGATCTCTTCAGCCGTCATGCCCAGGTAGTCTGGCATCACGTGGCAGTTGGGCGGTGGCGTCAGGCCGTCGTCGAGCAACAGCGGATTGATGGCATAGTCACAGGCCAGATCCCAGCGACGCTGCACACGATGCTGACGGCGGGCAAAGTGCGACAGGGCGCAGTGCAGCGCCTCGTGGGCGAGCATGAATTGGGTCTGCGCCATCGACAATGCGTCGATGTATTGTGGGTTGTAGTAGAACTTGCGCGCATCCGTTGCCGTAGTCGGACACCAGCTGGGATCGGCGGCGGCGATGGGCAGGCGCAGCACCAGAGCGCCGAGAAACGGCTTGTCGAGAATCAGCCTCGCGCGCGCCGCGGTCAGCTTGGTTTCGATAGCGTCGAGGTCCGCTGTCATGTTCCGATCCGCTCACGTTGGTCAGGCCGCACCAGTTGCCCAGCGGAGGCCAGGGCGTCCGCCACGACCGCTGCCACTGCTATTCGTACAGCATCACATCCGCGACTGCATTCGCCCAGGTCGCGAATTCCGGCACCTGGAAGAGGCTTTCGCCGATCGCCCGATGCAGGTCGGAGACCAGCATGACCCCCATTTCCCGCTGTGGAAAGGTGCGGGCGTAATCCAGGATGCGGCCCGTGATTTGCGTAGCCAGGTCGGCCTGCTGCGCGCGAATCGCGCGGCCGACCAATGCCGCGGCCACGGCGTACTGCAGATCGATTTCGTCCGGCACCGGTACCGGTTTGCCGGCCACGATGTCGTCCAGGTCTGGCATCTTGTCGAGACTGTTGACGAACGCGGTCAGTTCAATCCCGGCGGCCGGTCCGACGCAGGCTTGCAGTGTCCCTTGCAGGAGCTCCCCCCGATCGCCGAATTTCTGCAGACTCCGGTGAGCGAACTCCCAGGAGCGCGGGGAGGGGAACGCCACGGGGTTGTGGGCGGGGTCGAAATCGAACAGCAGTTCCGGACGGAAGCGCAGGAAGGCGATGACGCGCTCGTCGATACCGTGCTGATACGCCCAGGCCACCCAGTCGTCGAGGTGGGTATCCACCTCAAAGTGTGAGAAGCGATTGGCCAGCGGAGCCGGCATGGTGTAGGTCACGCCACGATCGCCCTGGCGGTTGCCGGCCGCAAAGATCGCCCAGCCGCCGGGGACCTCGTATTCGCCGAGCCGCCTGTCGAGTATCAACTGGTAGGCGGCGGCCGATACGCTCGGTGGCGCGGAGGTGATTTCGTCGAGAAACAATATCCCGGTGGGGCCGTGGCGCTCCGCATCGGGCAAGATGGCGGGCGCCGCCCATTCGACGAAATCACCGCTGCGGAAGGGGATGCCGCGCAAGTCGCTGGGTTCCATCTGCGACAGTCGGATATCGATGACCGGTGCCTGATGGCGTTCCCCGGTCTGCCGAATCATGTCCGATTTGCCGACCCCAGGAGGCCCCCAGAGCATCACCGGGGTGTGATGACCCTCGCGGGTACTGATGAATTCGCGGTCGAGGATGGTAAGCAATTGGGCGGGGCGCATCAGGGGTCCTACAGCTCGTTCTAAGCCGCAAGGATGCTGAGGCGCCCTGGGTAGGTCAACCACCGTCGGTCAACGGGATCAGACACCAGCCGCGCTCAACGCTCCGAAATCGAAAAGAAACTTGTCAGTCTTTAGTAAAGCAGAGTATTCTAATGCTCCCTTTTTACAGCGCCGCCCTGCGTGCACCACAGTGGCGACGGCCGAGTCCCCGGGGCAGACCCGCAAGGTGCAAGAGGCCGGGCAGGCTGACGTAAGAGGCGCACGAAGTTGGCTAAATTCGGAGACCGGACATGAACCAGTTCTACTACGACGCTGTGACAAAAATGGAAGAGATGGGTGTCGATGAGGAGTACATCCAGGGTTGGCAGGCAGGTTTCCTGCAAAACCCCCGGCGCGAGGAACAGCGCCTGACAGCGGCCTACGAGGCGGGTTATGGCGACGGTGAAGGCAAGAGCACCGACAATTTTGCTAACTGGGTCAAGAGCTGATCGCTTTCTCGATCCATGAACAGAAAACAGGCGGGTGATCCCCGCCTTTTTTCTTTGGCGCGCCGTTTTTGGTCTGCTCTCGCTGAGCGGCATTTCCCGGCAGATGATGGTTGCCGCTCACCCGCGGGATGGCGGCCGTCACGCAGACCTTCGTCTCCAACTCGCAAACAACCACAAGGTCTCTTGGCGAATCGACCCCGGGCGACTGTTACCAGCCGATCACCGGGCTGAACTCTTTCTCCTCTTCGAGCCCCTCTTCCTCCGCGATACGCTCGTAGAGATCCTTGATGGCGTCAGATCCGTATTGTCTCTCCAGCCGGCGGACTACGAAGTGCCCGGTGGCGACGTCCTGAAAATGCTTCATGAACAGATAGTTGAGCGTTGCGGCACTGACTGCTCCGGCAATTGGCACCAGCTGGACCGCGACCTTGTCCGAGATCAAGATGCCGAAACGTGCGGCGATGGCTCGGGTCAGCTCGATGAAAGCCGGGATATGCGGGCCCTGCGCGTTGGCGGCATATTCGAGAATATCGCGCTCAAAATGCAGGCCAAGAATGGTCCGCAATGCGTAATAGCCGGTATCCGCTGATTCATCATCACTGGTGCGCGCGCCAAGCGCAAAGACCTGCACGCAGGCCATTCGCGGTTCCTGCTGCGTCAGATCCTCCCCCTGGGTTCGCGCGACATTCGCAATAGAACGCAGGATCAGCATCGTCGTGACGGGGAGTTCGGCAAACAGCGTCAACGGACCAAAGAACCCGCTGGCGGCGCCGGTGCCCATGGCGAACAGCTTGTGCAAACGATTCTGCGGCCGTACCTGTGCGCCAAGGTTCATGGTCTGTATGGCCAGCCTTACGGTCAGGAATGAGTTGGTTTTCAGCGCGTTCTCAAGGCGCTTTTTCCAAGCCTTGGGCAACAGGGATATCGCGTCTTCGATGGGTTCTGCGAGTAAGTTGCTCAGACGGGCCGCGAGTGACGGATGTTCCAGGTTCTCGTAAGCCCAACGAAGTTCCGCCATCTCGCGCTTAGACAATGTGATGCTTTCTCCCTGTGGCAAGATCCGTACCTCCTTAGGCCACTCGTCGTGTCCTGTCGCATGCTCTGTCCAGACGATGATGAGGCCGACCCATCGTGCGCATTGACTATCCGCGGCGAGTCGGCCGGACGGCGACGAAATCCGATCAAGGTTTCCTGCGCCTCTGGCTTAAAGAATCCTACGTTAGATCCTGCGTTGGGTGCCCGGCGAAGTCATTGAAACTTGTCCCGGATCAATGGACGATGCTCGGAAGGAAAAAACGCCTGTATGTCTCGACACCCTCGCGACGAAAAACAATGAGATTGCAGGCTCGCCTTGTACTAAGCTATTTACTTTCCAAACAGATTGGAAATGTCAGGCATGACAATGCGACGGAGGCCATTATGGATCAGCACTCAAAGGACGCATTGATGGTGTGGGCCGGCACATTTTTGGGTGCGGCCGGTGGTTGGTACGGTTCCACGCGACTGGCTGCGACCTACGCTTGGCCCCTTGGCAGCTGGGGGCCACTGCTCGGCGGACTGATCGGCGCGATGGCAGGCGCCACGCTGACGAAAACGATACTGAGTGACCCGGGCGCAGTCCCGCAGATCGAGATAGACGAAGCCTGATCTGCTCGGCGGTGACTTGTGCCCCTGGATCGGCGGTGGGAGCTGCCCGCCCGATAGCTCGTGACAGCAAGCGCGGCGACGATGTGTCGCCTGGTGGGGAGCCGTAATGCATCCGGTGATGATAGTCATTCCCGCTGCGATTCTGATCCTTGGGCCCCGGGCCTGGGCCAGTTACCTGATTAGGAAACATGACGACGAAGACCTGGACGTTTCCGTTACGGCGAGGGAATTTGCGCGCGAGATCCTGGACCGTGAGCATTTGCAGGCGGTAAAGGTCGAAAGTACCGACATCGGTGATCATTACGACCAATCTGCCAAAGCCGTGCGTTTGGCGCGATCACGCTTAGATCGGAAGACGCTGTCCGCGTTGACCACGACTGCGCACGAGGTGGCACACGCACTGCAGGACGCTTCGGACTACCCCCCCTTTGTGTGGAGGACCCATCTGACCAAATTGGCCCAGGTGACGGGGCAGATGGGGGCCGTGGTGCTGGTGACGGTTCCGATGCTGGCCTTGACGACGCAGAGGCCGTTGCCCTTCCGCACCTTGGGCGCAGCCCTATTCGCAATGCTGGGTACCGGGCTGGTTGCGCAGCTCGCGGCCCTTCCATCGGAGTTGGATGCGAGCTTCAAGCGGGCTCTCCCCATGCTCCGCAGGGGCTATATCGCAGAGAAGGAGGTCGGAGATGCGCGCTTGATCCTGGTGGCCTGCTCGACGACTTACATCGCCGCGTCGATGGTTTCGATCCTGAGTTTCTGGCCCTGGTATATCCGTAGTGCCTTTGCCTTCGTTCCCAATCGGCCGGGCATGGTCCACGCTAGTGTGAATGCAGGGTCCGCCAGACCCCGAATGCAGCGTTCGTGGAAACCGGTCAAGCGCAGGAGCGCGCTGGAGCCTATCGTCAGGCAGGTCGGCAAGCCTTTGATCCGCGGCTGGCTGCGATTGCGTGGGGAATTCTGATGGGGGGCGGGACGGATCGACGCGCCTGATCCTTCACAAAAATGTAATAAAAACTTAGTAATCTGACTCAGGCGGCTGTTCGGGCTGCATCTTTAGCGGAAGTAGGCTATTTCTATACCCAGTGTCTCGGCCAACCGTCTCGCCCAACGGTCGCGACGATAATGCGGATAGCGG
This sequence comes from Sedimenticolaceae bacterium, assembly GCA_049669185.1. GTDB lineage: Bacteria > Pseudomonadota > Gammaproteobacteria > Chromatiales > Chromatiaceae > Thiosocius. Next base: position 29,443 of record JBATKF010000005.1, on the reverse strand, counting down.
GACGTTGGCGCCAATCCCCTTGGTGCAAAGAAGCGCCAATCGATTGATCACCGCTTACGCAGCGATAACGATAACGAACTGACAACCATGAATGACTCAGACTCCAAGGCGCAATCTTTCGCTGGGCTCGTTACCCCTGTGAGCATCCAGAAACGGGGAGGCGCTCGGCTCGACGTCCCGGGCCTATACCGTTCTCCCAAGCTCAAACGGCATCTGGAGCAGCGCCTTTCTGCAGTGGAAGGCATCCGTTCGGTCGAGGCGAACATCCTCACTGGCCGTCTGCTGTTGAGATACGATCCGGACCGACGGATCGCCGATATCATCAGGCTCGTCGAGCGGGAGCTTGGAGAGCGCAGGCAGAGACGAAAGACCGTCAGAAGGACCTCCTCCGCACCGTTGAAATCCGCGGTCAAGTCGGCCCTCGGCGGCCTCTCCGAGATTCTCGGCGGCGTGGGTCGCAACGTCGCGCCGGCCCCGGTCTTTGGCGCCACGGCGCTGACGACAGACCCCGCGGCCGCTAGCAAAGAGGTGCAGGAGGCCAGGAGCTGGCACGTCATGACGCCCGATCAGGTGCTGGCGCATCTGGCCGTTTCCCTGCAGGAGGGCCTGAGCTCGGACGAGGCCGGCGTTCGCCTGCGGCGCTATGGAGAAAATACCCTGGTCGCCGGCGAAAAACGTTCCGACCTGTCCATTTTCATAGACCAGTTCCTGAATGCCCCGGTGGCCCTGCTAGGCGCCTCCGCGGTCATCTCCGTAGTGACCGGTGGCGCTGTAGATGCGGCCGTGATTATGGGCGTCGTCCTGATCAACGGCCTTATCGGGTTCGTAACGGAGCGCCAATCCGAAATGGCGATTGCCTCACTGGCCAAGACCGGTGTCCGTGATGTGACCGTGCTGCGCGATGGCGTCAGCAAGACCATCAAGGTCGAGCACATCGTGCCCGGCGACATCCTGGTGCTGGTTCCCGGCACCTATATCGCCGCCGATGTCCGGCTGCTGAAGGGACACCGGCTGTCCGTCGACGAATCCGCTCTGACCGGTGAGAGCCTCCCCGTCGCCAAGAAGCCCGAGTTCATCGGTGCGGGCGAGACGGCGCTCGGCGATCGCATCAATATGGGATACATGGGCACCAGCGTCACCGGCGGTAGTGGCGAGGGCATCGTCGTCGCGACGGCCGAAGCGAGCGAGTTGGGCAAGATCCAGACCATGGTGGGCGAGGCCCAATCTCCGCAGACGCCAATGGAACGCCAATTGGAGAAGCTGGGCACGCAGATGGTGTACATCAGCGCCGGTGTTTGCGTGCTGGTCGCCGGTATCGGTCTGCTGCGAGGTTTCGGTTGGCTGGAGATGCTGAAATCCGGGGTATCGCTGGCCGTCGCCGCAGTGCCCGAGGGTCTGCCCGCGGTAGCCACGACGACGCTGGCGATGGGGATAGGCAACATGCGCAAGCACAATGTCTCCGTCCGCCACCTGGATGCGGTCGAGAGCCTGGGTTCGGTGCAGGTGTTCTGCATGGACAAGACCGGCACTCTGACGATGAACCGCATGGCCGTGGTTGCGGTACACAGCGGCGAACAGCCCTTCGATGTCATCCACGGCAGCTTCCAGGCGGACGGCGAACAGTGCGATCCCATGGACCGCGAGGAACTGGTACGCCTGATGCAGGTGGTGTCGCTGTGCAGTGAGGTCGAGCTCCACGGCGAGGCGGACAACCCGGAACTGGAGGGGTCTGCCACCGAGATGGCACTGGTGGACATGGCGTTGAAGTCGGGCATCGATGTCATGGCGCTGCGGGCGAAGTATCCGACCAAGCGCACCCGCTATCGTGCGGAAGGTCGCCCTTACATGAGCACGCTGCACGAATACAAAGACGGCAAGCACCTCCTGGCGGTAAAGGGCAGCCCAGATGAGGTGCTCGAGATGTGTGAGCATCAGGTTGTGAATGGCGAAGTCGTCCCGCTCACCGATGAGGCCAGGTCTGCGATTCTGAGTCAGAACAAGCGCATGGGGCGCGCTGCCTTGCGCGTCCTCGGGGTCGCCTATCGTGAGCTCGAGTCCTCGAGGATGCCGGCGAAGACCGGGCAGTTGACATGGCTGGGTCTGGCCGGGATGGCGGACCCCATGCGCCCCGACATGGACAAGCTCATCGCCATGTATCACCGGGCGGGCATCAAGACGATCATGATCACCGGTGACCAGGCGGCCACCGCACAGGCCATTGGTGAGCAACTCGGGCTGAGCGGCGATCAACCGCTACAGGTGCTCGAATCCACCAAATTGGACGAGATGGATCCTGACCTATTGGCCGGCCTGGCCAAGAATGTACAGGTGTTTGCAAGGGTCAGCCCCGCCCACAAGCTCAAGATCGTGCGCGCCCTACAGGAGGCGGGCTACGTGGTCGCGATGACCGGTGACGGCATCAACGACGGCCCCGCCCTCAAGGCCGCGGATATCGGTGTGGCGATGGGCTTGAGCGGCACCAATGTGGCGAGGGAGGTGTCCGACGTTGTGCTGGAAGACGACAACCTTCACACCATGTCGGTCGCAGTGCGCCAGGGTCGGACAATCTACGGCAATATTCGCAAGATGATCCACTTCATGGTCTCCACCAATCTGACCGAGATCGAGGTCATGCTGATCGGGATTGCGGCCGGGTGGGGTCAGCCGCTGAATCCGATGCAGCTGCTGTGGATCAACCTGGTTACCGATATCTTCCCCGGGCTGGCGCTGTCGATGGAGCCACCGGCGCCGGGCATCATGAGCCGTGACCCGAGAGATCCCGACGAGCCCATCATCGGCGGCGAAGATCTGAAACGTATGATCTTCGAGTCGGGTACCATCGGATTGGGTGTGATGGGCGCCTACTATGCCGGTATGCGGCGTTATGGCATAGGCCCGGCCGCCGCCACCCTGGCGTTCAACACCCTGACGATGAGCGAGTTGGCGCATGCCTACAGCTCCCGATCGGAATACCGGAACGTTTTCGGCGGCGTAAAGCTGCCGCCCAACAAGGCCCTGCTGGCCGCTATCGGCGGTATGACCGCGCTGCAGGCACTCGTTACGTGGGCCCCGGCTGCACGGCGTCTGCTCGGCACTACCCCGTTGGGGATGATTGACTTGGCCATCATCGCGGCCGGCGTTCTGGGTCCGCTTATCGTGAATGAGGCAACCAAACCCTCGATACCCCCGAGAATCGCCGCAGAGATGGCGGGGGGCGATGTTCCAGGGATCGAACAGAACACTAGACAGGAGCAAGCAGCGTGAAAGGTGACTACGTATTTACTTCCGAGTCCGTCACTCTTGGTCACCCAGACAAGCTGTGCGATCAGGTGAGCGACGCTATCGTCGACACCTTCCTCAAGGGGGATCCCTCATCCAGCATCGTCGCGGAGTGTGCGCTATCGAGTGGGGTCATGTTCATATCGGCGCATTACACGTCCCAGACGATATTCGACATTCAGGGTGTCGCCAGGGATGTTATTCGCGCAGTGGGCTACTCGCCCGAGGCGTTCAATGCGGATGACTGCACCATACTGACCAGCTTCAAGAACCATACCGCCACAGACTATAGGCCGATGGACCTCGATGAGCTGGACAATACCCAGCTCGATCGGATTACTGCAAAACACCCCGCCACCTTGTTCGGTTATGCCTGCGATCAGACGAAGGTGCTCATGCCGCTGCCGATCTGGCTGGCGCACAGGCTGGCCGACCACCTCGATTCGCCGGCCGTGAAAAAGAAACTGCCGTATCTGCTGCCTGACGGTAAGGCGCAGGTCGCGATCGAGTACGTCGATGGCAAGGCAGAGCGTATCCACAGCATAGCGCTGGTTACCAGTCAGACCGATGCGTCGGCCGTCGACCTCAACCAGTTGCGCGGCGACATGATCGAGCATGTCATCGAGCCGGTCCTGAAGCAGCAAAAATTCGCAGCGGATAAGCGGACCAACATCTTTGTGAACCCGGAAGGTCTGCAGATCGGGGGAGGTCCTGCTGTGCACTCGGGTCTCACGGGAAGAAAGACCGGCATCGATACCTACGGCGAGTATGCTCGTCATAGCGGCGCCGCCTTGAGCGGCAAGGATCCAATGCGGATCGATCGCGTGGGCGCCTACGCAGCGCGCTATGCGGCCAAGAACGTGGTAGCGGCGGGGCTTGCGACAGAGTGCGAAGTGCAGCTCAGCTACACGGTCGGTGCCGCACGACCGATCAGCCTGCATGTGCGCACCTTCGGCACCGGAACAGTGGACGACAAAGAGCTGGCATCACGCCTCGACAAGGCCATCGATTTTCGCCTGGGCGCGATCGTGCGAGACCTGCGACTTCAGAAGCTGCCTGCGGAGATCGAAGGATTCTATAGAAAGCTGGCGGTTTACGGTCAGATGGGGCGCGTGGACCTGAAGGCGCCCTGGGAAAAAACGGACAAGGTCAAGGAACTGACCTAGCCGGCGCCCGTAAGACCTGTGTGTACGGATATGTCGAGGATCCATATAAAACATCACCATTGCCTGAAGCATCATGAAACCCATCGGCGGGTGGAACGCATCGCAAGGCATCTGAAGAACAAGTATCGGGTCGATTATGACTGGAAGGGCAATCACATACGCTCGAGCCATAAAGGTTCTTCGGTCCACATCTATCTGGGCGATGGATGCATCGAAATGAAGATCAAGCTCGGTCTATTGTTCGTGCCCTTGAAACACAAGATCGAGCGCGCCATCCGCAAGAATCTGCATAGCACGATAGGTGACACCAAAGGAGCGCCCGCCAGGATCACGCTGCACGAGAAGCTCTGAGCAATGCGCTATTTTTCGGCCGTCGAGCAGATGCAGTATCAGTCGGCGTTATCCGCCCTGTGACGAGGGGTCTGATTGGGTTCCATCAGGCCTGCAGACTGCTCTCTGGACTCCTGGAGCTCTTCCTGCACCTCGGCAACCAGATCTTCCACCAATTCGCCGAACTCAGACGCGGTCTCGCGTGCCTTCTCGAAGACCAGAATGCCGGCCTTCAAGACACCGCGCGCCGCCGGACGTACCATGGGCGCCACAGCGGTCACTATCATTGGTACCACTATCGCCACGGTGAGATTTATCGCCAGGTGTTGTGTCGCGGGACTCTTCAATATCGCTTCAAGCTGTTTCATAAAATTGGTCCACTCTTGGCAATGCGTCGCCATGAAGCCCTTGGCCGGACGGTAATATATTACGTTCTATTTCCTCTATCCACTGCCATACCGGTTGCAAGGGCGTAGCGGCTCGGCGTCTTTCTGGTAACTGATTTCGGCGATTCGGCTGTTGCGCACGTGATCCTTTCGAGGATGGCGGCACGACCGCAGTGGATGGCCGAGGCAGCGCATCGTATTGCGCCCTGGCGAAAAGGCTGAGGACAACTTAGGGACAGCAGGGCCGGCCATGAGTCAAGCGGTCGAGGACCTCTGCGATTCATTGCGGTGTCACAAAACTGCCATAAAATTGTAGTCCACTGCTTGGGCAGGCGCCGTAAAACTCGCCAGCGTTGATGCAAGCTCGGCCGTCCACCACTATAGTGCCTATGCTCGGCTCCGATTATCTGTTTCTATAGCTATCGAGTGCGAAGGCGCTTCACGGCAACTTCCAAAGCTAAAGGTCGCGCGCTTCACATATGTTGATGAGCCGGGATGATCGTCCGCACCCAACTTGCGGTTCGAAATCGATGAACTCGAGTTCGACCCCGCGTAAATCACAAGCGGCTTTTTCGCTGGGATTAAGGAGAAGACATGGACAAGCATTTGAAGAATTCGCTGCTAATGGCCGGAAGCGCCCTCGCCGGTGGTTATGGCGGGTCTTGGGCCGCTCAGCGCATTTGCACTGCTGTGGGATGCAATCTAGGGCCCTGGGGGTCCGCGATAGGCGCTGTGCTCGGCGCCATGGCAAGCACCGCGCTGACGAAAAGCATCATCGGCGAGCCCGACGCTTTCCCGGATTTTGACGAGGCGATGGATGCCGGTGAGACAGTGTTGGAAGATGTCAAGGATGCGGCAGAAGACCTGACAAACTAGATCTAGTTGGATAACCAGCATCGCGTCCAGGAAGGCTGGCCGTCGCAGGAAACCTTGACCTGGTGATGGCGCGACCGTTTGTCCGCTCAACATTCGCCGTTTCGCAACGCACGAAAAACAAAGTCTGACGCAGAATCGCGGCATAGGGGACAGAAAATGGCAGAAATGACGGACTTTACGTTCTGGATGACGGTGATCATCTTCGTGGCGACGATCTCGGTCGTCGTCGCCGGGATCATCGACAGCTCAGTCGCCGCGGTCTTGGGTGTGCTGGCCATGGTCTGGATCGGTACCATGACCGAATCCGAGGCGTTCAACGCGGTAGACTGGAACGTCCTGGCTATCTTGGTGAGTATCTGGATCATCGCCGGTTACCTGGGCAAGACCGGGATCCCCGAATGGCTGTCGGTGAAGGCCTTGGTCCTCTCCGGGGGGCACGGCGGGCTGCTGGTGATGATCCTGTCCATGCTCTCCGGCATCATCTCGCTGGTGGTGGACAATGTCGTCGTCATCCTGATGATGGCGCCAGTGGCCATCCCTATCGTCCGCCATCTGAATCTGCCTTTGGCGCCGGTGATACTGATGATCGGGTTCAGCTCGAATTTCATGGGCACCGCGCTGCTGCTGGGAGATCTTCCACCACAGATGCTGCACAGCGTCTCCGGTATCGAGTTTATGGAGTTCGTGTGGCAGGACGGCAGGCCCTCATCCTTCCCCATCCTGATGGTCACTTTTGTCCTGACCCTGTTCATCATGTATCTGTTCGGTTTCCGCAATGCGTCCCGTAAGGCCTCCGGGTCCGCAGCGGGGGCCGATGGTCCGGGCGAACTCCCGTTCGATGCAAGAATTCCTGACAAACTGTTTGCGACCATCGTCGTCGCCGGCTTTTTTGCCACCATCATCGCGATGTCGCTGCGTGAGCACCTCGGGGTCCAACTCGGCTTCATCGCCCTGACCGGCGCCATGATGCTGATCCTGGTAGTGGAGGGGATGGGGCATCGTCTCAAGAAGCCTGAATTCGAAGTGATTCTTCAGGAACTGGACTGGCGGGCCATCTTTTTCTATATCGGGCTTTTTGCGCTGGTCGGTGGCTTCGAGAAGACGCATCTGCTGCAGGACCTGGCAGACTTTCTTGCGCCGCTGTTCCAGGAAAACCTGATTGCCGGTGTGTCGTTGCTCTACTGGTTGACGGTGCCCATTGTCGGCGTAATAGAGCACGACGCCTATATCCTGACGTTCTTGTACATGATCCGTGATCTGGGGGAGCAGGGGATCGAGGTCTGGCCACTGTATTGGATGTTGGTCTGGTCGGGCACCTTGGGTAGCAATCTGACGATCGCCGGTGCCCCGGCATTGTACGTCGCGTTGAACATCGTGGAGCGCGAGGACAAGCGCAAAGTGCCGATCCAGGAGTTTCTCAAATGGAGCGTGACCTTCACCTTGGCGGCCAGCGTAATCTGCTTCATTATCGGTATGCTTATCTGGGTGGTTCCTTTTGCAAAATAGGCTCATCAGAGCCGGCAATCGAGGCCTACTAGCTGAATAGAAAATCGACTAATCCTGACTGAGGGACGTAGCGATGTTTAAGAGAGTCTTGGTGCCACTTGACAGATCAGCCTTGTCGGAAAGGGTATTGCCAATCGCGAAGGGTCTTGCCCGCTCGTTCGGGTCCCGCATCGACCTTGTCTATGTGGTGCCGACCCTTACCGAGGACATCCCCGAAGAGTTCATCGCCCAGGCCTCTGAGGAAGCCGAGGCCTATCTGAAGGGAATACACGACGGTTTGTCCGCGGAGCTTGGGGCCGGGCAAATAGGGCACAGCGTGCAGAGGGGCTACCCGGCCTCGGTGATTATCGAACAGGCCGAATCACAGGATGACACCCTTGTGTTGATGTCGACGCATGGCTACTCGGGCGTGCAGCGCCTGTTGTTGGGGAGCGTAGCGGGCAAGGTGGTTCACGCCGCGGCAACACCGGTGCTGCTCATTCCCGCCGACGCCAAGAATCCCCAGGGAAACCTGGTCGAGTTCAAGCGGCTTATCGTGCCTCTCGACGGGTCAGAGCTCGCCGAGACCATCCTTCCCTACGTCAGTGCGCTCTGCAAGAGCTTGGGTATGGAGTTGATCCTGGTGAGGTCTTACAACCCGCACTTTCCCGGATCATCCATCCGCAAGCGCGAGATTTCGCAGATCGTGCGCGACTCGGCGGAGGCCTACATCAAAGAAAAAGCCGCGCAGTTGAAAAAGGAGGGCGTGGAAAAAGTCTCGTACAAGGTGCTGGAAGGCCTGCCGACCCAACAGATCGTCGACTTTGCCATCGATACGCCGAACAGTGTCACCGCCTTGTGCACCCACGGGCGCCATGGGATCAGCCGATGGATGCTCGGCAGCGTGACCAACGGCGTCATTCAATGCTCGGAAGAACCGGTACTGGTGATCCGATGCGTTGCCCAGGGTCAATGACCGGACCGGCGTCAGCCACGAGCCATATAGTCGGATTTGGCAGGTCTGCTGAATGACCCCCGCTCAAGTGCGAGCGGGCCGTGTCACTGACGGCTACAGGCTGATGCCCTTGAGCCACCGCGTCATGCGGTAACCGGCGATCCCTCAGGCACATCGACCTCTATCGTTGAGCCCCTGCCGTAGTATTGGATGGCGGCCTCTCCGATGAGCTGACTGGTGGTCATCACCGCGGCACCGCCAATGAGGCCCCTGTAGTTCATCGGGTAGCCGGCCAGCTGTGGGAACTGTGAGGTCGCGCCCGCCAGACCGGTAGCCCCGATGATCGCGATCAGTTCTTTCAGGCGATCGCGGGAGTCGATGTCGTAACCATAAAGCAGCGCGATCTGAAGAATCAGTGTCATATTGAGACGCACCATGATCGACGAACCGGCCGCGATACCCAGGAGTTTGATGGCCGGGCCTAGGGTCGGAACGAAAAACGGCACATGGAAGAGTGCGCCGCCCAGCAGGGAGAGTGGCGCCTGAGAGGAAACGAAGCGCCTGGCCAATTGGCGCGGCGTATCGTCCGGATAGCGGGACTTCATCATCGAGACCTGCTTTCGTATCTCGCCCTTGCGCAGACCCATGAAGAAATAGAAGTACTTCTCTGTGGCTAAGCCCCATAACTTTGGCGTCGTCGCTATTTCCTGGCTCATGGTCGATTCTCTTCCGTCTCGTCGATTGGCAAAATACTATTACTATTTGAGAATATATTTAACTGATTTCTCAAGTCTAGCAGGGCGCCGTCTTGGCGCAACGCATTGGATCCGCGCGGCGCAGCGGATTGCCTCGATACCGATTAAGCAAGTCCGCACGCGGAAGCTTGGTCAGTATGTCCAGCCTCAAACGTGCGGGTTGATCTTCTGCGGCAGCGCCTTGATCAGGATCCCGCTGGCGATTGAAAACGCCGCCGTCACCGCAGCGATCTTCGCGAGTTCCTTGGGTGGCGGCATACGCAGCCTGAAACCCCCCTCTGATTTGGCCATACCCATGTTGTAGTGAATCAATCCTTCAGTCATGAATACGACAAAAGTAACGCCGCTGACGACTAGGCTCCCCATAGCTCAACTCCTTCCGGTTCGTTATGGATAATCTTGATTCAAGGCTCAAAGCGTAGCATCCGCTAGGGCTGTCGAGTCATAATCGGGTTGATCCGCATTATTTCTAGTATAGAAAAGGTTTTCAGCACAGCCCATGTCCAAGATCCATGTGAAATACGAACACGCCCTGAACCCGCAAGATACCCGCAACCGGGTCGAAGAGATCGCCAAAGAGCTCAAAAAAGAATACAAAATCGATTACGCATGGAAGGGCGACCGCCTGCTGTTCCGGCGCTCGGGGGCGGCCGGCAACCTGGACCTGGGAGACGGCTTTATCGAGCTCGACATCAAACTGGGATTGGTCCTGGCGCCACTGAAGGGCAAGATTGAACAGGCGATCAAGCAGAACATTGCTGCGAAGATGTCGGGGGACGGCGAGGAGGGGCTGGCCTAAGGCCGTGCTGCCGGTCAGATACAGCCATGAAAAAGGACCTGGTCCGACAACAGACGACGTGGAGCGAAGAGTTTTCCGCGGGCGGCAGACAGCTGATTTCCCTGGTTGAGCGACTGGTCGCCAAGGGCAACGTGCGCAGATTGGTAATCATCAAACCCAACGGGCGGGTCTTGCTGGAGACCTCCTTGACCACCGGCGTTGCGGTGGCGGGCGTATTTACGATCCTGGCGCCTGTCCTGACCGCCCTGGGCGCAATGACGGCATTGCTGACCCAGGTTCGAGTAAGGGTCATCTACACCGGCAGCCCGCCCCGCCGCTAGCCCACTCACAAAGACCCGAACCCTCCTGCCGTCTCTGGATAGACGACACTAATCATTTCCAGCGATGCTAGGCTGTAACGAACAAGGAAGACTTGGCCCACAAAACGCATGTGCTGGCTGTTTGAGCATAGCCCTAACCTGAAAGAGGCAGTTCACTATGCCCAACGAAGTGCTTATTCATCTGAGCAAGACGGATTTTACCGGTGGCGACGTCGTAGCGGGCGAACTGGAGCTCAAGATAGATACCGCCATCCCGGTCCGTGGCGCCAGGTTGTTGTTCCATGGGTATGAACAGTCCTATTGGGGGGGAGGCATTGGCCGTATTCGCAGCAGCGGCACCGGCAGGATTCGGGGGACACATTCCGAGACACGGGACCTGTTCAGGGAGGAGCTGACGCTGTTCGGGGAGCCTCCGCTGGAGGCCGCCGCACTGATTTCCGACAGCTTTGCGGGCCTGTTCTCCTCGGGCCATTACCAGACGCTCGAGCCGGGCGGCTACCGCTACCCATTCTCATTTACGCTGCCGGAGAATCTGCCGGGAGATTACGAGGACAGCGCCAGCCGCTCGAAGATCCGGTACCTGCTGAAAGGCTATCTTGATATCCCGCTGAAGATCGACATCGAGCAGACGCTCCCGCTGACGATCCATGAGGCCTATGACCAAAGCGCTGTGCGGCCAGTCTCGGCGTCGACAGAGAAATCGTTGTTCGAAGCGGGTACGTCCGTGAAGATCAGTGCGGCCCTGGACAAGGATACGTTTCTTCCGGGAGAGCATGTCGACTGCCGGCTGGTGGTCGAGAACCAATCCGGCAAAGCGGTTCAGGCGGTCGTGGTCAATCTTCAGAAGACGGAGTCCCTTCGCGCGCGGAGCGAATCCACGACGAATATTGAGACCGTGCACTCCTCGCGATTCGAACGCCAGGTTCCCACGGGCGAGTCGGCGGAACTTGATCTGAAGTTCACGCTGCCGAGCAGTCTCTATCCGACGATTGTTTCCAGTGAATTGGTGAAGGTGGAATATCGCTTGGTCTTCGCACTCGAGATCCCCTGGGCCAGTGGTCTGGATATTCCCTGGGCAATGGACCTCGACGTCGAATTGCCGATCCTCATAAGGGAGGAGCCGGAGAGTCCCGGCGGGCGGTAACCCTGATAAAGGGAACGCCTATTTCTCAACACTGGCCATAGGCCCCCCGTTGCCGAGAAACCGGTCTCGCCCGACCATCTCACCAGGGCGGCAGAAAGTAGAAGGCGATACCCAGAATGAAATAGACCGCCAACAGCTGTACGCCCTCCATCCAGTGAGACTTTCCGTCGAGCGCGACGAAATTGACCAGGATGGCAGAGAGGATGATCGAAAGCACCTCCAGCGGGCTGAACACCAGGTCCATCGGCGCGGGGCCGATGAAATAACTCAGGAACACCAGGACCGGGGCCAGCAACAGCGCAACCTGACTGCTGGACCCGATCGCGATAGTGACGGCGATATCCATCTTGTTCTTCATGGCCATCAGGATGGCGGCGCTGTGTTCGGCTGCGTTGCCCACGATCGCGACCACAATGACCCCGACAAAGACCTCTGTCATGCCCCAGGATTCGGTCGCCTCGGCGATCGAATGGACTAGCAGCTCGCTCATCAGGGCGACAAAAATCGTGGATACCGCAAGAATTATCGATGATTTCTTGATACTCCAGGGCTCCTCGAACTCGCCACCACCCTCCTCCTCGTAGTCTGTGGTGTCGAAGAGATGTTTGTGGGTCTGGAGCGAAAAGACCAAGCTGAGGACATAGGTGATGAACAGTACGATGGAGACGTCCAGGCTGACGTCCAGATCCAGCGACCTGACCTGATCGGCAGGAACGTCGTGGGTGGTCAGCAGATAGAAGAAAAGGGCGGGTACCACGAGGCCGGCAGTGCTCAGCAGCAGCAGCGTGGAGTTCATGCCGGCGGCCATCGCGTTGAAGCTCTGGGTCTTGTACTTGAGCCCGCCCGCGACCATGCTCGCCCCTAGCACCAACAGCAGGTTGCCGATAATGGAGCCCGTAATCGATGCCTTTACCACTTCGTACAGGCCTGCCTGCAGCGCGAAGATCGCGATGATCAGTTCTGCGGCATTGCCGAACGTGGCGTTCAAGAGGCCGCCGATCCCCGGTCCCACGTGCTCTGCGATGTGTTCTGTCGCCTCTCCCAGTATCCCTGCAAGCGGGATGATGGCCAGGCCGGAAGCAACGAAGATCCAGGTCCCCCCTGCATGCATGAACTGCAGCACGAAAGTGATCGGGATAAAGATCAGCATGGTGAGGAGAAGGGGTACTTCGTAACTGCCGATTTTCATCTTACGTCCCTCAAACCCGAGCGCCACTCAGAAGCGGCACGCTGCGTAAGGTTGCGACCTGGAATCGAGATCGCGACCCAGCTGTGGGTACTGAATTAATCTGCCAATAGCGGCAAGCCGCCCGACCTTGGTGCAGCAAGCGTCAACCGCGCATCCGGCGCCGCAAGTCCTGCGGCGGATCCTGCGCAGAAAGCTACTTGCGACTTGCCATCAAGCGCAGGAGGCCGTCGCTGATCAGATAGGCGGCCACGATATAGTTCAACAGCTTGGGCTTCATAAGTACCAGTATGCCTGCCCCTAAAGACAGCATCGGGCTTGATTCGATTCGCTGCGTCATGCTCGTCTCCTTGTTAGCCATCGGGAAACAGATTAATTCCGATGGATTCAACGGCGGAAATCAAGATTGGTCCGATAGGCTGTGGGCATTCCGCTTTCCTGCGCATGCGGCAAGTCAGCCCAGGTAGCTACCTGGGTTGACGCCGGAGGACCCGCGAGCATCGGCCTTAAATCGATCCTGCCCTTGCAGCATAACTGTACGAATTTGAATTTCTCTCTGACGCAGGTCAAGCAAAGCACCAGGCAAGCGACTTCTGCAGGTGCCACTCAGTGCAAAGGTCTGCTGGGCCCGCGGTCTCCCTCATCACAGCTGGCAATCAGCGCGCCCCGTTGCAATAATCAGGCGCGGACTATTCGTGGGAGCGGGAGATGACTTCTGTAGTGCGTTTGTTGGTGTGCGGAGGCATGTTCGTCGCCGGCTATCTCCTAGGGCGTCAATCGTATCGGCTGGAGTTGCAAAAGGATCAGTACGACGCCATCGACGACCCCGATTGGGCGCCTCCAGAATCAGACGCCGTGAGGCCGGGAGATCGCGACGCAGAGGGTTGAGAGACAGCCGGGCTACATCGCTCTTAAGGATCGCTCGCTGTCTGTCGATAGACCATAATTAGACTGAGATCATCGATCGAGGGCATAAACCATGGCCAATAAACAGGCCTACAGGCTGTTAAAGAACGAAAATGTCGAGGGTTTCAATGCCTGGGTATATCAGTGGCGAAAGACCGGCAAGAAGTCCGTGGACCTCGATGACAAGGATCTGAGTGGCCTGAAGCTCAAGCGTGTGGACCTGTCCCATGCGCATCTGAATGGATGCAATCTGCGGGGCACCAATCTGGACGGCGCGAACTTGGCCGATGCACGACTGCGGCAAGCGGATTTGCGCGGGGCCTCGCTGCGCGGTGCCAACTTGACCAATGCCAACCTCAAAGGGGCAAAGTGCAAGGGCGCAGATTTCAAAAAGGCGAAGACGAAAGGCGCAAAGGGAATATGATCACCGCGCCGGTAATCGGCAGATCCCTGTTCGGTCTTCGAGGGTGAACCCGGCGCGATAGATCGCGACCGGCGCCAACTGTCACTCGAACAGATTGGCCAACGAACGCCGGATTTCGCGATCGATCTCGATGCCATCCCTGTCCATCACCTGGTCGATCACCCAACGGTTCTCCTGCGATTCGCCCATGATCTGCTGGATCTCGAATCCGAGATGGCGCATGAACGGGTAGGACGGACCGTCTACGGTGTAGTTCAATTCTGCATACTCGGCGCCGCGGGCGTTCATCTTCTCGATGAAAGGCCGCACGTAGTCGCCCGGGCCGAAGACGTCGATCGAATTGTCACGCAGATGCCCGGCAAGATGTTTGGCCACGCCGACCACCAGCCGCTGACGATCCTCGTCGGTCAGGTCGAGTTTCAGCACGGCCAGGCGATCGATAAGCTGCAGCTGAAAGATAATGTACTCGGTGATGACGGCAAACCGCTGCTCGTCGCTCTCGTAGACATAATCCTGACCATGCAGATTGATCGCCCTGTCCTTGGCGATACGCCAGCTGATAAACGCCAGGGCGCTCGCGATCTCTTCCAGAGAACGCTGGGCGTCATCGTCATGCCATCGGCTCTTGATCCTCAGCGCCAATGCACCATCTCCTGCCTAGTTTTGTGGCCAAAGCCACTGGCTCGACCCGATTCGGTGGGTATTTTACGCCGAACGGTGGTCTTATACACTGCCCGCAGGAGGTTGTATGCAACACCTTATCGATACGGTTCAGCACAATTGCGACATCGCGGACGCGCGCCACGGCGCCGACTACGGCATGTGCACCTATCTGCTGAAGATGCGGGAGCTCTATCGCTGGGAGCACCGCCTGCCGCTCGGTGCGCCGTTGGGTAAGGATGATGTCGGCGAATGGCTGACTGCCCGGGAGGCCCATCTGGAGGGGCTCGAGCACGCCGATTTCCACCCGCTGTCGCTGAATGGCAGCGCGATCGATCCATTCGATGCAGAGGCGATCAATGCGGCATTGAATACCCAGGGGCTGGTCTACAGCGCGGGCCTCGTGCAGGGTGCCCGGGCGCACTTTTTCCTCGCCGAGCTGGAGGACGAACGAACCGCCGACAACGGCTTCATGTTGCGGGTCAGCGGGCGCGAGCTGGCGCGTTGCCTGAGTGCGCCGCCGGCGATGACGCGAGGCTCGACGATCTTCCTGCGCCGCGAGTCTCTGCGCCGCTATCTCTGGGAAAAGTACGAGTCGTGGCTTTGGAGCAGGCCGCAGAATGCGATGGCGCGTGCACTGGCCTGTTACCCGTTCGAGACCGCGCTAGACGATGCACTGGATGCGATGACGACGACCGAGATGACGACCGTCGAGGCGCATGAACGGGGGGAGTATCAGGCGGGTCAGGACCTCGGCGATGCCTGGGAGGTGATGCTGTGCGACCTGACGCTGACTCCCGCCGAGTTGATGGCGCGCGCGGTGCGCGACCACCTGGCGGACTGCACCCACACCCTGCCGCTGCTGCTGGATGCGGGGCGCGAGGCCTCGGTGCACTTTTATATCGCCAACCTCGGCGCGATGCGCAAGCAGCTCTTTCCATCGCTGGTGGCCGCATACCGGGAGTGGATTGCCTCCGGTGACCCGTCGGCCTTCGACGATGCGATAGCGCAGGGCGCCACCCACTGGCTGGATCTGGCCCGGCGTCTGCTGGCGCTGCATGCCCGCCACGCCGACCAGGCGGCTAAGCCGATAGCCCGGGAGGTAGAGGGGAGCTGTCTGTGAGGAGTATTTTGCGATGACTGGGGGCAGCGTCGATAATAGATCGTCGGCAGCCAGCCCCTGACGCAAATCGATGTCCAATCCCTTTCCCGTCGAACGCCGCGTCAAGCCGCTCCAGACCTTTCGCGAGGTCAAGCCTCTCAGCTTCATCTTCGAGCGACCCAAGACCATCCCCGCCGACTGGTGCGAGGAGATGATCCGGCGTTTCGAGGCGCACCCGGAGCAGCAGAACGCAGGGCGCATCGGTCAGGTGCAGGATTTGGATGCCGAGGTCAAACTTACCATGGACCTCGTGGTCAGCGGGCGCGAAGACTGGCAGGACATCGATCAGGTGTTCTTCCGCTGCATGGGTGCGGCGTTGTCCGAGATCCGCGAGACCTTTCCGTTCTTCAAGGGCCCGTTCAAGGACATGGGCTATCAGATCCAGCGCTATCGGCCGGGTGAGTTCTATCACTGGCATATCGACGGCGGCAGCCACGAGTTCAGTCAGCGCCAACTGGTCGCGATCTGGTATCTGAACGATGTGCCCGGGCCGGGCGGTGAGACCGAGTTTCTCTATCAGGGCGTGAAGATCAGGCCGGAGCAGGGCAAGCTCGTGCTGTTCCCGCCATTCTGGACCCATGAACACCGCTCGGCGACCCTGCGTGAAGGCCTCAAGTACATTGCCACGACCTGGGTGGTGTTTCGTTGACCGACGCGCGTCAGCGCAGGCTGCTGTCGATCATCGAGCTGGGCGGCTATCCGAATCTGCAACCGCTCTATCAGCAATTGGGCTTCAGCGTCGAGGTGGTGAACTCACAGCGTAAGGCCCGCAGCCTGCTGAAGAGGGGCGTCCCCGATGTGATTGTCGCCGAGTATATCTTTCAGTCCGATTTCCGCGACCGCACATCCAATCTCGAGACCCTGATGGCCGTGCTGCAGCGCTACCCCGAGGTCAAGGTGATCGTTTTCTATCTGCCGGAACAGGCCCAGAAGCTGGCATTGCTCGAGGCGCGTTTTCCGCTGTTTGCGAAGATCGCCCTGCCTTTGAGGCCCCAGGAGGTCGAGGCCGCACTGCGCCGGGCCATTGCCTAAGCGCAGTTTGCGGCGGAATTCAGAAGGCCGCCCGGGCCGGCCCACCCATGCGGTGCCGGGCCGGGCGGCTGCTCGATTACGCCAGACCGAGACCGAGGAACACCGCACCGGTCAGGGTGGCGAACCAGGCGCCGCTGCGTACGGCCAGTGACTGCAGGCGCTCGGAGCGTGCCGCCAGTGCCGACAACAGGGCGACCCCGCCCGCGATGATGGCATATTGCGTCACTGCGAAGCCGAGCAGGTAGGAGAGCAAGGGCGTCTGCTCTGCGCCGATAATGGCCTCACCGTAGGCGTAGCCGTGGTAGACGCCGAATATCGCAAACAGGCTGCCGAGCAAGAGTGCCGGTAGGCTGCCCTTGAACATCACTGCAAGACCACCAAGCAGGGCGGACAGGGCAATCACGGTCTCGGACATCGGCAGGTCTGCAGCGCCGACGTGAATCAGGGTACCTGCCACCGTCGCGGCGATGAAGGCCATGGGCACCAGGTAGCGGGCATTGCCGCGCAGCGTGAAGCTCAGCAGCGCCGCGACGACGAGAAACGCCAGATGATCGATCCCAATGATGGGGTGACCGATACCGGACAACATGCCCTCGGTGAAGGTCGACGGCGTCATGCCGCCCATCGGATGGTGGGCATGGGCGACCGGTGCCAGGGCCAAAATGGCCAGCGCACCGACCATCGCCTGGCTGCGCGTACGTTTCTCAGACGGGATTGCATGATTTTTCATCTCGTTACCTCAGTAGGGACGGGTTGCGGTGGACAGCGGAATTACCAGGACTTGTAGGGCAGGAACTTGCCGTTCATATGCACGACCACGCGGTCACCGGCAGGGTTTTCCTCCTTGTCTATGTGCATGCTGAAATCGATCGCGGACATGATCCCGTCACCGAATTTTTCGTGGATGATCTCTTTAATCGTATCGCCGTAGACCCCGACGATCTCGTACAGGCGGTAGATCACCGGATCAGTCGGTACCAACTGGTCCCAGCGCTTGTGCGGGAACTGCTGCAGCGCATCGCTGACATCGTTGTCGAGGCCGAGAGCGCCAGCGACCTTGTCGGCAAACTCGGGTTTCAGGCTATTCATGCCCAGGCAGGCCGAGGTGAGAAACACCGGTGCAAGGCCAACGGTCTCTGCGAGTCCCTCCCAGCTGATGTCGAGTTTCTTTTTGGCGGCCAGGATTGCCATCGTCATATCGTCTTTGTTCAAGGTGTACCTCCGCGTAGTGATTACAGGGTATGTGGTTCAGAAGAGAGCGGGTTGCGCCCCAGCAGATGCAGGCCACCACCGGTGTCCCCCGCGGCGAGCGTCTCGCCGCTGGGTTGCCATTGCAGTGCCGAGATCTCGTGCCCCAGTTGGCGGCTGAACACGGCGTCGCCGTCCTGGTCCCAGATGCACAGCCGTCCGGAGCGATCGCCGGAGGCCAGAAACCGCCCGTCGGCGGACCAGCTCAGCGTCGTGACGGTGTCCTGGTGATGCCGCAGTGGCTGGCCACGTGCGCCCTTCCCGGCCTCGGGCAGTTCCCATAGGACCACATCCGGGCCACCCGCCGTGGCGATGATCCCGCGACGTGGGTGCCATGCGAGGCAGTTGACCTTGCTGCGATAGCCGCGCATGGTCAGCTGGCGGGCGTTGTCATCGTGCGACTTGCCGGTTGCCTGGCGCCAGACCTGGAGAAAACCGTCCTGGGTGCCGACGGCGAGGGCGCGGCCATTGGGTCGCCAGGCCAATGCGACGGGGGCCCCGGGAAAGCTAAGCAGCTGCATCGGCTCGGAGCTGTTGTTTCTCGCATCCTGCATGCGCCAGAGGTAGAGACCTTTGTTGGCGGCGGTCGCCAGGCGTTTGCTGTCTGGCGCCCACGCCATCGCCAGCACCTGACGCCGCGCGTCGTACCAGATGCCCAGCGATTCGCTGCCGCGCCACAAGGAAATGGTCTTGCGCGCCGCCGATGCGAGGACCTTGCCGTCCGGCGTCCACGCCAGGTGTTCGACCCAGCCGTTCTCGGTGCCCAGCAACGTTGTCTGCTCTCCACTGACGACGTCCCACAAGACGACGCGCCCGTCTTCGCCGGCGCTCGCGAGCGTCGATTCCTGACCCGGGTGCAGGGCGAGGCGCGTGACGCCCCCGCTGTGCGCCTGCCAGCTTGCGGCCAGCGTGCCATCGGGGTCCAGGCGATGCACCCTGCCGGCCGCGGTGCCGATCAGCAGCATCCGGCTATCGATGGACCAGGCGAGGTCGCTGATGGCGTCCTCCAGCGTCAGGACGCAGCGCACGCTCAAGGGTGCGGGCCTTTCGATTGCGGCTAGGCCAGGCACCTGCGCAGCCCCTCGGTGAGTTCAGTCCGGTCGAGATCACGGCCAATGAAGACCAGTTGGCTCTCGCGCGTGCCGTCGGCCTCCCACGGACGGCCGTCCTGGCCGTCGAACAGCATGTGCACGCCCTGGAAGACAAAGCGGTTCTCGTTGCCGGCGAGGTTCAACACCCCCTTGGTGCGGAAGATGTCGGTGCCGCGTCGGCGCAACAGATCGACCATCCAGGCCTCGAAGCGTTCCGGATCGAGATCGCCCTGCAGGCAGATCCCGACCGACCCGACGGTATCGTCATGTTCGTGCGGGCTGGCGTAATGGAAGGCCTCGGCAGCCTTTTGCGGAACGCCGCTGTCGTTGCACAAGGTGAGTGCAAACTCCTCCGGCAGGTGCTGCGTGAAGAGCACGTAGCGGCCGGGTGCGGTGATCTCGATCGTCGCGGTCGCCCCGGCTGTCTCGTCGACCGGCAGACGATAGAGCGATTCCGCGGCCTGCAATGCGCCATCGCTACCCACGATCTGCGGATCGCCCGAATACAGGACGATGCTTTCGCGCTTCCAGACGTTGAAAATCGCGTTGTCTTGCAGGCCGGGCCCGCCAAGCACCAGGTCGATCGTCGGGTCCGGTCCCGGCTGCAGCTGTAGTTGGTATCTCCCCGGAGCGAGGTCGAACAGTCCGGCCCATTCGAACGGCAGTTCTTCGCGCAGAAACTCCGGCATCTCGACGGCGCGTGCCTCCAGGTCGAAGGCCCTGATCCCCAGCAGTTCCTCGATCTCGATCTGGGCCTGGACGGTGCGGTGGATCTTCGCGAGTCGGTTGAGATCGCGCACCTGCTGTTCGACTTGGGCCAGGTCCCCATGGCTGACGAGATCGGTCTTATTGAGCAGTACCACATCCGCAAAGGCGAGCTGCGCAAGACACTCGTCGCTGTCGATGTGTTGCAGGACATGCTTGGTGTCGACCACCGTGATGATGGCATCGAGGCGCAGTTTTGCCTTCATCTCCTCGTCCATGAAAAAGGTCTGCGCAACGGGCCCCGGATCGGCCATACCGGTCGTCTCGATAATGATGTGGTCGAACTTGTGCTTACGCCGCATCAGCCGACCGAGAATGCGGATGAGATCGCCGCGCACGGTGCAACAGATGCAGCCGTTGTTCATTTCGAAGATCTCTTCGTCCGACTGTACGACGAGCTCGTGATCGATGCCGATCTCCCCGTATTCGTTCTCGATCACCGCGATCCGCTTGCCGTGCTCCTCGCTGAGGATGCGGTTCAGCAGTGTGGTCTTACCGGATCCGAGAAAACCGGCCAGTACCGTGACGGGCACACGCTGGTCGTTGCTCGCGTCTTGCGCAGTGGTCTTCAATCCGGCGGCTTCTTGGGCACAGGCGGTCATAGTGTTTTCTCTCGGTTTGCGGTGGCCAGGCGTCAGCCTGCGCCGGCATCTCTGATCGGCGACGCCGGCGGGGCGGAGCCCGCCTCTTGTGCGGGATTGACCTCGCGAGGGTAGGCGTCGATGACCTCTGGGGGCGCCTCTGGATCGACCGCGCCGGACAGCTCCTCTGATCGTCGAACCAGGAAGTCCACCAGATGATTGCGAATCGGGTAGAAGGCCGGATCGTGAATGATCTTGCTGCGCCCGCGGGGCCTTTGCAGCTGCACCCGCACCGACTCCGCGATCCGCGCGTGCGGGCCATTGGTCATCAGCAGGATCCGGTCGGCGAGCAGGATGGCCTCGTCGACGTCGTGGGTGATCATGAACACCGTCTGATGGGTGGCGTCGCAGATCTTCCGCAGCTCGTCCTGAATGGTGCCCCGGGTCAGGGCGTCCAATGCGCCGAACGGCTCGTCGAGCAACAGCAGCTTGGGCTGGATGGCGAAGGCGCGCGCGATAGAGACGCGCTGGCGCATGCCGCCGGAGAGCTGCGAGGGTTTGCGCAGCTCGGCGCCGCCGCCGAGCCCGACCATCTCGAGATACTTGTAGCTGTGCTCGCGGATTTTTTCATTGCTCCAGCCCGGCCAGCGCGAGCGCACCGCGAAGGTGACGTTGTGCAACGCGTTCAGCCAGGGCAGCAGCGAGTAGTTCTGGAATACGACGCCGCGATCGAGGCTGGGGCCGACAACCTCCACGCCGTCCATGAAGACGTTACCCTCGGTCGGCGCATCCAGTCCGGCCAATACGTTCAGGATGGTGGACTTGCCGCAGCCGGAGTGTCCGATGATGCAGACGAACTCGCCTTTCTCGATGGCGAAGTTCGCGTTCTCGAACACGGTGAGCTCGCCATCCTTGCCCGGAAAACGGCGCGCCAGGTTCTCTATTTCCAGGAAATGCTGGGTCATGGTATCTGTCTCATTCCTCGTACTGCACGAGCCGGGTCGCCGCAGACAGCGCGAGATCGAGGATCATGCCGACGACGCCGATCATCAGGATGGAGAAAATCACACTGGTCAGGTCGAGGTTGTTCCATTCGTTCCAGACGTAGTAACCGATGCCCGTGCCACCGACCAGCATCTCGGCGGCGACTATGACCAGCCAGGCGATCCCGATCGAGATGCGCATGCCCGTCAGTATGGTGGGCGCGGCGGCGGGCAGGATCACCGTGGCCGCCGTTCGCAGCGGGGACAGCTCGTGGGTGCGCGCGACGTTGATCCAGTCATTGCGGACGCCGGCGACCCCGAAGGCGGTGTTGATAAGCATCGGCCAGATCGAGCAGATGAAGATGACGAAGATCGACGAGGCCTCCGAATCCTTGATGATGAACAGGGCCAGCGGCATCCACGCCAGCGGCGAGATCGGTCGCAGCACCTGGATGAAGGGGTTCAGCGCCTTATACATGAGAGGCGACATCCCGATCAGAAAGCCGATCGGGATCGCGATCAGGGCGGCCAAAGAAAAGCCGGTCAGCACGCGATAAATGGAATATCCCAGCTGAATGCCGATCCCCTTGTCGTTAGGGCCGGCATCGTAAAACGGGTCTGACAACTCCTCGACCGCCAGGCCGACGACGGCCGACGGCGGCGGGACGCGCGCCTCCTGGTCGGCGCCGCCCATCAGTATCTCGTATTCGGTCAGCGCCTCGGTGGTCTCCGGGGGTCGGTTGGCGAACTCCCAGATGCCGAGCAGCAGCGCCAATAGACCAATAGAGACGAGGGCGGCGCGTATGTTGAGTGACTGAAGCATGCTTGCCCCTTGTTGCCGGGGGGGCGCTGTGTCCGCCCCGGCATGGTTTGCTAGGTTCGCTTGATGGCGAAGCTGTTGACGTATTCCTCCGCCATGTCCGGATCGAACTCCTTACCCATGATGGTGTACTTCTCATAGGTATGGTCGGGCGCGCTGTAGCCGAGGTCGTTCATGATCCGGGTGGCATCGGCCGCCAGGTAGACCTCTTCGGCGATCTTCTTGTAGTCGATGTCGCCCTTGATGTAGCCCCAGCGTTTCATCTGCGTGAGGATCCATACGCCCATGGAGTGCCACGGGAAGGGATCGAAATCTATTCGATCCGGATCGTTCTTGACGTTGCCGAGCCCATCGGCGTATTTGCCGGTCAAGACCTGCGCAATCACCGCCTCCGGCTGGTTGAGATAGTTCTTGGGCGCGATGGCCTTCGAGATCTCGAGGCGGTTTTCCGCCTTCTGCGAGTACGCGGTGGCGTCGACGATGGCCTTCATCAGCGCACCGTAGGTGTTCGGCAACTCCGTGGTGAACTTCTCCGAGCAGGCGAAGGCGCAACACGGGTGGCCCTCCCAGATATCCTTGGTGAGGATGTGTAGGAAGCCGACTTTCTCCCACACCGCACGCTGGTTGAACGGGTCGGGTGACAGGTAGCCGTCGAGATTGCCGGCACGCAGGTTGGCGACCATCTCCGGCGGCGGGACCACGCGGATCTGGATGTCGGTGTCGGGGTCGAGCCCAAATTCGGCCACGTAGTAGCGCAGCAGGAAGTTGTGCATGGAGTAGTCGAACGGCACACCGAACTTGAAACCCTTCCACATCTTGGGATCACGCTTGTCCTTGTGTTTGACGTGCAGCACGATCGCCTGGCCGTTGATGTTTTCGACCAGCGGCATACGGAACGGCGTGGCGGTGGAGCCGGCGCCCATCGAGATCGCCAGCGGCATCGGCGTCAGCATGTGCGATGCGTCGTACTCGCCGGCCAGGGACTTGTCGCGTGCGACCGCCCAGCCGGCCGTTTTGATCACGTCGACGTCGAGGCCGTATTTCGAATAGAAGCCCATCGGGTGCGACATGATGATCGGCGTCGCACAGGTGATGGGGACGAAGCCGATCTTGAGCTTGGTCTTTTCCGGCTTGCCCAGTGTCTCCTTGATCGCGGCCTTGGCGGCCTCCATCGGGAACAGCGTGCCGAACAGCGCGGCCATGGTGCCGCCGCCGATCATGCGCATAAACTCGCGGCGGCTTGCCTCGTGGTGACCGAACACCGAGCGCACTACCGCGCTTTCGATCACGCGGTCCATGACGTCTTCGGACGAGCTCAGCTGATTCTCGTTCGTGGGTTGGGCGGCCGCCTGCGACCGGGCCTCGGCGGCGAAACGGCGTTCCTGCCGGTCCGATCCCTCGAAGACGGCCTTCTCCAGCTTGGCGGTGAGCTCGGTTTCCGAGCACTCGTACTCCGCCTGCGCCTGGTCGCGCGCGAAGACGCAGATGGGACAAGAACAACCCGGTCCGTGGGTCAGGTCCGATTCCCCGTCGAAGGGATTTCCCAGACTTTTAAACGACATTGCTTTCCCCTAATCCAGCGTGGCAAGACGGCGGTCGTGGTGATTGGCTCCCACGGTCGCGACGGATTTGGCACGTCCCCTGCTCGTAGATACCCCGGCGTGCACGCTGCCGTGTGTTTAGCGCCGTGAGGAATCGAAAATGGCGCAAGGAGGCGCCCTTCTTTAGGACTTCCGCACCAAAATGGCGCAGACCGATCGTCTTCCGACCACCAACTGTCGCGTTTCACGATCGGCTGTATCCGGCGCTGCAGGCACCGTGCCAAATCAATACGAGTTTTCTAAGTGACGGAATTGGAAAGAGAACTAGAAGCAATAGAAGGAGCATTCAGTGCTACGCAACTGCGTAGTCTCTGCATTTGCGTAGCACCCGCGACGCAAATGCGTAGGGATGCTCGTGGCGGGCGCTAAGGAAACGCTCGTCTGGCGGTTGTCTGCCTCGCGGTCGATGCCCCGGCCCGTGTCGCCGCCTGTCGACGATCTGTTCGAGCTGGCGCCTGAGCCGCAGATGCTGATCGATCCTTACGCCGACCGGGTGTTGCTCGCCAATGCCGCATTGCGCGCGCTGGTAGCCTGTCCTGCGGACGACCTGGTCACTCTGTCGCCGCGTCGACTGGTGGGTGAGCAGGTCGCCGATCTGATCGTCTTTACCGAGGCGGTGCTGGAGAAGGGGCAAGCCTGGAGCGATGCACTCCAGTGCTGCGGGCGCGACGGTCGGGTGCGACAGGTCGAATGGCGCGCGGTGCGCGTCTGCACCGATCAGGGCATTGCCATGCTGGTCGCGGTAAGGGACATCGATCAGCAGCAACACAGGCAGGCCGCCGCAGAGGCCAACGAGTTCGTCCGCCGCGGACTCTCCGAGTGGCGCCGCGTCGAGCGCCTGTTCCAGGAGATCGAGCAAGAGAATCGGTTGATTCTGCACGCCGCAGGTGAAGGTATCTATGGTGTCGGTGCGGACGGCTCGACCACCTTCGTGAATCCGGCCGCGCAGCGCATCCTAGGCTACACGGCCGACGAGCTGATCGGCGAGAACATGCACCGGATGCTGCACCATACCCGAGCCGATGGCAGTCCCTATCCATCCTGCGACTGCCCCATCTATGCGGCGTTCAGGGACGGCACCGTGCACAAGGTCGAGGATGAGGTCTTCTGGCGCAAAGACGGCAGGGCCATCCCGGTCGAGTACACCAGTACACCGATCCGACAGAACGATGAACTGGTGGGTGCGGTGGTCGTATTTCGCGACATCAGCGAACGCCGGGAGACGGAGCGGCAGCTGCGGCAGGCGCTCGATGAGCTGGAGAGACTCAAACAGCGGCTCGAGATGGAGAACGCCTACCTGCAGGAAGAGATCCAAGAGGAGTACAACTACCAGGAGATCGTCGGCCGCAGCGAGGCCCTGCGCAAGACTATCAACAAGATCGAGATGGTGGCACCGACCGATGCCGCGGTGCTGATTTCCGGCGAGTCGGGGACCGGCAAGGAGCTGATTGCACGTGCGATCCACCAGAGCAGCAGCCGCAGCTCACGGCCCCTGATCCGGGTCAATTGTGGCGCGGTTCCGCGCGAGCTGTTCGAGAGTGAGTTCTTCGGACACGTCCGGGGGGCGTTCACCGGCGCGCTGCGCGATCGCGCAGGGCGTTTCGAACTGGCGGACGGCGGCACGCTGTTTCTCGACGAGGTCGGCGAGATACCGCTGGAGCTGCAGAGCAAACTTCTGCGTGTCCTGCAGGAAGGGCAGTTCGAGCGCGTCGGCGGCGATCGGACGCTGCATGTGGACGTGCGCATCATTGCGGCGACCAATCGCGCACTCGGCGACGAGGTGGCGGCCGGGAGGTTCCGCGAGGATCTCTATTTTCGATTGAACGTGTTTCCGATCACCTCGGTGCCGCTGCGCGAGCGGCCCGAGGATATTCCACTGCTGGCACCGCATTTTCTGCGCAACGCCTGTCGCCGGCTCGGGCGCGAGGACCTGCGCCTCACCGAAGGCGATGTGCACCGCCTGCAGGCCTATGACTGGCCGGGCAATGTGCGCGAACTGGAGAACGTGCTGGAACGCGCGGCGATCATCTCGCGCGGCAGGCAGCTGCGGCTCGAGCTGCCACAGACGGAAAGGCTGCCGCTGGCAACCGCTGCCGCGCCTGCGTCGGATGCCACTGCGATCCTCACCGAGCAGCAGAAGCGTGATCGGGACCGCGCCTCGATCCGGCGTGCGCTCGAGCAGAGCGGGGGCAAGGTGTTCGGCCCCGGCGGCGCGGCCGAGATACTCGGCGTCAAGCCGACCACCCTGGCGTCGCGCATCAAGCGCTGGAAGATCGAGCGACCCGACGCAAAGGATACGGAGGTCTGAATCGACCGGTGTGGCGTCGATGCCGAGCCTTCCGGCTGCGGGTCGTCTGAATCTGCGCTAACCGACGGTCGCCGCGTGCGCCTTGCCCGGGCGCTTGCGCCCGAACTGTCGTGCCTGCCCAACATATCCACGATGTCGATGATGCTCATCCGGATTCAGAACCTTTTTCCTGATTTTCCGGAAGTCTTGGAGACGACACCACCTGCGGAAGAATTTTCCTATTGGTTTCAATAGGAAACATGAGTCGATTGTGTGATAATTTTGCGTCAAGGGTCTCAGTTTGGCTATCCCGAAGGCGTGACTGGGCGGCTGGCAGGAGTCTTGCCGCGGGTATCGCAATGGCGCTGCGTGGCGGGAAACTCGAAAGGTTGTTGGCCACGCGCTAGGCCGATATGACGGGAACCGCATAACGCCCAGATAAGCGGCCGAGCGGCCTGCGGGCGGCTTGACCACCTTGTTCTGCGTGCCTATAGGACCAAATATTGGTACCCGTTCAGGGCTCCCCCTATGAGCAAGAATACGAGTGTTACGCTTGGCGAGCATTTCGACGTCTTCATTACCTCGCAACTCGAAAGCGGCCGCTATGCCTCGACCAGCGAGGTTGTTCGCGCAGGGCTCCGCTTGCTGGAAGAGGAAGAAACCAAGCTTTCTACCCTTCGGAAGATGCTTGATGAAGGTGAAGCCAGCGATTTCGTTGACTATTCGCTTAGTGGCCTGATCAAGGAGTTGGATACCGAAAATCGCTAATGCCTCGTTTCAGGGTCAAGGATACCGCCAGAGCAGATTTGAAAAAGATTGCGGTATTTACCGAACAAACCTGGGGCCGAAAACAGCGCAACAACTACCTGACTGAAATCGACCAAGCGTTTCATCGGTTGGCCGGTAGCGCCGAGCTTGGGCAAGGCTGTGACCCTATTCGCTCGGGCTATCGCGTGTTCCCCGTAGGTAGCCACCTGATCTTCTACAAGCTCGCCGCTCACGGCGCGTTCGACAACGTCGGAGAATTTTGCCTTGGCCTCAGTCACGTCGAGGATGGTGGACATTGGGCTTCGTGTCTTGCATGTCGTCTGACCTGGTCAAACTATGGTCTGAATGATGTCTGAAAGACGAGCACGATACGGTGCAGTCATTGCCGGGTCCGCTCACTGCGCAAGGGCTGCGGCAGCACCTAATCGTATCGGCAACCGGGGGGACGGCATTCGCTGCAGGCCCCGGAGGCCGTCGGGAAGGGTGTCTCGGGTGACTGGGGTCGGTGACGGTCACCGGGTGACTGGGGTCGATGACGGTCACGGTTGACCCATGACGGCAGCTGACTCGGCGTCTGCCACGACCGAGTTCACCCGGGCGCCGACTAAAAAGCCGGTCGGCGTACCCGCAACGTGCGATCACTCGCCACGACAAAACAGCTCCGCCAAGACTCGATCTCCTCTAACCGGAAAAGGCGGGCGACGCGTTCGGCTTGAGCCCGAGGTGTTGATACGAATGCGCCATCGCAAGGTGGTGCGTGGGTTTTGTTGCGCGCCAGTCGACTGGGGGGATAGACAAGTCCCGAGGCTAGGCGAGCCTGCGAACGCCTTGACCGTTTTCCTAGGGCCTTATTTTCTGCCAACTCAGGTCAATCTCTCGATGTTGTGCGACGCAATCTCGAAGATACAGGTTGATCAGGCTTTGGTAAGGAATGCCTGTTTCTTCAGCCATTTGTTTGAAGTAATCGATGACATCCTCGCCAAGCCGGATCGTTACTGGTTTCTTCAGTTTCGATGCGTAGGGGTTCTTTCGAGACTTCATTTTCGAAAAATCGTTCTCGGCTTTCATTAGACACCTTGCGGATAGAAGCCGCGCTCTTTCTTTGTGGCTCGTCGGGCCGAGATGATGCGAATCACTTCGCCAAATTGAAACGCATACTCATCGAAGAATACGGATCGTGCCTCTTCGAAAGAGACACCATGCTTGTTCAGATTCGAGCGGCCTTCCGCTTCATCCCGCTCAAACGTTATGATAAGTACAGTGTATGTACGCTTGGGATTTGTCAATTACGGGTCTTACGCAGAGGGGGCCGCGCCCAGTGCAGAGCGCCCGATTCGCGATCACGCGGAAGGCATGCGAAAGCCGTGCTGCGTATCATCGCGGGGCGATGAATGGTGCAACCATGCCTTCGGGCTGCGCTGGCAGGCGTGGAATGCGAGGCGCGCGACCGAGCGTCGCGCATAGCTTGAGCGAATTCAGCCGCTGTTTTCGTGCAGCCGGCCTTCCAGGTACTTGTGCAGAATACTGGCAACCAGAGTTTGATAAGGGATACCTTCCGCCAACGCTCTTTTCTGCAGCCCACGCAAGTCCTTCGATGAAAGCCGGATGTTGATTCGCGCATCTTTTTTGAACATGGCTTCCGCATACTCTTGGTGCCGCTTTTGCGTATTCGCCGCCTTCTTTGACCGCTTCAGCTTGCCTTTATCGAAGGCCTCAAGAATCTCACGCTCTTCATTCGATAGTCTGCTCATTTACCTTCACCCAAATAGCTCTTCGTTGCCTTTCGGCTGGGGATGATCGTTTTCAGGAAGACTTCTTCCTCCGATTCCAGGAAAGGGACAAGATAGACGTACTCTTCAATAGCAATGGCATGGATTTGCTGCCCGCGATAACGCTTCTGATTGGGGTGATCGAACGTATCTAGGATATCGCCGGCCATGATATGAAAGACCACGTCCTCGAACGAGACCCCTCTTTCGGCCTTCAGCAAGGCGTTTTTCTCAGCATTCCATGAAATCGGCTTCATGGGCTAAAACTAGCACAATGTGTGCCTTATGTCATTTAAGGGCCAAAGGGCGGGAGAGGCGACTTTGGCCAGCTGCCGTTTATAACCAGACAAAATCGATGTCCAAAAAAGGGGTCGCCCATTAGCCGCCTCCGGTGACAGTTACGAATCATTATGATTTTCTTTTATCGCCCCTTTAACAATTGGGCGGCAAATCGAACCGTACCTGCATCTTGAAAACTGGACCTCCGAGAAGGAGGGATGGACTAAAACACCTGGTTTATGCCGCGTCAGAGACCGCCGTTGCGTCGCGTCACCACATGTAGCTGCTTGTCTTCACGACTCCGCGTCATTGAAGGCAACACTTGTTGTATTTCTTACCGCTCCCGCAGGGATGCCGTTCGATGGTCAACGGGGCGGCCGAATACT
>JBATKF010000004.1:0-3863 GCA_049669185.1 Sedimenticolaceae bacterium | reverse complement strand
CCCGATCGCATTCACGAAAATCGCGACTGTTTAGGTTCTGCAGGACCGGCCGTGTGTCTGCAATGGCCGACTGCTGTCCTAAGCCCTGCCACGGCGACCGCAGCTCCCGTTTCGCCCGAGCCAACGTCAGCAACCAACACATACCCGACGTCCCGCAAAACTTTCTCCGGCTTCAACTACCAACGATACCAAGCGGTCACTTTGCCGATTGACATGCGCCGATCACACCCAGCGCAAAACGGTCTTTTTACTCCTTCGCCTCGTCTTTCACGGGCTTGATCCCGACAAGGCGGGGACCGCGAACGGAAAGCGTTCCGTACATTCCAAGGCGGATGCTGAGCAAAATATCGGTTGCGCCTGCCGGTACGTCGAAGCGGACTGATTGCGGAGTCCAGCCGATGCAGTACGGGCTTATCGAGGGTTCTCCCTCGGCAGTATAGAGGGTTCTCTTCCCGGCGATCCTAGGTATGCCCGCCTTGTATCCCAGAACTTGAACGCCAAGGCCCGTGGTACTTGTCTGACGCTGTCCCGATGCGCTGAAGTTACCAGACAGTTCGGCTGAAAACTCGAGCGTTCTTCCAACAAGGGCTTCGGCATCAATGCGATGTCTAACCTGCCCCCATGGTTCCGGGCCGATGCGTTGTATCCGGAGTACGCCCGACTCGAAGTGGAACCGGTATGAAGTCTCGCCTGCATGCTGGGAAGCTCCCCAAGCCGGGCGTTCACCACTCTCTTTAGCGTCGAAGGTGGCGTCGCGAAGGAGTCCCGGGTCAGGTGCAGACCAGCCGCCGTCCATCGCCCCACTTACAATTTGAGAGTGGAAAGTTAAGACGAGCGCAAGGTACGCCAAACGCACAAGCATCCTTAAACCCCTGTGTAGTCTTTAAGCTCTCAGATCTTGCCCAAACTACCCCCGATCCTCAGCCACGCTAAGCAGCCGCCGGGGCATGGGCAGTGTACCCAGAGCCACATAGGTCAGCCATTCTATTGTGGCGGACAGATCAGAGCGGCGGATGCACTGGCGTTCGCACGTTGCAACATAACAAGGTACATGATCTGCCGCAATCGTAATGGGACGTACCGGTGAGCGCGGTCGTTGCGTTGAGCGTGAGGACGTTTATCCATTTTCTCGCGGGGTGCAGCACGGCCTTGCGACCTGGCCGGTCACCAACAGCAGATGCTGGCAGCCTGCCTTGGCAACAGCGGCGAAGAAGGAAGCACCATCGGAAAAGGCCCGTTCTGGCCGAATTCAGCCGAAGAAGCGCCACTCCGCGAAAGCCTGAACGAATTGCCCAGGCATGAGTCCGTAAACAACACTCTGCGGCCGAAAGCACCCAAGCAAGGGAGACATCCAAGATACTCCGAAGCGGACCTTTCGCGGTCGCCCCACCTAGGGATTCGCGGCCCTTGCTGTTCGCCGCAAAGACCCCGTGGAAATGCGTCAGATCGACCGGCGGTTTCGGCACCAGCGCTGCCAGCCGGGCGATGAAAGCCATTGGGATGTCCACGCCTTTTGCCGGCTATGGCTGTGGTTTCTGCGCCGAACGAAGCTCGGACGCCCGGCTCCCAGTATCTGTGTTCAATCACACCCCGTCCGGGGACTATAGGAGCAATCATGCGTTCATCAAAATTGTCTCTCAGCGCCGTAGCCTGCGCCGTGACACTGGCCGTCGCCTCATCGCCGGCTATTGCTGGCCACAAGCACGGCGGTCACTACAACCACAGTTACTATGGCATGCACTACGGCAACCGCGACATGCACCGCCACAACCCGCGCTACTGCGCTAAGAACACCGGCAAATACGGCCCGTCCTACGGCATGTGGGGCCCGCGTGGCCACCACCCGATGAAAGGCAAGATGTACGGCGGTTACGGCAAGCCGATGAAAGGCTACCAATACGGCTACGGCAAGCCGATGAAGGGCAAGACGTACGGCAACTACGGCAAATCGACGTCAGGTTCTGGTTATGCGGTCGGGGCCGAGCAGGGCTCCGGCAAAGCCTCATATGATAAGGGCGGCTACGCAGCCGACAGCAGCTACACGACCCAGACCGAGACGCCGGCCGCAGCCGCTGCGTCGGCGAAGGACATCGTCGGAATCGCTTCGGCGGCCGGCAACTTCACTACGCTGATCTCGGCGGTCCAGGCGGCTGGGCTGGCCGACACGCTGTCCGGCGACGGTCCGTTCACGGTGCTGGCACCGAGCGATGCGGCGTTCAACCTGCTGCCGAAGGAGAAGGTTGCAGGGCTGATGAGCGATCCGGAGGCCCTGAGGGGCGTGCTGACCTACCACGTCATCGCTGGAGAACTGAGCGCCGCGGAGCTGCTCGAGAAAGGCAAGGCGGAGACCGTGAACGGCGCCAGCGTCTCGGTTGCGCAGCTCGACGTCGCGAAGGCCGACGTCAAGGCGAGCAACGGCGTCATCCACGTGCTCAACAACGTGCTGATCCCGCCCCAATAATAGCGGCAACAGCACTGGGTATGCGGGCCCGGCGCCCGCATGCCCCTTCAATCACCGCCGGCCGTCGACCGCACCACGTTTCGATCTAATGATCCGATGCACACGATGATCCGCATCGCCCCGCCGCAGGCCGGGCAGGTCTCGATGCAGATCCCGAACGCCCGTTTTAGGCACTGCGCCCAATTCCTCGCCACGCGAGCTATCCGGGCGTCCGCTATTCGCGCGCCTCGAGAAGCGAACTACGCGCTCGGCTGCCCGCTCTTGGCCGAGAGCACCCTTTCCTGGTCCGGTCACTGTAACGAATCCTGACAAACTCCGGGCGCGGTCTTGGAGTCTCTTCCTTGCTGGCACTGGTCGTACGCCCAGGCACCGACAACACCCATCAGGTCTCGTGTGCGGTCCACAAATGACATCGCCTCCGATCGGTTGCTGAAGCCCGACACCACCAAACGGCGCCATAGCTCACCCTCCACGGTCACGACGATGATGCTTGCGGGGATTCCGGCAGCGTGGACGGCCTCAAGGGC
This sequence comes from Sedimenticolaceae bacterium, assembly GCA_049669185.1. Taxonomy (GTDB): domain Bacteria; phylum Pseudomonadota; class Gammaproteobacteria; order Chromatiales; family Chromatiaceae; genus Thiosocius. The sequence goes on along the minus strand of JBATKF010000004.1, from coordinate 875 downwards.
GCGATTGGCCCTCTCCTCGATCCGATAGGATCCCAATGCCACCGTCCAGCGGCCATCGGCAATAATGCCTGTCCCGGCCTCGAGGGCGACCTGGGCAATCCATTTCTTCAGCTGCGCAGGTGTGACCGCGCTCACCGGTTTCGGAGGTGCGTCCTTGGGTGCGACATAGAAAGACAGGGGCTCGTCCAGGATCGCAGGCTGGCTGTTCGCGCGGCTAGCAATTATGCGTCCCTCGATGAGGCAGACGATGTCTCGGTCCGGCGCGGCTTTCGCCCAGACGTCGGTGCCGCTGATCCCGGCGTTCACTGTGGCGACCTGTATGTCCAGGCTGCGGCGGTGGGGTCGGGAGAGCAAGGTGGTAGTGAAGCGCAAAGCGCCGCGGACGAGTCTCAAGAGTCCGGTGAAAGGGCCATCCACGGTTGCTGGCGGGTCCAGCTTCAACAGCACAAAGCTCGCTTCTTCACCGAGGCGCAACTCGCTGCCCTCAGCCAAACGCAACAAGACACGGCCACCGGGACCGGTGCGAATGTGATCGCCCGGATTCAGTTCAAGGTCTGGCGGCATCGGAATCCAAGAGCCTTGATTTTTCACCCAGGCAGGCGGTCGCACCGCCTCCACAGTCGCGGCGGGAGCGCCCGAAACAGCAGACACGGGAAGGAGTAAGAGAAGCAGAAACAGCAGGCGCAAGAGGCTTCCCCGACAACGGCTTCGGCCAATAGTATCGAGCATTGTCTTGGGCGAATAGCCGTTGGTTGTTTGAGCCCGGATAACACAAAGATCACACGTGCTGAATATTAATAGCGGTCAGGTGCACAATGGGCCAAAATTTACAGTGATACGTCGCCCGTGATGATGACTGCCTGTCGGACAAATCC
>JBATKF010000003.1:0-26728 GCA_049669185.1 Sedimenticolaceae bacterium | reverse complement strand
AGCGCAGTCCGACGGCGATCGTGGCGGCTCTGCAGGCGCTATTTGCCGATCCCCCGGCGCGCGATGCCACGCGGCGTTATGCGGAGGGCTTCAGTTGGCAGACGACCTCGCAGGGCCAGATCGAGATCTTCCGGCGAATCCTGGCGGTAGCCGAATGATGCTCGCAAGATGCCGGATCGATTGGCTCTCGGCGGCCGCCTTGCCCTGCGACTGGCTGCCTGCACCCAAGCCCCGATCTCAAGTCGCTGATAGGGCCACGCCCCGATGCTGATACTCCATGTGCTCGACCACTCTATCCCGCTGCATAGCGGTTATACATTTCGGTCGCGGTCGATCTTCACCCAGCAGCGACAGCGCGGTTGGCGGACCGAACACATCACCAGCACCAAGCATGCCGCGGCCGTCGCCGACCAGCCGGACGAGGAGACTGTCGAAGGTCTGCATTTTTTCCGCACCCAGTCACGCAGCCGAAGGTTGCACCGGCTGCCGGTCGTCAATCAGTATGCCGTTATTCGCGACCTCGAACGGCGCCTGACTGACGTTGCGCGACAGTGCAAGCCGGACCTGCTGCACGCCCATTCGCCGGCCTTGAACGGCATTGCCGCGATCCGAGTCGGCAGGGCGTTGGGTATCCCGGTCGGCTACGAGGTGCGCGGCTTCTGGGAGGATGCTGCGGTCAGTCATGGCACAGCACGGGAGGGCGATCTGCGCTACCGCATCACGCGTGGCCTGGAGACCTGGGCGCTGCGACATTCCGACCACTGCTTCTGTATCTGCGAAGGGCTGCGTCGGGACATCGTGGCTCGGGGCATCGCGGCCGACAAGGTTACCGTGATCCCGAATGCGGTCGATATCGACAACTTTCAGCCCATCGAAACCGCGGACGAGGCGCTGCGGAAGAAGCTGAGCCTGGATGGTAAACAGGTCATCGGTTTCGTCGGTTCGTTCTATTTCTACGAGGGCATAGATCTCCTGCTCGAGGCAGCCAGCCTGCTGCGCGAGCGGTTTCCCAAGCTCCATGTGCTGCTGGTGGGCGGTGGTCCGGCCGAGGAGATGCTGCGCGAAAAATCCCTCACGCTCAATATCGCCGACATAACGACTTTCACCGGGCGGGTGCCGCAACAGCAGGTGGCAAATTATTACAGCCTGATTGATGTCCTTGCCTATCCCCGCCAGTCGATGCGCATCACCGAACTCGTGACCCCGCTCAAGCCGCTCGAGGCGATGGCGCTGAAACGTCTGTTCGTCGCCTCCGATGTCGGTGGCCACAAGGAGCTGATCGTGGATGGCGAGACCGGCATATTGCACGAGGCCGGCAATCCGGTGAGCCTCGCGGAGAAACTGGCCCTGCTGTTGCAGGATCCGCAGCTCGGCGAGTCGCTTAAGCGGGCCGGCCGGCAGTTCGTGGAGACCGAGCGCAATTGGGCCACATCGGTAGCCAATTACCAGAGCGCCTATGATCGTATGTTGGACAAGACGTGAAGCACATGTCGCAGCGGCGGGCGCTGATCACCCTGCAAGACGGAGGAGACCCCAATGAAACTCGAGACACTGGCCCTGCATGCCGGTTATGACGGTGACCCGGCGACGCATGCCGCAACCACCCCGATCTATCAGACCACCTCATTCACCTTCGACGACACCCAGCACGGTGCAGATTTATTCGACCTCAAGGTGGCGGGGAATATCTACACGCGCATCATGAACCCTACCCAGGCCGTCCTGGAGCAGCGTCTTACCGAGATGGAGGGCGGTGTCGGGGCCTTGTGTCTGGCCTCGGGGATGGCGGCGATCACCTATTCGATCCAGTGCATCGCCGACGTCGGCTGTAATATCGTCAGCACCAGCCAGCTGTATGGCGGCACGTACAACCTGTTTGCACACACCTTTCCGCGCCAGGGTATCGAGGTGCGTTTCGCCTCGCACGACGACTACTCCGGCCTCGAGGCGCTGATCGACGATAACACCCGCGCACTGTTCTGTGAGTCTATCGGCAATCCGGCCGGCAACGTGGTGGACATCGTGACCCTGGCCGAGATCGCGCATCGCCATGGTGTGCCGCTGATCGTGGACAACACCGTTCCGACGCCCTTTTTGTGCAAGGCGTTCGCGCTGGGTGCGGACATCGTGATCCACTCTCTGACAAAATATATCGGCGGTCACGGTACCAGCATCGGTGGCGTCATTGTCGACTCGGGAAAGTTCGACTGGGCGGCGCATGCAGGGCGCTTTTCGATGCTCAATGAACCCGATCCCTCCTACCACGGGGTGGTGTATACCGAGGCACTTGGGCCGGCGGCCTATATCGGCCGCTGTCGCGTGGTGCCGCTGCGCAATACCGGGGCGGCCATATCGCCACTGAACGCCTTTTTGATCATGCAGGGGCTGGAGACCTTGGGTCTGCGTATGGAGCGCCACTGCGAGAATGCGCAGCGGGTGGCAGAGCATCTGCAGGGTCACCCGCAGGTCGAATGGGTGAGTTATGCCGGTCTTCCCGACAGCCCTTACCACGCATTATGTCGCAAGATCACCGGCGGCAAGGCATCCGGCATCCTCAGTTTTGGCATCACGGGGGGCAAAGAGGCCGGGGCGCGCTTCATCGATGCCCTGCAGATGATCCTGCGCCTCGTGAACATCGGTGACGCCAAGTCGCTTGCCTGCCATCCGGCCACCACCACCCACCGGCAGCTGGGGCCACAAGAACTGGCGGCGGCCGGTGTACGCGAAGACATGGTGCGCCTGTCGATCGGCATAGAACACGTCGACGACATCATCGCGGACATCGATCAGGCGCTCACGGCCGCCGCCTGATCGGTTACGCAGCATATTGCAGCAACGCGGATAGGCGTAGATGCTGACGCGTGCCACCCGGTGCCGCGCGTCGGGGCGAGTCTCAGTGGTCGGGTTCGCTCAGGCGCCGCATCAGCCAGCCTCGAAAGAAGGGGTTGTCCGTGTCGGCGAACAACTTGACCTGTTTTAGCCAGGTGCGCAGCTCGTCCGGATCCTCGGCGGCTCTGCCGTGGTGGGCGAAATAGCAGTCGAGATAGAACTCGCCTTGCAGTGCGCGCCAGGCCTCTTCATCGATAGCGTTGCGCAATCGGTCGGGGAAAGGTAGGACGTTATCGTCTGACATGAGGTCTCCTGGGCTAGCGTTGCTGACGCCACCAGTGCTCGACGATGCGGGCCACGTTGAGGTCATCCGGGCCGGTGCGCCAGCTGTCGGCGACCGGCGCATCGCTGCTCTCGGGCGCCGGATCGGGGGGATACAAACGGACACGGGTTGGCAAGGGGATGGCCTCACCCACTGCCAAGGCCTCGCCACGGCGCAGTGTGGTCAAGACGTCGGCCAGGTCCTGCTCACCCTCGGGCATCAGCTTGCGGATGTACTGCTGGTCTTCGGGATTGGTAGTGCGCAGGCAGAGGAAATTGCTGCACTGGGACAGCACCGTCTCGGACAGTTCGGTGGGGCGCTGACTTACCACGCACAGCCCGACGCCGTATTTTCGGCCCTCTTTCGCGATCCGTTCCATTGCCCGCCGGCTGCCTTGGTGCTGTAGGTCCGTCTCGCGCGGTATGTACTGATGCGCCTCTTCGCACACCAGCAGGATCGGAAACTCGCGCCGTTGCGGATTCCAGTAGTTGAACTCGAACGCCAGCCGGCCGATTTGCGAGGACACCGTGGGCCGCACGTCGTGTGGCACGGCGCTGAGATCGATCACGGTAATCTGCCGCTTCGGTTCACCCAGGCCGATAAAGTCACGCAACAGGCCCTCGAGGTCGGGTGATTTGAGCCGTCGTCGCGGGCGAAACAGAAAGTCGTAGCGCGAGTCGTTGAACATCGCCTGGAAACGCACAAGGAATTCGTCGAACGCGCCGAATAGCGGGCCCTTGGATTTGCCGAAATCGAACTGCTGTTCGTTGGCCTGCTTGAAATGCACATACATGTCTTTCAGCGAGAAGAACACCGGTGAGTCGACCGACAAGCGGTCGATGCCCAGGTATTCGTTGCCCTTCTTGCGCAAGGTGTGCAGCACCTCGCGCAAAAACGACACTTGCAGCGAGGCGTTTGGATCGGTGCGATCGATCAGCAGGTCCACCAGTTCGCTGTAGGTCAGCAGCCAGTAGGGTATCTCCAGGCTGCGGGCATCGACATGACGCACCATATCGACCGGAAAGGCGCTGTGGAATACACCCTTTTCGTCGCGCCAGCCGTATTCGCCGTGCAGGTCCAACAGGACGATATGCGCCTTGGGCATCAGCTTGACGGTACGTTGTAAAAGGCTGCTCACCGCCCACGATTTGCCTGAACCAGACTGTCCCAGCACTGCGAGATGGCGGTTGAACAGCAGATTCGGTTCCACGTAGACGCGAAGCTCAGCACGCTGGCTAAGTCGCCCGATGTGCAGGCCATAGCGGCGAACGGCATCGAACATGGTCTCGAGCTGGGAACCTTCGGCGACATAGACCGGCGTCTGCAGCGGCGGATAGCGTCCGACGCCGCGGAAAAAGCGCCCGTCACCGGTCACTTCACCCAGTGGCAACAGGTGCAACAGCCTCTCCGTATCGTGCTCGCGCGACTCCTCCCAGGCACGTATCACCTGACACAGCACCTGTTCGTGCTTGCCCTTGGCGATTACGTAGCTCCCCACCTGACCGACGGCGATCGACTCCGACCCGATATCCCGATAGGCGCGGAAGGTGTCGTTGTGGTCTTGCAGTCGGGCGATGAATCGACCGCCCGAGATATCCGTTAATGTTCCCAGGAAGCCGGGATCGGTGTCAGTCATGAGCGTCCATTCGTTGCAGCTGCGTGCCGCAAGAATACTGGCAACCCGGTCATTTCCCAAGGACCTGCAGATATCCTGTGTCTGACATCTCGTTGCTGCGGCCTTAGAATGCGAGTCCACGCAGTCGAGGAGAGACTTGCAGATGCCACGAGTCACCGTTATCGGCGCCGGGTTTGGCGCGCTAACTGCCGTTCGCAAGCTGCGTGCCGCGGATGCCAGCCTCGGGATCGATGTGATCGCGCCGCAGCCGTCATTTGTCTACTACCCGGGCACTATCTGGATTCCCACCGGCCTGCGCCGGCCCGAGGATCTGGTGATTCCGCTGAGCGGGTTTTTTGATCGCATGGGGGTGACCTTTCACCAATCCTCGGCCCAGGGGCTGCGCGATGCCGGGCGGGTGGTGGTCACCGACCAGGGCGAGGTGTCGAACGACGGCCTGATCATCGCCTGCGGCGGCCGTTTTCTTCGCAAGCTGCCGGGTATCGAACACTCCTATCTGCCGTGTGGTGGGGTGGAAGTGATCGCGAAGGTGCGCGACCGTCTCGCCGAGATGGACGGTGGCACGCTGGCGTTCGGATTTGCCGGCAATCCCAAGGAACCCGCGGCGATGCGCGGCGGGCCGGTGTTCGAGTTCCTATTTGGTATCGATTCCTGGCTGCGCAAGCAAGGGCGGCGTGACAGATTCAAGCTGGCATTCTTCACCCCGGCGGAGAAACCCGGTCAGCGGCTTGGGCCGAAGGCGGTAGAGGGGCTGTTGCGAGAAATGGCCAAGCGCGACATAAAGACCTACCTCGGATACAAGCTCAAGGCATTCGAGGCCAACAAGGTAATCACCGAGGGTGCCGAATTCGACGCCGACCTGATCCTGTTCATGCCTGGCATGACGGGTAATCAGTGGTTCGACAATACCGATCTGCCGCGCTCCCCGGGCGGCATGATCAAGGCCGATCAGTATTGTCAGGTCGAGGGCTGGGACAAAGTCTATGTGGCCGGCGATTCAGGCAGCTTCCCGGGTCCGGAGTGGATGCCCAAGCAGGCCCATATGGCGGATCTGCAGGCCGAAGCGGCAGTGGCCAATCTAATGGGGGATTTTCAGGGCCAGCGGCCCAGCCACACCTTCAAGTCCGAGCTGATCTGCATCGTCGACTCGCGCAACAGCGGGCTGCTGGTGACCCGGACGCCGAACAGGAATATCGTCACCCCGTCCTTTGTCGGTTTCCACTGGGCCAAGCGGGCGTTCGAGTGGTGGTACCTGCGCCAATATCGTTGACTCAAGGGCGGAGTACTTTCAGGGATGCTTCGTGCGGTGCGGCGCGCGAATTGCCCCGGATCTTATTAGATCGGCTCAATCGCTCAACAACAGCTTGAGCGATATCGCCAGCGAGACCGCAACCAGCAGCGGCCGTATCAGCCGCGTGCCGTGACGGATCACCAGGTGCGAGCCAATCCAGGCGCCGACCATCTGTGCCAGCCCCATCGGCAGGCCGATGTGCCAGACGACCTGTCCAGCCATCGCAAAGAACACCAGCGAGGCGATATTGCTGGTGAAGTTGAGGATCTTGGTGCCAGCGGTGGCGCGACGCAGGTTGTAGCCGAGCAGCAGCACGAAGGCCGCGGCGAAGAAGCTGCCGGTGCCGGGTCCAAAGAAGCCGTCGTAGAAGCCGATGCCGAAGCCGATCAACAGACCGAACAGCCCATGGCTGATGCGGTGATGGGCATCGTCGTCACCGATCCGCGGGGAGAACAGAAAATACAGTGCGAAAGCGATCAACAGTGCGGGGACCACTTGGTCGAGCAGCGTCGACGAAACGCGCTGCACAACCAGGGTGCCCGATGCCGAACCGACGAAGGTCATCAGAATCGGAATGCGCAGACGCTTGACATCGATCTCGCCACGTCGCCAGTAGTTGTACGAGGCGGTCAGGGTGCCAAAGCTGCCCTGCAGCTTGTTGGTCGCCAGCGCCTGTATCGGCGGCAGCCCCGCCCATAGGATTGCCGGCAACGCCAGCAGCCCGCCGCCGCCGGCGATGGCGTCGATCATGCCGGCCAGGCAGGCGACGGCGACCAGCAACATCAGGGTATCGAGGGCAAGGGGTTCCACGCGCGGCTCCGCCAAAGCGCTGCATTCTACGTCAAGGCACCGTCGTCGCAGGTCGTCGCGTGCCTTTCATGTATCCACCCACTCGGCCATGCGCTCGATCGCGGTCGTCACGCGCGGGCAATGCGTCTTCACGAAGGCCTCATCCACGCCCTCCGTTGCCGCCTTGGCCAGGGCGGCCTCGCCGTCGAAATCGACAAACGCCAGGCGCAGAGAAAGTTCCTTTTCGGGGCGCCCGAAGCAGCTGCCGGGCAGTGTCGCGACGCCTGTCTCCTCGAGCAGGCGCTCGCAGAACTCCCCGCCGGTCTCGATACCCCGTGCCGCGAGACCGGCGCGGTGCGTCTCGAAGCGCGGGAACAGATAGAAACCACCGGCGGCGCGGTGAAGTTCCGCGCCGACACCCGACAGTGTCAGATAGGCATGTTCCGCCAGCGCGGCGAGGACCTGCCGGCTCAGGTCCAGATAGTCATCCATCTCAGGCCGGGCCTCCAGTGCGGTCACTGCGGCGTATTGGATCGGGGCACTGGTCGAGGTGAAGGTCTCACTGGCCACGGCAGCCATGGCGTCGGCCAGCCAGCCCAGGCTCTGCGGGAAGACGAAGAAACCCAGGCGCCAGCCGCCCGCACCGCACCACTTGCTCAAGCCGTTACTGATGATGGTGCCTTCCGGGTAGTAGCGTGCCAGCGAGACATGCCCGCCGGTGTAATGGGTGCCGCTGTAGATCTCGTCCGACAGGGCCAACACACGATACTTGCGCAGCACCTCGGCGATGGCCTGCAGCTGTCCGGCGTCGTAACACAATCCGGTCGGGTTGCTCGGCGAGTTCAGGATCAGCAGGCGCGGGCGATCCGGATCCCTTGCGCACAGTGCCTCGAGCGCCTCGGGTTCCACGCCCAGGCCGGTCTCCGGACGCGTTCGAAGCCAGTGGATATGGCGGCCGATGATGCGCGCCTGTGGGGCGTAAGAGACCCATGAGGGCGAGGGAATCACCAGGTCGCCGTAGTACGCGAGTTGGACCAGGAACATCAGTTCCTTGGTGCCCGGCCCGACCAGCACATTCTCTGGCAAGAAGTCCAGGCCCTCGCTGCGTCGCAACCAGTCGACAACCGTCTGGCGCAGCGCGGGCAGTCCCTTTACCGACAGGTAATCCTTCTGGTGGGCGTTGTCGCGCAGGCACTGTTGCACATGGCCTGGCACCGGAAACGGCGACTGCCCCAGCCCCAGGCGATAGATGCGCTGACCTTGCGCGGCCAGCTGGCGTGAACGTTCGTTGATCGCCAGGGTCGCGGAGGGTCCCATACCTCGGATGTTCAAGTTGAGATAGACCTCCGGAGAGCGTGGTTGGCTGATGGGCATGGCGGCTTCCTTGGATACAGTTGCTTTACTTGCATACAGTAGAACGGAATTGGCGGGGGATGGGTATATGCGCGGAGGCACGGCGGAAGAGGAGCACCCGGTGATCTGGCAGCCGAGCCGCGGTCTCGCGCAGTCCAGCCAGATGGCGGCATTCATGCGTCGGCTCGGCATAGCGCAGGCACCGGGTCCCGGCGACTATCAGTCGCTGTGGCAATGGTCGGTGGATCACTCGGCCGAATTCTGGAGCGAACTGTGGCGCTTCACCGAGGTGATCGCCAGTCGCGACTGGGACCTGGCCCTGGAGTCTCCCGATGCGATGCCGGGCGCGCGCTGGTTCGTCGGCGCGCGGCTCAATTTCGCCGAGAATCTGCTGCGCTTTCGCGACCAGAACCTGGCGATCGTGTTCCACGGCGAGGACGGCAGCGAACAGCGCCTGAGTTATCGCGAGCTGTTCGCGCACAGTGCGCGCTTGGCCGCGGCCCTGCACGGCCTGGGTATCGGTCCGGGCGACCGCGTCGCGGCCGTAATGCCCAATATCCCGCAGGCCGTGATCGGGATGCTCGCCAGCACCTGGCTGGGTGCGGTGTGGTCCTCCTGCTCGCCCGATTTCGGCGTCCAGGGCATCCTGGACCGCTTCGGACAGATCGAGCCGAAACTGTTGATTGCCGCTGACGGTTATCGTTTCAAGGGGCGTTTGATCGACCTGCGCGACAAGGTGCGAGCGGTGCATACCGGCCTACCGGCGGGTTGTGGACCTGTGCTGTTGATCCCCTGGCAGGGGACTGGGCCGCTGCGCGATGCGCTGGACTGGGACAGTCTGCTGGCCAACGATCTGCCGCTGCCGCCCTTTGCTCAGCTGCCGTTCGATCATCCACTGTATATCCTGTTCTCTTCGGGCACCACGGGCAAACCGAAATGCATCGTGCATGGCGCCGGCGGGACGCTGCTGCAGCATCTCAAGGAGCATCGGCTGCACTGCGACCTGCGGCGCGAGGATCGCTTGTTCTACTTCACCACCTGCGGCTGGATGATGTGGAACTGGCTGGTGTCTGGCCTGGCCAGCGGCGCCACCCTGGTGCTGTTCGACGGCAATCCGCTGTATCCTGCGCCAGACAGCCTATGGCACATGGCCGACGCGCTGGGTGTGTCGGTGTTCGGCACCAGTGCGAAATACCTCTCTGCACAGGAGAAGGCCGGTGTCGTCACGGCCGGCCACCTGGCCCTCGACGCGCTGCGCCTGGTGCTGTCGACGGGTTCGCCGCTGGCGCCCGAGTCGTTCGACTATCTTTCGCGCGACATAAAGCCGGGGGTGCAGATCAGCTCGATCTCGGGTGGAACCGACATTGTGTCGTGTTTCGCACTCGGCAACCCGCTGCTGCCGGTGCGCCGTGGTGAACTCCAGTGCCGTGGCCTGGGTATGGCGGTCGACGTGTTCGACAGTGCGGGCCGCAGCCTGCGCAATGCGCCGGGCGAACTGGTCTGCACGCGGCCGTTCCCGAGCATGCCGGTCGGCTTCTGGGCGGACCCCGACGGAAGCCGTTACCGCAGCGCCTACTTCGAGCACTTCCCCGGCGTCTGGACGCATGGCGACTGGACGGTATTGACCGACGACGGTGGGTTGCTCATCGAGGGGCGCTCCGACGCGGTGCTCAATCCCGGCGGCGTGCGTATCGGCACCGCCGAGATCTACCGGCAGGTGGAACGCCTGCCGCAGATCCGCGAGAGCATCTGCGTGGGGCAGCGCTGGGACGACGACGTGCGCGTTGTGTTGTTCGTCGTCTTGATCGAGGGCGCACGGCTCGATGACAGGCTGCGCGATGCCATCTGCAAGGTGCTGCGTGAAAATGCCAGTCCACGACATGTGCCGGCCAAGATCCTGCAGGTCAAAGATATCCCGCGCACCCGCAGCGGCAAGATCTCCGAGATCGCAGTGCGCGATACCATAGAGCACCGCACGGTGGCCAACACCGAGGCGCTGCTCAATCCCGAGGCCCTGGCCGAATACGCCGACCGCCCAGACCTCGACGAGTGAAAACGCGACGGAGGCGCCCAAGCCGCCTTGCCGAGGAGATGGCGACGCGATTCGCGTCGATCATTGTATCCGCCGCGCTATCATGTGCGACCGATAAGCCCTGGACCGATTGATGAAGGCGCTTGAGATCCACAATCTTCGCAAGACCTACCGCAACGGCCCGGAGGCTCTGTGCGGCATCGATCTGGCCGTCGACGAGGGCGATTTCTTCGCCCTGCTGGGGCCCAACGGTGCTGGCAAGTCGACCGCGATCGGCATCATCAGCTCGCTGGTGAATAAGAGCGATGGCCAGGTCAGGGTGTTCGGTCATGATCTCGACCGCGAGCCGTCGGCGGTAAAATCCTGCATCGGTCTGGTGCCGCAGGAGTTCAATTTCAACCAGTTCGAACCCGTCGTCGAGATCGTAGTCAACCAGGCCGGGTACTATGGCATTGCGCGCCGGGAGGCCTATCAGCGGGCCGAGGCATCACTGAAGCAGCTTGATCTCTGGGGCAAGCGCAACGCTCAGGCACGGGAGTTGTCGGGCGGCATGAAGCGCCGCTTGATGATCGCCCGGGCGCTGGTGCATGGGCCGCGTCTGTTGATTCTCGACGAGCCCACTGCCGGCGTGGATATCGAGATCCGGCGATCGATGTGGGACTTCCTTCGCGAGACCAATGCCGCTGGCACCACCATCATCCTCACCACACACTATCTGGAAGAGGCAGAGAGCCTGTGCCGGAACATTGCGATCATCAACCATGGCCGCATTGCGGAGCGAGCCAGGATGAACGAGCTGTTGCGCCGCCTGCACACTGAGACGTTCGTATTGGACGTGCGTGACGAACTTGCGGTCCTCGACGACATCCCCGGCTTCGCCATCTCACGCATCGACGGTACGACGCTCGAGGTCTCGGTGACGCGGGAGCGTGGTCTGAATGCATTGTTCGTGGCGCTGGCAGAGCGCAATATCGAGGTGCTTAGTCTGCGCAATAAACAGAATCGCCTGGAGCAGCTTTTCATGGACATGGTGCGCACCGGAGTCGAGCTCGGGGACCATGCCGGATGAGCGATATGACGCTCTACTGGGTGGCCTTCAAGACCATCGTCACCAAAGAGATCTTGCGCTTTAGCCGGATTTGGGTGCAGACGGTGCTGCCTCCAGCGATCACCATGGCGCTCTATTTCATCATCTTCGGTAAATTGATCGGCGCGCAGATCGGCGACATGGAGGGTTTCCGCTATGTCGATTTTATCGTCCCCGGGCTGATACTGATGTCGGTGATATCGAACAGCTACGCGAACGTGGTGTCGAGTTTTTACAGCAGCAAGTTCCAGCACAATATCGAAGAGCTGCTGATTGCGCCGCTGCCGAACTTTATCATTTTGGCCGGCTATGTTGCCGGCGGGGTGGCGCGCGGGGTCGTGGTCGGCATCGTAGTGACTGCGGTTTCCCTGTTCTTCACCGAGCTGAACGTGCACAGCTATCTGGTGACCCTGGCGGTATTCGTGCTCACCTCGATCCTGTTCGCCACGGCTGGTTTCATCAATGCCGTTTACGCCAACAGCTTCGACGATATTTCGATCGTGCCGACCTTCGTGCTCACACCGCTGACCTATCTTGGCGGTGTGTTCTATTCGATCAGCATGCTTCCCGAATTCTGGCAGCGGGCGTCGCTGATCAATCCGGTGCTGTACATGGTCAACGCGTTTCGCTACGGCCTGCTGGGTGTGAGCGACATCGCCATGTGGCAGGCGTTCATCATCATCGTAGGTTTCATCCTTGCCCTCGGCAGCGTTGCGATGTGGCTGCTAGCCCGCGGTGTGGGCATCAAGAGCTGATGGGCGCAACCGCCGTGCAGACTAAGAGGCGTGCGCAGTGGTCCTGGGCGCTGTATGACTGGGCCAATTCCGCATTCGCGACGACTGTGATGGCCGGCTTTTTTCCGGTGTTCTTCAAGTCCTACTGGGCGACCGGGATGTCGGCGACCGAGAGTACGGTGCGTCTGGGCACCGCCAATGCGCTGGCCTCCCTGTTGGTAGTGCTGCTGGCGCCGCTGCTGGGGGTGATCGCTGACCGCAGTGGCCACAAGAAAGGGCTGTTGCTGCTATTCGCCATGCTGGGCGCGTTGATGAGCGCGGGTCTGTTTTTGGTCGCTGAGGGCTACTGGCTGGTGGCCGCCGGTATGTATGTGCTCGGCGTAATTGGATTTGCCGGCGGAAACGTCACCTACGACGCGATGCTGCTGGATGTCGCCGACAAGAGCGAGCTGGAGCGGGTCTCAGCACTGGGCTTTGCGTTGGGCTACCTGGGTGGCGGCCTGCTGTTCGCGGTGAATGTGCTGATGGTTCTCTACCCGGAGGCCTTCGGCCTGGCCGGCAAGTCCGAGGCAGTGCGCCTGGCGTTCCTGATGGTTGCCGTGTGGTGGGCGGTGTTTTCGCTGCCGGTGGTGTTCTTCGTGCACGAGGTCCCGCGTCCGCGGGGGCAGATCTCTACGCGGGGTATGGGCATAGCCCTGCGGGAGCTGCGTGAGACCTGGCGGCTGCTGCGGCGACTGCGCATGGCGTTTCTGTTCCTGCTCGCGTACTGGTGCTATATCGACGGGGTAGACACCATTGTTCGCATGGCGGTGGACTATGGCCTGTCGCTCGGTTTTGCCGCCGAAAGCCTGCTGACCGCGTTGTTGATCACGCAGTTCGTCGGCTTCCCGGCAGCGATCGCCTTCGGCTGGATTGGCGATCGCATCGGCGCCAAGCGGGCGATCTGGCTGACCCTCTTGGTCTATGTGCTGGCGGTGTTCTGGGCCTGGCGAATGACCGCGAGCTGGGAGTTCTACGGGCTTGCCGTAGTGATCGGACTGGTCCAGGGCGGCATCCAGTCGATGAGCCGTGCCCTGTACGCCCGTCTGATCCCTGCGGAACATGCTGGTCGCCTGTTTGGTCTCTACAACATGATGGGAAAATTTGCGGCCGTGGTCGGCCCACTGCTGGTGGGCTGGGTTGCCGTGCTCACGGACAGTGCGCGCACCGGCATTCTGAGCGTGCTGATCCTGTTCGTGGCCGGCGGCTGGTTGCTGGCCAAGGTGGATGTGGCCGTGGGTGAGCGCGAGGCCAAGGCCGTGGGTGCTTGAATGGCGTACCTGTTGATCGCGTTACTGCTGGTTGCGGCGGTAGTACTGCCCCAGTATTGGGTGCAGCGCGTGCTGGCGCGCTACAACCGACAACCGGAGAAGAACTTTCCGGGTACCGGCGGTGAACTGGCGCGCCATCTATTGACGCGCTTCAATCTGGACGATGTCGGTGTCGAGCGCACCGATATCGGTGATCACTATGATCCTGCGGCGCGCTGCGTGCGCCTCACCCCGGACAAATTCGACGGCAAGACCCTGACGGCCATCACCGTTGCCGCACACGAGTGTGGCCACGCACTACAGCACGCCGGTGCTGAACCGCTGTTTGAGCTGCGCTCGCGCCTCGCCGTCTCCTCGGTCTGGGCGGCGCGCATCGGTTCCTTTCTGCTGTTCGCCGCACCGCTGCTGGCACTGCTCGCGCATGCACCGTCGCCGGCCCTGGTGAGCGTGCTCGGTGCTTTTCTGATCATGGGCTTCGGCGTGGTCGTCCAGCTGGTCACCCTGCCAGTCGAGCTGGATGCCAGTTTTCGCAAGGCACTCCCGGTGCTGGAGGCGGGTTACCTGGAGGCGGAACAAGTCCCAGCGGCACGCAGCATCCTGCGCGCCGCGGCCTGGACCTATGTCGCCGCGTCACTGGCCAGTCTCCTGAACTTCTGGCGCTGGTTGACGGTTCTGCGGCGCTAGCGCTCGCCGCCGCCTGTCTCCCGTCAACGCCGCGTCGGGTGCGGCCTGCCTGCCAATTTTTTTGCCCTGACGGTCTTCCCCTTATCGTCAAAAGGCTGACGTCTCTGCCAGAGTCTTTATTAAGTCTCTGAAAATATTCCAGTTAATTTGGCTTGCTTGCCTGGCACGGTGTTTGCAAACCCAGGTGCAGCACGGTTGCGGCCGTCCACATCGGTAGCGGGGCAGGGGATGACATCCATGGCAGACGAGAAAGACATTGCGGGTGACGCGCCGGGCGGCGGCAGAAAGAAACTGATCATTATTGTTGCCGCCGGGGTCCTGCTGCTCACGCTCGGCGCCGGCGCCGCTGCCTATTTTGTCTTCACCGGCACCGAGCAGGCGGGCGCCGACGGAGAAGCGGACGAAACCGAGGTGGCTGAGATCGAGCAGGGCGATCCGGTCTATCTCAAACTCGATCCGACCTTCGTGGTCAATCTGCCGCCGGGCGGTCCGGCGAAGATGCTGCAGGTCGCCATCCAGGTCATGACCTACAACCCGAACGTGGCCGATACCCTGCAGGCAAATGATCCGATGATTCGGCACCACCTGCTGAATCTGCTCGAGCAGCAGCAGGCGGCCGATCTGATGACCCTGCAGGGCAAGGAGAGCCTCCAGGCGGCGATCCATGACCTTCTCGGCACCAAGCTGGAGGAGCTCAAGGTGCCCGGTCAGATCAAGGGCGTGTTCTTCACCCAGTTCGTGATGCAATAGCTATGGCTAACTCAGACCTTCTCTCGCAGGACGAGATCGACGCGCTGCTGCACGGCGTCGACACCGGCGATGTCGAGACCGGCGGCGACGAAGTCTTGGATCCCGCCGAGGCGCGGCGCTATGACTTCGCCAGTCAGGACCGGATCGTGCGCGGGCGTCTGCCGACGCTGGAGATGATCAACGAGCGCTTCGCGCGCTATTTCCGAACCAGCCTGTTCAATATGCTGCGCCGCGGCGCGGACATCTCGGTCTCGGGCGTGCAGATGCTCAAGTTTTCGGAGTTCGTGCACAGCCTGTTCGTTCCGACCAGCCTGAACATTACTCGGGTATCGCCGCTGCGCGGCAAGTCGCTGTGCGTGCTCGATCCCAAGCTGGTGTTCAGCGTGGTCGACAGTTTCTTCGGCGGCAACGGACGTTTTCATACCAAGATCGAGGGGCGGGACTTCACGCCGACCGAGGTGCGCGTCGTCCAGATGCTGCTCGGTATCGCCTTCAAGGACCTCAAGAAGGCCTGGCAGCCGGTGCTGGACATTGACTTCGAGTACCTCTCTTCGGAGGTCAATCCTCAGTTTGCGAATATCGTATCGCCGTCCGAGGTCGTGGTCGTGACCACGTTCAATGTCGACCTCGAGTCCGGCGGCGGTGATTTCTACATCTGCCTGCCGTATTCCATGCTCGAGCCGATCCGCGAGCTACTCGATGCCGGCGTTCAGAGTGACCGCGGCGACCGCGATGAGCGCTGGGAAATGGCGATGCGCGAAGAGGTGATGGGCGCCACCGTCGAGATCAGCAGCGTCCTCGGCGAGGCGACCCTGCCGCTGCGCGTGATCGCCGGGCTGCAGGTGGGCGATGTCATCCCACTCGACGTCAACGAGACCGTCGAGGTATGCGTCGAGGAACTGCCGATCTGCCGCGGTGAGCTGGGTGTCCACAACAACAGTTATGCCGTGAAGGTTTCCGAATGGATCGAGCGCAGCAGCGCACGCCAGCTGCACGACCTGCTGCGGCCACAACAGAAGCGCGCTACCGATATGGTGCCGCAGAAACGGACTACGACGGGACGGGGTACGCAATGAGCGATGAACAGGCGAGTGCCGACGAGGCGTTGGCAGACGAGTGGACCACGGCACTGGAAGAACATGCGCCGGGTGACGATGTTATCGACGACAGCGCGGCGCAAGCGGCACGCTTCGACGAATTGCAGCCCGAAGGCAGAGACGCCGCATCCGGTGATGTCAAGATCGATGCGATCCTGGATGTGCCGATTACGATCTCGATGGAGATCGGCCGTACGCGCATCAACATTCGCAACCTGCTGCAGCTGAATCAAGGCTCGGTGGTGGAGCTCGATCGCCTCGCCGGTGAACCGATGGATGTGCTGGTCAACGGCACGCTGATCGCGCAGGGCGAGGTGGTCGTAGTCAACGAAAAGTTCGGGATTCGCCTGACCGATATCGTCAGTCCGGCAGACCGCGTGAAGAAGCTCAGCAGGTGACGTCTGACGCCGAGTGAAGGCGCCCAGTCCACATAACCCTCAGGATGCGACAGCGAACATGAACCTTACGGCTCTGATCAGCACCCTGCTGCTCGTGTCCGCCGAAGCGGTTGCGGCAGCGACGGACGAGGCGCGTGCGCAACTGGCGCCCTCTCCGCTGAGTACGACGAACCTGATCGATACCGGCCTTGGCCTGTTGGTCGTCCTCGGCCTGATGCTAGGCCTGGCCTGGTTGGTGAAGCGTTATATCCAGCTGCCGGGTATCGGCAAGGGGCAGGTGCAGATCCTCGGCGGTGTCTCCCTGGGCTCGCGCGAGAAGGCGGTGTTGCTGTCGGTAGAGGGCAAGAGGCTGCTGGTTGGCGTCGCGCCCGGGCGCGTGCAGCCGCTGATGATCCTGCCCGACGCCGCCGTGCCGCAGTCCACCTTTGCAGAGCAGCTCGACGTAGCCGCCGCGCCCAAGCTCTCGGGTAGCGAGGCATGAAGGCGCCGTTGTTGCTGCTCGGCTTGTTGCTCAGCCAGGCGACTATCGCGGCTCCGGGAATCGATGCAGTAACGGTGACGGCCGGCGCGGACGGCCAGCAGACCTACACGCTGTCGATCCAGGTGCTGTTGATGATGACAGCTTTGAGCATGCTGCCGGCAGCGTTGATCCTGATGACCTCTTTCACCCGAATCGTGATCGTGTTGTCGATTCTGCGCCAGGCCTTGGGCACGGCGCAGACGCCTTCCAACCAGATCCTGATCGGCCTCGCGCTGTTCCTTACTTTTTTTATCATGGGTCCGGTGCTGAGCGAGGTCTACACGCTCGCCCTGGAACCCTATCTGGCGGATGAGATGTCAGCCCAGGCCGCGATCGACGCCGCAAAGGTTCCGGTGCGCGAGTTCATGCTGGCACAGACGCGCGACGACGACCTTGCCTTGTTCGCGCGAATCTCCGGTCAGGAGACTTTCGCGCAGGAAGCCGACGTGCCGTTCACCTTGCTGATGCCGGCGTTTGCCACCAGTGAGTTGAAGACCGCTTTTCAGATTGGCTTCCTGTTGTTCATTCCTTTTCTGGTGATCGACCTCGTCGTGGCGAGCGTGTTGATGTCGATGGGCATGATGATGCTTTCCCCGCTGATCATCTCCCTGCCGTTCAAGATCATGCTGTTCGTCCTGGTCGATGGTTGGGCGCTGGTAATGGGGACGCTTGCAACCAGTTTCTACGTTTAGGGGTAGGCAAGATGGATGCAGATAGCGTAATGAATATCGGCCGCCAGGCGATGGAGGTCACCATTCTGTTGGCGGCACCGATCCTGCTGGCATCACTGGCGGTAGGTCTGTTGGTCGCGATGTTTCAGGCTGCGACGCAAATCAACGAGATGACCCTGAGCTTTGTGCCCAAGCTGATGATTATCGCCGTGGTCATGATGACGGCCGGCCCCTGGATGATTCGACAGATCACCGGATTCACCACGCGCCTGATTGAAAACCTTCCCTATATGATCGGCTAGGCTAGCGATGCAGTTCACCGAGGCGCAGCTCAGTCAGTGGCTGGCCGGATTTCTCTGGCCCCTAATGCGCATCGCCGCGATGCTGATGGTGGCGCCGATCTTTAGCGTTCGCCAGATTCCGGTGCGCCTTCGGCTGTTGCTGGCGGTGCTGATAACCTTGGTCGTACAGCCGGTGCTGCCGCCCGCGCCAGTGGTCTCGGTGTTCGGCACTGATGCCTTGCTGATCGCGTTGCAGCAGATTGTGATCGGCGTGGCACTGGGTTTCGTACTGCAGATGGCATTCAACGCCTTGATCTTCGCCGGCCAGGCAATGGCCTACAGCATGGGTCTGGGCTTTGCCAGCATGATGGACCCGACGAACGGGGTGCAGGTGCCGGTTGTTGCTCAATTCTGGCTGATCCTGGCGATGCTGGCCTTTTTGATGCTGAACGGCCACCTGGTGCTGATCAGCGCGATCGTGGAAACCTTTAGCGTACTACCGGTCGCAACCGACGGCCTGACCCGCGCGGGTGTCTGGGAGCTGGTTTCCTGGGCTTCGCGCATGTTCGCCGCCGGCGTGCTGATGGCGACGCCGGTAATCATCTCGCTGCTGCTGGTCAATATCGGCATGGGTGTGGTCTCCCGCGCCGCACCGCAGTTAAACATCTTCGCAATTGGATTTCCGATAACGCTGCTGATGGGCTTCGTGCTGATCTGGATGACCATTCCGCAGGTGATGAGCAGCTTTGGCGGCCTGGTGACCGAGGCCTTTGCGCACTCTGCCCTGGTACTTGGTACGAGGTAGCCGAGATGGCGGAGAACCAAGACGGCCAGGAAAAATCCCATGACCCCACCAGTAAACGGGTCGTTGATGCACGCAAAAAAGGCCAGGTCCCCCGCTCGCGTGAACTCAACACCATGGCAATCACGCTGCTGGGTGTCGGATCCCTGATGGCCCTCGGGCCGTCCCTGGCCAACGGTCTGAATCGACTGTTCGTGGAGCAGTTCGCGGTGCGGCGCAGCGACATCTTTGATACCAACGCGATGCTGGCGCACCTGGTGAAGGCAGTAAGTGATGCCCTGTTCATGCTGGTGCCGTTCTTCCTCGTCATGGTCGTCGCGGCGGTGCTGTCGTCGGTGGCATTGGGAGGCTTCAACGTCAGTTTCGAGGCCATGCAGCCAAAGCTGTCCAAGCTCGACCCGATCAAGGGTATGAAGCGCATATTCTCGGCCAAAGGACTGATGGAGTTGCTCAAGTCACTGGGTAAGTTCGTCCTGATCGCTGCGGCAACCGTGGCACTTCTGCGCCTGTGGGCGGACGATCTGCTGCGCCTGGGCGACCTCAGCGTCGAGCAGTCGCTGGCTGCGGGTATGGACATGGTGGCCTGGTCGTCGCTGATCCTTTCGTCGACGCTGATCATCATGGCCTTGATCGATGTGCCCTTTCAGCTGTGGCAGTACAAGCGCGACCTGAAGATGACCCAGCAGGAGGTGCGCGACGAACTCAAGGAGACCGAGGGTCGGCCCGAGGTGAAGTCGCATATCCGACAGATGCAGCGCGAGATGGCGCAGCGAAGGATGATGCAGGAGGTGCCCAAAGCCGATGTGATCGTGACCAACCCGACGCACTATGCGGTCGCCCTGCGCTACAACCCAGATGAATCGCATGCCCCGGTCGTCGTTGCCAAGGGCAAGGATCTGGTGGCTGCCAGCATCCGTGAGATCGCGGACGCCCACGCCATCCCGCGCGTCGAGGCACCGACGCTGGCGCGGGCCGTCTACTTCAACACCGAACTCGGTCAGCAGATACCGGCCGTGCTGTTCCTCGCCGTGGCGCAGCTGCTGGCGTATGTGTTCCAGCTACGGGCCTATCAGGCGGAGGGTGGCGATATCCCGACGCCGCCGCAGGAGTACCCAGTGCCGAAGGAGTATCAACATGATTGAGGCGATCACGAACATCGCGGGTCGCAGAACGCACACCCGCGGCACGGGTTCGCACGGAGGAAAGCGCTGATGGAAATGGTGATGGGGGCCTTCCGGCAGGTTGGTGCACGCGGACTCGGGGCACCGCTGCTCATTCTCATGCTGCTGGCGATGGTGGTGCTGCCGCTGCCGCCGTTCCTGCTCGACCTGTTCTTCACCTTCAATATCGCACTCTCGCTGGTGGTGCTGCTCGTTACCGTGTATGCACTGCGCCCATTGGATTTCACGATGTTCCCGTCTCTGCTGCTCGTAGCGACACTGCTGCGTCTGGCGTTGAACGTTGCGTCCACGCGCGTCGTGCTCCTCGAGGGACACAACGGCGGCGATTCAGCCGGCAAGGTGATCGAGGCGTTCGGCGAGTTCGTGGTCGGCGGCAACTACGCGGTGGGCCTGGTGGTCTTCGCGATCCTGGTGATCATCAACTTTGTCGTGGTGACCAAGGGCGCCGGGCGGGTGTCCGAGGTGTCCGCGCGCTTCACCCTGGATGCCATGCCGGGCAAGCAGATGGCAATCGACGCTGATCTGAACTCCGGGTTGATCGACCAGACCGAGGCGCGCCTGCGCCGTGAGGAAGTTGGGCGCGAGGCCGATTTCTACGGCGCGATGGATGGTGCCTCGAAGTTCGTGCGCGGTGATGCCGTCGCCGGCATCCTGATCCTGATCATCAACATCATCGGCGGTCTGGCGATCGGCATGGGGCAGCATGATCTGGACTTCGGCACGGCGATGCGGTTCTACGCGCTGTTGACCATCGGTGACGGCCTGGTCGCCCAGCTGCCGTCACTGCTGCTGTCGACCTCGGCAGCGATAATCGTCACCCGCGTCTCGCGCGCCGAGGATCTCGGCAGCCAGGTCTCCACCCAGCTGCTCCACAATCCGCGGGCGCTGGCGATTACCGCGGCGATCTTGCTGATGCTGGGCATGATCCCGGGGATGCCGAATCTGGTCTTTCTGCTGCTCGGTGGCACAGTGGGCGGTATGGCCTACCTGATCGCCAGGCGCGAGAGCGCACCGGCGGCCGCGGCCGAGAGCGCGCTGCAGCAGGCTACGCCGGAGGATGCCGGCGAAGTGCGGGAACTTACCTGGCAGGACGTCCAGCCGGTCGATGTGATCGGACTCGAGGTCGGTTATCGCTTGATTCCGCTGGTCGACCGGGAGCAGGGTGGGCAGCTGATGACGCGCATCAAGGGTGTGCGCAAGAAGCTCTCGCAGGAGCTGGGCTTCCTGGTGCAATCGGTGCACATTCGCGACAACCTGGACCTGGCGCCGAACGCCTACCGCATCACGCTCAACGGTGTCCCGGTCGGCGAGGCCGAGGTATTTGTCGATCGCGATCTAGCGATCAATCCCGGTAAGGTGTTTGGCGAACTCAAGGGGACCCCGACCACCGATCCCGCGTTCGGCCTGCAGGCAGTCTGGATCGATGCGGCACAGCGCGATCAGGCACAGACCCTGGGTTACACCGTGGTGGATGCGAGCACGGTGGTGGCGACCCATCTGAGCGAACTGCTGCAGTCGCATGCGCATGAATTGCTCGGTCACGACGAAGTGCAGCAGTTGCTCGACAACCTGGCGCAGATCGCGCCAAAGCTGGTCGAGGATCTGGTGCCTAAGCTGCTGCCGCTGGCGGTGGTCCTGCGCGTCTTGCAGAACCTGTTGCAGGAGGGCGTCCCGATCCGCGATCTGCGCACGATCGCCGAAACGCTGGCGGAGCAGGCCCCCAAAAGTCAAGATGCCGGCGCTTTGACGGCCGCAGTCAGGGTCGCACTCTCTCGCTCTATCGTTCAGCAAGCCATTGGCGCAAAAGGAGAAATTCCTGTGATCGTGCTCGAGCCAGGATTGGAACGGCTTTTGCAGCAGACCTTGGTGAACGCAGGAGAGGACGGTGCCGGCGTCGAGCCAGGGATGCTTGAACAGCTACAGGGCGCCATGCAGGACACGGCTCGCCAACAGGAGCTCAGCGGCGAGGAGAGTGTCCTGCTGGTGGCCGCCGCGATTCGTCCCTGGATGGCCAAGTTCGCGCGTCACAGTGTGCCGGGTATGCGCGTCCTCTCCTACAACGAGATTCCCGATAACCGCCAGATCAAGGTGATCAGCACTATCGGCCGGAATCCGACAGAGGCCTAGGGACCGTGATGCGGTCCGGCAACGAGTGAGGACCGCTGGACATGAAGATAAAGCGTTTTGTTGCGCAGGATATGCGGCAGGCCCTGCGCATGGTTCGCGAGGCGCTCGGCGAAGACGCCGTCATACTCTCCAACAAATCGGTCGATGGTGGTGTCGAACTGACGGCCGCCGTGGATCTGGTCGACGACGACAGCGCCGACGTCGTCGATCAACGCATCCCCTCCCGGCAGCCGGTTGCCGCACAAGCGACCAAGACTGCCGCCGTCAAGCCGGCGGCGCTGCCCGAAGATGCCCTGGCCGACATGCGGCGCGAGATGCAGAACCTGCGTCGCTGGATGCAGGCCGAACTCAGCGGCCTGAGCTGGTACGACCTGGGGCAGCGCGCGCCGCACTCGCAGGCGCTGCTCGGCCGACTGATGGCGCTGGGGCTGGATGCCGAGCTGGCGCGCCGCCTGGCCGAGCGGGTCAGCGGTACCGAAGAACCGGAGCAGGCCTGGCGCGAGGCGCTTTATCTGCTCGCCGAAGAGATCCGCCTGTGCGAGTCAGAGATCCTAGACCGGGGCGGGGTGGTGGCACTGGTCGGGCCCACAGGGGTCGGCAAGACCACCACCATCGCGAAGATCGCGGCACGCTTTGCGCTGCGTCACGGCCACCGCAACGTGGCCCTGATCACGACCGACAACTTCCGCATTGGCGCGCGCGATCAGCTGCAGACCTATGCGCGCATCCTCAACGTGCCGGTGCGCACCGCGACGGATGCGAATGAAATGCGTGAGGCCCTGAACCTGCTCGGCGACCGCCGTTTGATCCTGGTCGATACCGCCGGCATGACGGCGGCGCATGAGCGCATCGCCGACCAGCGCGATATCCTTGCGACGGCCGGGGCTGGCCTAACCACCCTGTTGACCTTGTCGGCGACCACCGAGGCGGCCGCGGTGCAGCGCGCGCTGCGCCTGTTAAACGACTTCCGCCCGAATGCCTGCGTACTCACCAAGCTGGACGAGGCCGCCAGTCTCGGCAGTCTGCTGTCAGCGCTGATCCAGGCAGGCCTGCCGACCGCGTTCGTCACCGACGGGCAGCGCGTGCCCGAAGACCTGCAGGTGGCCAGGGCGCATTCGCTGGTGACGCGTGCGGCCGAACTGCTGGCCGAAAACCCCATGGCGCTCGACACCGGTTACCTGGCCCTCGCACTTGGCGGAGCACAACAGCATGCTAATGTCTGACAGCCGGCTCGATCAGGCCAGCGGGCTGCGTGAAATGATCAACCCGCGCCCGATCCGGGCGATCGCGGTGACCGGCGGCAAGGGTGGTGTCGGCAAGACCAATGTCTCGGTCAACCTCGGCGTGGCCGCGGCCGAGATGGGGCAGAAGGTGTTGTTGCTGGATGCTGACCTCGGCCTGGCCAATATCGACGTCGTCCTCGGCCTGCATCCACAGTATGACCTGTCGCATGTGATGCGTGGCGAGCGCACCCTCGAAGAGGTGCTGATCGAGGGGCCGTCGGGACTCAAAGTGATCCCCGGGGCCTCGGGGGTGAAGGCGCTGGCCGAACTCAGCCCGGCTGAGCACACCGGATTGATACGCGCATTCAGTGAAGTCGCCTGCGACACCGATCTGCTGATCGTCGACACCGCCGCCGGCATCTCCGATACGGTTCTGAGTTTCTCACGCGCGGCGCACGAGATAGTCGTCGTGGTGTGTGACGAACCGGCTTCGATCACCGATGCCTACGCCATCATTAAGCTGCTCAACCGAGATCATGGGCACCAGCGTTTCCGCATCCTCGCGAACATGGTGCGCAGCGCCCAGGAAGGGCGCGAACTCTATAACAAGATGTGCCGCGTAACCGATCGTTACCTCGATGTGACCCTCGGATTCATGGGTGCTGTGCCCTTCGATGACAGCCTGCGCAAGGCTGTCCGGACGCAGCGGCCCGTCGTGCAGGCGTTCCCGCGCAGTCGGGTCGCCCAAGTGTTCCGCAACCTGGCGAAAAAGATAGAGACATGGCCGCAGCCCAGTGGGGCAAACGGCCAGGTGCAGTTCTTCGTCGAACGCCTGATCAAATATTCCAGTGACTATGGGGAGATGGTGCTGTGAGCAATCTTGCAACTTATGGAGCGACACCGGAGCAGGGTTTTGATGACCTGGTAACGCGGCATGCGCCGCTGGTCAAACGAATCGCCTACCACCTGATGAATCGCCTGCCGCCTTCGGTACAGGCCGAGGACCTGATCCAAGCCGGGATGATCGGTCTGATCGAGGCCAGCCGAAACTACGATCCGAGCCAGGGGGCCAGCTTCGAGACCTATGCGGGGATACGCATTCGCGGCGCCATGCTCGACGAAATCCGTCGTTCGGACTGGACGCCGCGCTCGGTACACCGCAAGGCGCGCATGGTCGCCGATGCCATGCGTGAGATCGAGAACTCGGAAGGCCGCGATGCACGCGACGTAGAGGTGGCGGAGTCGTTGGGGATGTCGCTGGAAGATTATCACCATGTCCTTCAGGACGCCTCCGGTGCGCGCATCTTCAGCTATGAGGAGCTCAGCGAAGTGGGCGAGGTCGTCCCGACCGAGGGCAGCATGGCTCGACCGCGCAACCTGTTCGAGGACGGTCCGGCACGTGGCCTGGAGAAGAGTCATTTCCGCGAGGCGCTGCGCGATGCCATTGCCGGTCTGCCGGAGCGCGAGCGTCTGGTAATCGCCCTCTACTATGACGAGGAACTGAATCTGCGGGAGATCGGACAGGTGCTTGGCGTCAGCGAGTCGCGGGTCTGTCAGATCCACAGCCAGGCTGCGCTGCGCCTGCGTTCACGGCTGTCCGAATGGCTGTCGGGTGACGTGCTGTAACGGCGAAAAACAGAAAAAACCGCCTACGGTTTTTCATCGTTGTGCCGATATCCGGAGGTAACCGGTAGCACGGGGCGAATGCGCCTGCCCCTCGATTGACGTTCGGAGGTTGCCTTGAACAAGAGCATGAAAATCCTGATCGTGGATGACTTTTCCACGATGCGTCGGATTATCAAGAACCTGCTGCGAGATCTCGGTTATACCAACACTCAGGAAGCCGACGACGGCACGACCGCGCTGCCGATGTTGAAGGACGGCGGTTTCGATTTTCTGATCACGGATTGGAACATGCCCGGTATGCAGGGGCTCGATCTGCTCAAGGCCGTGCGTGCGGATGACAAGCTGAACGGGCTCCCGGTCCTGATGGTTACTGCGGAATCCAAACGAGAGCAAATCGTCGAGGCGGCACAGGCCGGTGTCAACGGCTATGTGGTAAAGCCATTCACTGCCGGGACACTGGAAGAAAAGATCAGCAAGATTTTCGAACGCGCTGCGGCTTAGATCGGGATGCAAGCGGAGATTTCAGACAGCCTGGACGCAGCGCAAGGCCACGTCGCGTTGGCCCGAGCCCTGGCCGACCACCTCGAGACCGGTAGCCAAGACGAGGCGATGTCGGTACTTGCCCAACTGGCCGGGTTCCATGACAGCGTATTGTTTCAGCAGGTAGGGCGCCTGGCGCGCGAGCTGCACGATTCCATCAACAGCTTCGTATTGGATGCGGGACTGGAGGACGTCGCCCGACAAGAAATGCCCGATGCCGCCCAGCGCCTGCGCTACGTCATCGCGACCACCGAGCAGGCCACCAATGCCACGCTTGGCGCAGTCGAAGACAGCCTGCCGCTGGCCAATTCGTTGCGCAGCCATGCGCACGACCTCGCAGAAAAATGGGCCGCCCTGGATTTCCGGCAGCTCTCCAACGGGGACTATCTTGACCTGAGCCGCGAGCTTTCGGGATTCCTCGCGGTAACCCAGACCAACACCCAGGTGCTGCACGAAAAACTCTCCGATGTCCTGGTGGCGCAGGCCTATCAGGACATCACCGGTCAGGTAATCCGCAAGGTGATCGACCTGGTGAACAATGTCGAAGACAAGCTCGTCGAGCTGGTCTGTCTTGCGGGGCAACCGGTGACCGGTGCCACGCGGCAGAATAGGGCGCTTAAGAATACCGCGCCGCAGGGACCAGCAGTCCCCGGGTTTGATCAGGGCGACCTGGTGAGCGGTCAGGATGACGTCGACGAACTGCTCTCCAGCCTGGGGTTCTGATTCATGGGCCTCAGTGCAGAAGACGACATCCTGCAGGACTTCCTGGTAGAGGCCGCGGAGATCGTCGAGCAGCTCGGTGAACAGCTGGTCGATCTCGAGCAACGCTCGGGTGACGCGGAGCTGCTCAATGCCATATTCCGCGGCTTTCACACCATCAAAGGCGGCGCCGGTTTCCTCGGGATCGATCCGCTGGTCGAGACCTGCCACTGCGCTGAAGACGTGTTCAATAGCCTACGCCAGGGCCAGCATGCCCTAACGTCGGATCTGATGGATGCGGTCCTGCAGGCGCTGGATAAGGTCAACGCGATGATGGATGCGCTGCGCGCCGGTGAATCGGTGGAACCGGCCGATCCAGATCTGCTGCAGCGCCTGGAACGCCTCATCGAGGTGAACGAAACCGGGCCCGCCCACTCCGAAACCGTCGGCTCGGTGTCCGGCGATGACGCCATCGCCGGTTCTGGCGAGCTGGACACAGCACCGAGCGGTGACGAGATCAACGAGGAAGAGTTCGAAGACCTTCTGGATGCCCTGCACGGCAACGTTCAGCCGGTTGCGAGCCCGGCGTCCGAGGCATCCGGCGCCGCGGAAGAAATCAGCGACGACGAGTTCGAGGCGTTGCTCGACGACCTACATGGCAAGGGCAGGCATAGGGGCAAACCGGTCGCCGCCAAGGCGTCGGCGGACCGGCCGGCCGTGGTCGCGCCCGCGGCGGAATCTGCAGC
>JBATKF010000002.1:0-3011 GCA_049669185.1 Sedimenticolaceae bacterium | reverse complement strand
CAGCGAGGCGAATTCAGTTCAACAACCGGAGCCAACCAATGAAACTCTTCAAATACAACATGGGAAAGACCGATCGCATCATTCGCGCCGTCCTCGGAGTGCTGCTGATCGGCAACGTCTTCTTCGCGCTGCAGAACCCGGTAGGGTGGATCGGCGTGATCCTCCTCGCAACCGCCACCGTCGGCGTCTGCCCGCTTTACTCCCTGCTCGGCCTCAACACCAAGTCGGCCGCCGAGAAGATAGGCCTCAAGTAACCCGAGCCTAATGGGCCAAGCGGATGCTGTTATGTTTCGCTCGCTGTGCCGTGGCGCACTCGTTACAGCCGGTTTGACGTAGTGTCAGCTACGCCGGCACCGTCATTCACTGCGTGCACCCCGTCGCAGCAGCATCGGACCCTCAGGAAGCATCGTTCAAGACGACCGCACCTGAGGCACTGCTCGAACTCCTATTCGGCCTACCCCGGCAAGACCTGCATTGATTGCGGGGCAGCGTTTGTGAGCAACCTGGAGTAGTGCAACGGCGGTCAGCCATCGCTGACTTCCGTGTGTTGGTCATCGGCTGCGCGGTCTCCCGTTTCGGCGAGGGGATCCCTGCTGCCGCGCGTCAGCACTACCTGGCGAATGCGCCGCTGAGAGGCATCATGGACCCGTATTTCTATTCCGTCTAACGATAGGCGCTCACCCTTTTCCGGAATGCGTGCCGTGTGGGTCAGAATCCAGCGGCTGACTGTGTCGGTCGGTTTGCCAGGCAAGTCTCTCTTGAAGAACTCCTCAACGACGCGGAGTTCTACATCACCACCGACGAGGATCCCACCGTCGGAGAGGGACATGTAGTGTTCAGGCGGCGCGTCTATCTCATCATAGATCTCGCCCACGACTTCTTCGACCAAGTCCTCCAGGGTCACCACGCCTTCCAGGTAACCGGTCTCGTCGACCACGATTGCCATATGTTGCTTGTGCTTGCGAAGCAGCGGTAGCAGCTGGTCGATCTTCTTGTTGGATGGAACGAAAAGGGGGCTGCGCCCGATATCCATCGCGCGGGCCTCCATGCGGCCGGCTACCACTGCCTCCAACAGGTCCCGGAGGAAGAGTACCTTCAGTATCTCGTTGGAATTCTCGCCGTAGATCGGGATGCGGGAATAGGGCTCCTGCAGCACTTCGGGGAGGATCTCGGCCAAGGTGCGGCGCCCATCCAGATTGAACACCCGGCGCATCGGGGTCATGACGTCGGCGGCGCGCAGATCATTGAGAGAGAAGATCCGCTCGATCATCTCACGCTCGTCGGCCTCGATAGTTCCTTCGTCCTCGCCATGCTCCAGCATGCTGATGAGTTCAGCCTCCGTGACCATCGGGTCTCCCTCCTTGCCGGCCATACGCTGCACCCAGTTCGTGAATCTGTCGAAGACCCAGACCAATGGGTAGATAGCCCGCATGAAGCCATACATCACCGGCGCGATCGCAAGCGAGATGCGTTCTGAATATCGGGTCGCCAGGCTCTTCGGGGTAATCTCCCCGAATATCAGAATGAGAATCGTAAGCACGCCCACGGCGATGCCGGGCCCGATGTGCCCTAAATGCCTGGTGGCGATGACCGTCGCCAAGGCTGACGCACCGATGTTGACCACGTTATTGCCGACCAAGATGGTGATCAACATGCGCGCGGGGTTGGTCTTGAGATAGTAGAGGGCGCTCGAACCGGCCCGTCCTTCTCTCTTCAAGGCCTCCGCCCTGGCGAGAGATATAGAAACTAGCGCGGTTTCCGAGCCGGAAAACAGCCCGGACAGGATCAGGAGGAAGAGAAGTATCAACAGGTCTTGCACGTTTCTGGACTTACGATAACGCGACCCTCGCCGCTACGCTGAACGGTGGTTCACCGGATTGTAAACTAACTGTAATAATCGTGAGGCCGTCTCCACGAAATGACTTCATGCGCCTCAGTGTATTCGGGGACAGGCCACGGTTGAGCAATCGCCATTGGCCGACAAGAATGAAGTTCCAGTACAAACACCTGAGCGATTTGGTCACATGACCGAAGTCGACCCACTGCTGCCGGTCACATCACGGACCCGAACGACAGCAGTTCCGTAAAAGCGGACGCGGCACTGTGAGTTTTCGAGGAGAAGGTTCTCGCCGAACCTTTAACGCCGGAGTGATCGCGAAATGCTTTTACCAACCCGCCCGTCGGAAGTGGGGAAGCCCTATCGGCCGACCGGGCGGGGGTGAATCAGCGTTTGGTAACTAGAATTACGCTTGCAATACCCAAGGTGGTAATTCCGGACAGCATCACGATCAATGGAAATATCATCACACACCTCCGGGCGGACCCCAGCATCGACCGTTCGGCGAACGGACCTCATCGAGTTCCTCCCACGACCACAATAGCAAAAACTGACGTAGAACGGAAATAAAAATGCAATAAAACTGTAAAAACAAATACTTTGCTCTCGTTTTTTGCTGGACAGGTGCAGCGCTCAGGAGCGTTTTTCCTGACCCGAGAGGGCTGTCAAACATAGCTTGCTCGCGGAATCGCAGGCTCTTAACGGACGAACCGCGCTACCTGCACCGGGACCAGGGGCGCCATCGGCCGCCCCCGAAAGGCATCAGCCATGAAGCCTGGTGGACGAGTATCGAGCTGGCTCGTATGGGCGCCAGCGTCCATTTGCCGATCGTCGACAAGCACAGCCGGCCGTTTGTCTACTCGACGCCCCCTTAGATTACAGAGCTATTGAAGCGACAACTATTCTGCCGCGGGGGGCGTGTCACTTCCTTACGGTTGTCGCCTGCGATGTACAAACCTACGGCATTTTGCAGGGCCTGCTTTTCGCCGCTGTTTTCTGCCTCGCGACCGGCGGCCAGGGTCACTTTTTTCCTGGCCTGATAATGGCGCTCGCGCAGCTCAGGCCCCATGCACTCCGTGTCCAGGTTGATATCGACTACCGCAGACGGGCGAGCGGCATCCGAAACGCGTTGATAGGCCAACTCCAGGTCGCGGAGCTCGAGCGCCATCTCCGC
>JBATKF010000001.1:0-6425 GCA_049669185.1 Sedimenticolaceae bacterium | reverse complement strand
GTGCAAGATGCCGCGGATGAACCGGCGTCCGCCATCGCCAGCTATCGCCAGGTCCTCGCCATGGACCCGGAACACGAGGGCGCGCTGAGTTACCTGGCGAATCTCAGCCTGCGCCGCGGGGACTACGCGGCCGCGGCCGCCCTTTTCGAACGCGCGGTCGCCTCGGGCGCCACCGATATGCAGTTGTTCGTGCACTACTGGGGCGCCCTGCTGCGCGCCGGCGCCAGCGATGCCGCATTGCGCGATAAGCTGCTGGCGTTCGACAGGCGGTTCCCGGAGCCCCCGGTTTTCCGGTATCTCCTGGCCAGACTGCTTGCGCACTCGACGGAGGTCGGGGACGTCGCGCGATCACTCGAGATCGCCAGGCAGCTATACGACGCTCAGCCGAGTCCCCCGCACGCCGAGCTATTGGCGCTCAGCCTGGCGGCGAACGACGACTTTGCAGCGGCGCAGGCCCTGCAGGAGGGTCTGGTGAAAATGGCCCTGATGGCCGGCGCACTGGGTCCTGCCGTCGGGCTGGAACAGACGGCGGCGAGCCTTCGCGCCGGGCGCCTGCCCGAGCCGCCCTGGCCGCTGGGAGACCCCATGTTCATGCCGCCGCCGGCGGACCCGGAGCTGGTGATGCACAACTACCCCGCGGGACAGCCGTACTGACCGTCGACCCTGTCCGGCGGGAACGTCCCGGAAACTGCAACAGACTGAAGGGCAGCGCAGAAAAAAAGCGCGCCCGCAGGCGCGCCTTCGAGGCAGAAGCGTCTACTATTTCTCGGCCTTCGTCTTGCTGCTCGACTTCTTGGTGGTCGTAGTGGTCGGATAGGCGTAGGAGCCGTAGTACGGGTAGCCGCCGTAACCGCCATAGCCGCCGTAGGGGTAGCCGCCATAGCCACCATAGGGGTAACCGCCCCAGCCACCGCCGTAGGGGTAACCACCCCAGCCACCGCCGTACGGGTAACCGCCCCAGCCACCGCCGTAGGGGTAACCGCCATAACCGCCGTAGTAGGGGTAACCGCCGCCATACCAGGGGCCGCCTCCACCCCAAGGTCCACCGCCCCAGCTGTTCCAGAATGCGCCGGCGGAACCCGCCATCAGCGCGGAACCTAGCACGGCCCCTGCGATCAAGGTTTTCGAGAATCTGCGCATAAGTCTTCCTCCCGCTTCAAAGCTTGATTTACAGAATTCGATTAAAGAGTCTACCTTCGTGCGAGATTCCCGCACTCGGTAATATTCCGCCGCCAAGGCGCGTTGTCCATATGACGGAAGTCAAGAAACTTGCATGTGAGAGGCCTTTTACCTGACGTGCAGAGACCGCGGCTGGGTGCACGCCAGGTACAATCCCGCCAACGGTCCGGGCTTCGCGCTAAATCAACTCCCCGATCCCGCAAGCAAGACGATCGCCTCCTGCTCGCCCTGTGCCTTCGCGTGATCCAGGGCCGTCATCCCCTTATCGTCCTTGATCGACATATCCGTGCCGGCCTCAACGAGGATTCTGACGGTCGCGGCGCTGCCACCCGCGTACTTGGTGGCACAGATCAGCGGTGTGTCGCCTTCACCGTTCTGAACATTCGGATCGGCGCCACGCGCGAGCAGCATCTCGATGATCTCGATCGCATTTGCCGCGGCGGCACCGTTCAATGCATAACTTCCGCTCTCGGTGCGTGCGTTCACATCCACACCGCTTTCAAGCAAGGCGGAGACTCGTTTGCTATCGCCGTCAAGTGCGGCGTCGTGGAGTGCGTCAGCATCACCTCCCAGCGCCGTGTTGACGACGCCAACCAGACAAACCACGACGGAGAACAGATACAGGCGAACAAGCCTGGGCCACATGGTAGATAAGTTCATCACGAACCCCCTATGTCTCGTAGGTCAGATAACCCCTTGGCACTGCGAATGACTCTTCGTTGGATCGCTGTACGCTGCGGCACCGCAGTCGATTGCATTCTGTCCATCATGGTGTCTCCGTTACCGTGACGTAGCGTTGCCGACCGCGAGACGTTTGCCACAGGACATGGCAGTCATTGCCAATAGGTCAGCGTTGCAGCGTTTACAACAGGGGACCTCTAACAATTCACGATCAGCCATCTTGGCGCCAAAAAATCTCGGCTCTGCGTTGCGAATCTTCGCAATAGCCAGCTATGACGCGCGATTCGCGCCTTGATCCGAGCCTTTTTGATCACCAATCTGATCTGCCCGGAATTATTAGAGGTCCCCAACACCTACCGATCAGGATTTGTATGGGAGCAAATGAAGGAGGGGTAAGTACTAAACCTATAGACCCAGTAAGCTGCTTGTGCAATGGCGTCCGCAGTGATAACGGGCATACAGATCTGGGCCATAAGCAGAGGTAAGGCGCCTATACTTCTGCCAAGGAGGCCTTCATGGTGAAGCCAGTGCAAGTGCCCTGCCTGCTCATCGTCGTGTTGTTTCTGTTCCCGATGAGAGGCGCGTTACCGGACGAGCGGACACACCTGCTCGACGGGCTCGCCTTTTCCGGCTTCAACGGCGAAAAGGGCTCCCCACTGGACCCTAAAGAGAAGGAAGAGATAGTTTTCGAAAATGGGCGATTTCATTCGATTTCTTGTGAACCCTACAACTTTGGAGATGCAGACTACACCGCGACGGCAGTCGGAGACGCGATTCACTTCCATGCCGTGACCCGCAGCCCCACGCACGGCACGATCGCCTGGAACGGTGTTGTTACTGGTGATACCGCGCAAATGACCTTCCTGTGGACCAAGGAGCGCTGGTATTGGGATACCCGCCGGGAGTACTGGTTCAGCGGCTCCCGAAAGAGATGACAGACTCCGGTAACGGTAGCCATGAAATCGGGGTTCCTCTCTAATCGGCGCAATAGATCCACCGATGATCGTGATACCCAGGTGGCGCGCCACGGACCGCCTTTGTACCTCAAGCTGCTATTGGTCCTGGCGGTCGTCTTGCTGTTGAGTGCCGGCGGCCACTGGATGGCAAATCAGGTCAGTTTTCAGATATTCCCTCGTCACGGGCCAATGCTCGAGGCCATCCTGCTGGGGGCCGTGGTGGTATACATTTTGTTGATGGCCATGCCGTTCATGCCAGGCATCGAGTTGGGTCTTGGCTTGATGTTGCTGATGGGGAGCAAGGGGGCGCTATTGGTGTACTTTTGCACCCTGGTGGCCCTTTCCATCAGCTTTCTTATCGGGAGAACCGTGCCCTCGCGGCTGGTGTATCGATTTTCCCGCTGGCTGCATCTTTTCAAGACGAGCGAACTGATCGCCGAGCTGGAACCCCTCGGACATCGGGCAAGGCTGGAGCTGCTGTACGCAAAGGCGCCCTCCAGACTGGTACCGTTTCTGCTCAGGCATCGCCACCTGGCAATAGCCGCCGCATTGAATCTTCCCGGCAACGCACTTATCGGCGGAGGTGGCGGCATTGGACTGATCTCCGGCATGAGCAAGATCGTCAGATTCCCGGCCTACATCGCAGTGACCGCCCTGGCTATCGCTCCCCTGCCCCTGTGGGTCTTTCTGCACGGGGCCTGATCACCAGGATTCGGGCGTCAGGTCCTGCCCTCTCAGCCCGCCCCGGCAGTGCCGCAATGGCGCTGCAACGCTTGCTTCGGGGACAACACACGCAGTCTTATCGCTCGTTTCCGCTAGCCCGGAAATCTCACCGGGATGTGGGATTTTGGGGCGATAGGGCCAAGCAGGTTGGGTGATCGTTTGAAAAAGCATAGCCGTAGCTATGGTTTGAGAAAGATCGCCCAAGATGCGAAGGCCAAATCGGTCCAAAACCCGCATAGAACAGGCTGTCATTCACACAAGAGCATAAGTCTGAACCTAACACCATGTTGCAAAGCCAATTTTCCAATTACGGTCGTTCGCCCGGTGAGATTTTCGGGCTAGTCGTCAGGTAGCCCAGCGCGCCGCAGGTCGGTGACAAAACGCTGTCGCAGCTCCTGATCGCGTATAGGGAAGCCGTAATCCAGATAGGCGAGCGTGAAGCTGGGGCTGAAAGCCAGAATCTCTTCGACCTCCCATCCTGCCTCATCGAGCTGACCGGCAGCGGAATACACTGCAGCCAGGTACAGGCGACTCAAGAGCAGGTTTGGATTGGCGGCGACAGATTCCTGTAACTGCTGCAATGCCTCCTGCAACGCGCCCTGCTGATACAACAGCGATCCATGGACCAACCGGTAAATCGCGGGTATACGTGGATTCAGGCTGATCGCCTGGCGCAGAGCCTCGAGGCCCTCCTCGGGCCGACCCGAAAAATCCAGAATTCGCGCAAGCAGACCGTATCCGTCGGCATAGCTGGGTTTGAGGTCGATGGCTCGGGTCACCTCGGCGGTCGCCGCGTCGAGATTTCCTTTGAACATCTCCACCATGCCGATCACGAAGCGCACCTGTGGAATATTCTCGTCGATTTCGAGCGCTTTGCGGGCCAACAGTTCGGCCTCGTCGAGCGAGGCTTTCACACTCGGCCCACGGTCGTAGACCGCATCCTGTGAGTAGGCCTGCGCCAGGCCCGCATACGCACGGGCGAAGCGCGGTTCGAGTCGTATCGCGTTCCTGAAGTGCGTCTTAGCCTCAACGTTTGCCGAGCCGGATCGCCGGCCAAGCTGATCGAGCCCGCGCAGAAACTCGTCGTAGGCCTCGATGCTGGCTGCGTACTGGCGTGTAAGCCGCTGGCGCTCGCCGGGCGACAGTTCGACCTCCAGGGCGGAAACCACCCGGGTGGTGATGTCGTCCTGCATCTGGAATATGTCAGCGAGCTTGCGGTCGTAACGCTCAGTCCACCGGATACGATTTTCCACGGCGTCGATCAGACGCACGTTGACGCGCACGCGGCCTCCCGCCCGCTGCACGCTGCCCCTCACAATGTAGCGCGCACCGACCTCGGCCCCGATCTGGCTGTCCGTCTTGGGGCTGTCCTTGTAGACCAGGATCGAATTCCGCGCCACGACACGCAGGCCGGAAAGCTTCGACAGGTCGGTGATGAGATCTTCGGTAATTCCGTTTGAAAAATAGTCCTGGGAGGACTCCGCGGTCAGATTCTCGAACGGAACCACAGCGATACCGCTGCGTGCAAGGAGCGGTGTGGGCCCTCCCGTGGTGATGGTCTCCGGCTCTGGAGAGGCCAGCCAACCGAACACAAACACTGCGGCCATCGCCGCGATAAGCAACGCGGATTTCGTCCATATACCAATCCGGAACGGCGGGCTGGCAATGCTGCGCGCATCCTCAACAGGAAGACCATCGCTGAGGTCAACGGCAGTCGCCTCACCCATCGGGGCGTCGGGCGGGGGCATAGCGGCAATCAGCCGATAGCCGGATTTGGAGATGGTCTCGATGTAGCGGGGATCGCGGGCATTGTCGCCCAGTGCCCTGCGCAGCTTGATGATGCTCCCGGTGACGGCGTCATAACCGACGATAGCGCCGTGCCATACCGCGCGCTCCAGGTCTTCGCGTGTGACCACTTCGCCCCGGTGCGCCGCCAGATAGACCAGGACATCCATGACTCGCGGTTCCAGGCGGCGGGATTCGCCCGCGATGCTGATACGCCCGAGTGCCGGTTCGATCCACCAGTCACCGAGTTGAAACGAACCATGATCGGGACCCTCCTTGACCAACGCATTGTGCTCCATTGCCTTTTCCCCGAGCGATTCCTCGCTCTCGCAAGTATCGCACCATCTCCGTTAGTGGTTGATTATCCAAGATAAAAAGTCTGGTCGTTATTTCGTCTGCTTTCCTCCGCGATTCAGTCGAGACGCCGGTGTGCCCGGGTCCCTATAAGTGTGATCAACGAAGCAGCGAAAGTCACGCGCTGGATCGTTTCCAAGACCGATCAAGTGGCTGGGTTGTACGGGGGCCATACGGGTGGGCAGAGGTCCTGCTCTCCGTGCCGGGCCGGGGGTCATCGAAGACACTATGGCCCTCTGCTGAAGAGGCCAGGATCACCATCAATCTTGAGGAGAGAGAAATGAAAGGTTCTACCCAAATGTTCACGATTTTCAGTTCGATGCTGTTGGCATCGTCGGTTACTGTAGCCGGGGATTCTCCGGCATCCGGGATGACGATGACGCCCAGTCAGTTGACATGGGAGCCGAATCCAAGGGTTCCGGGCCTGGGCGTGGCCAGGATCATCAGCAAAGGCACCGAGGCCGGGCCCTATGTCTATCGGGTCCAGTTTCCGAAGGGTCGAATCGTACAGGCGCACAGCCATCCGGACGATCGTACCTATACCGTACTCGAAGGGACCTGGTATATCGGATGGGGCGACAAGTACGACGCGTCAAAACTGATCGCCCTGGGCCCCGGGAGTTTCTATACCGAACCGGCGGGCGTGGCGCATTTCGTGGCCACACCCGATGGGGAGGCGATTGTGCAGGTGACCGGAATGGGTCCGACGCGGGCCGACTACATGGATCCGGCATTCGCATCCAAGAA